>NZ_JBIBWH010000004.1:0-510320 GCF_043081205.1 Streptomyces sp. NPDC014889
CGCGGGCGCCATCGTCTCGGGTTCCTCCGGTACCGCGCAGGCGAAGAAGGAGGCCCTGGAGGCCGCGGGCGTCAAGGTCGGCAAGACCCCGACCGAGACGGCCAAGCTGGCCCGCGCCATCCTCGGCAGCTGAGCACCGGCCGCCCTCGGCGGCTGAGCTCTCCGGAGCCGGTCCGGTGGGCCCGTCCCCAGATGGGGGCGGGCCCACCGGCGTTTCCGTGCGCGGACCGGCCGAGTCGTCCGGCGCCGGCCGTTCCTGTCATCTGCTGTCCGGGGCCAGCCGCTCCGGCCCGCCCGCCGACGCCTTCCTCAGCTCGGCGCGCACCTTGAGCGCCTCCGGCGGGAGCGGGCCGAGCAGGCCCTGCACCGGCAGCCCGTGGATCGCGTGCCCGGGCGAGACCGGGGCCAGGTAGTGCGTGGGGGCGGTGCGCAGGGTGAGCGTGGTCGCGCCGATGATGGTGGCCGTGAAGGCGATGGCGGACCGGGTCCAGAACCGGGTCCGGCGTTCCCCGGTCGTGCGCACGCCGGCCGGCTCGCCCGCCCCGAGGCGTTCCGTCGAGGCCAGGCGGACCAGCCGCCGGTGCAGCTCCGCGGGGTCGGCCAGCTCGGGCAGGCACGCGGCGAGCGCCTCGCGCGCGTGCATCAGCCGGTTCGCCGCGGCCGGGGTGCTCGCCTCCGTCTCCGCCGCCGTCTCGGGCAGGTCGAGGCCGACACCGTCGTAGAGCACCAGGGTGCGGCGGTACGACGGCGGGAGCAGCATCAGGGCGCGTTGCAGCGCGCGGTCCGCGGGGTCGGCCGGTGGGTCGGGGGTGCGGCCCCGCCGGCGGAAGCGGTGCCAGGGAGACAGCGCGCACTCGTACACCGTCGCCCGCATCCAGCCCGCCGGGTCCCGGTCGTGGGCCACCTCCGGCCAGCGCTGCCAGGCCAGTTGGAAGGCCTGTTCCACGGACTCGCGCGCCCGCTCGTGCCGGCCCGTGAGCAGATAGGCCTGGCGTACGAGGGCCGGGGCGCAGAACGCGTACAGGGCGTCGAAGGCCTGAACGGGCGTCAGCGGGGCGTCCGCCGCGTCGAGGGCCTGATCCCGCGTCAGGGAGGCGGTCGCGCCGGAGCGCCGGTCCGCCGTGGGGGATGGCAGCGGGTTCGCATGACTAATCGTCATGATGCGTCCCTCCGTGTGAATAGGCACATAATCGTATATTGAGTGACACGGCGGAGGTTCGCCTGTTGCGCCCGGAAAGCGTGTGCCGTTGGGAGCATGGAGGCCGTGATCCAGACGACCCGCCGACGTCCCCCGCTGTCACGCCTCCGCATCCGCCTGAGGGACCGCTCACCCGGCCTCGGAGCCGGGTTCCTGGGCGGTGCGGTCGCGGCGGGGCTGGGCCTCGGCTCGTTCGCCGTGCTCGTCATCGTCCTGTGGATCAGCTCGCCGTATCCGGACAGCGGGCCCGGCGGCGCGCTGCGTGTCGCCGCCGCGCTGTGGCTGCTGGCGCACGGCTCCGAACTGATCCGCACCGAGACCCTCACCGGGGTCCCCGCGCCCGTCGGCGTGACCCCGCTGCTGCTGCTCGCGCTGCCCGTGCTGCTGGTGCACCGGGCGGCCCGGGACACGACCGACGGGGGCGACGGCGGGCCGCTCGTCCCCCCGCGCACTGCCTGGGCGGGCGTCGTCCTCGGCTACCTCGCCGTCGGATCCGGTGCTGTCGCGTACGCGGCCGGCGGTGCGCTGCGGCCCTCGTGGGCGTGGGCGGCGGTGTGCGTACCGCTGGTCACGGCGGCGGCGGCGGGCAGCGGCGTGTGGACGGCGTACGGCTGCCCCCGCGCCCCCCTGGAACGGGCGCTGCGCCTGCTGCCGGGCGGTGCGCGGCGGCTGCTCCTCGGGCCTGGTCCGCGGGCGCGCCTGGGTGCCGCGGCGCGGGCGGCGGGCGCCGGGGCCATGGTGTTCGCCGGCGGCGGGGCCGTGCTGCTCGCGGTGTCGCTGGTGGCGCACGCCGGGTCGGTCGAGCGGGCCTTCCTGGAGCTGACCGAAGGCTGGTCGGGACGGTTCGCCGTACTGCTGCTGTGCCTGGCGCTGCTGCCGAACGCGGTGCTGTGGGCGGCTGCGTACTCCCTCGGCCCAGGCTTCGTGCTCGGCGCCGGCCATGTCGTCGGTCCGCCGGTCTCCGACCCGGCCCCGCTGCTGCCGCCCTTCCCGCTGCTCGCCGCGGTGCCGGACCCCGGACCCGGCACCGAGCTGGACTGGGTGACGGCGTCGGTGCCGGTGGTGGCGGGGCTGACGATGGGCTGGTTCGTGGCCAGGGCGGCGGTACGGGAGGAGCGCGGCGGCGGGGAGCGGGGCGGCGGGGAGTCGCGTGCGGGCCTGCGGGCCTGGTCGTGGCGGCGGACGGTGGCCGGCGCAGGACTGGCCTGTCTGCTGTGCGCGGCGGTTCTCGGGGCGCTCGCGGCACTCGCCGGCGGCCCGCTCGGGAACGCCGCGCTCGCCCGGTTCGGGCCGGTGGGGTGGCAGGTGGGCGCGGCGGCGCTGGTGTGGACCTCGGTGGGGGCCGTGCCGACGGCGGTGGTGCTGCGGGCGTGGCGCTGCCGCTTCGCCCGGGGACCGGTGAGCGTCGCGGCCCGGCCGAAGACCGCCGAGGCCAAGGCGGGCACCACCGTCACGGTGCCGCGGCCGTCGGCCGCAGAGGCCGTGCGCGCGCGGGTGAGCAGGTGGGGCCGGCTCCTGCGGGCGAAGACCTCGAAGCCCCGGTCCCCGCGGCCCGCACCGGTGCCCGTCCCCTACGACGATCTCCTCGAGCCGTACGACGTCCTGCTCCTCGACCCGCCGGTGCCGGGAGTCCCCTCCTGGCACGAGGACGGGGCCCGGCAGGCCCGCTGGACCGCGTTGAGGGAAGCGGCGGCGGGCACGGAGGCACCGCGGGAGACCGCGGTGGGGGAGGAGGAGAGCACGAAGCCGGCAGGAACAGGGGAGCCGGTGGATCCCCCCGCGGCCCCCGGTCACGGGAACCCGGTGGCCCCGCCCGCCCGGCGGGAGCCTTCCGCACAGGAACCCGGCGCGCAGGAGCCCCCCGCGCCGGACGCTCCCGTCAGTCGCTGATCCCCAGCACGCCCCGCAGCTCCGCCGGGAGATGCTGGTCGCAGGACTGCTTCGCCTCGTGGGTGAGGGAGTCGTTCACGCAGGAGTAGTAGTCGCGGTAGACGATCTGCGCCGTGAAGTTCACGGCGACCAGGGCGAGCGCCAGGGACGCGGTGACCAGACCGCTGATCGCGGCCGTCGTCTGGGGGCGGCCCTCGGGGGCCGGGCCGTTGCGGTCGTGCCCGCGCGACTTGGCGCGCAGCGAGCTGGCGCCCCAGTACAGGGAGAGCGCGCCCAGCAGCAGGGCCACGTACGGCCAGCCGAACAGGGCGAAGAAGAAGGCCCACATGCCGCACAGCAGGGCGTACCGCGCGCGGCGCTGGGCGGGGTCGGTGGGGTCCCAGCGCGGGCTGGGGCCGCCGCTCGGGTTCTGCGGGCCGCCGGGGCGCTGCGGGCGCTCGCCGAAGCCGCTGGGGGAGCGGCCGGGCTGGCGGTCGCTCCACTGGCTGCCCCAGTGGCCGCCACCGTCGCCGGACCCGTCGGAACCGCCCTCGGAGGAGGCGTCACGGCCGGACTGGGGCCGGGGCTGCCACGGGCGGTCGGGGGTGCCCTCCGGCGGCGGTGCGAAGGGGTTGTCGTCCGGGGCGGCGCTGCCGCGTCCGGCGCCGTCCCGCCCGTCCGGGGACCGCCCGTCCGAGGCCGCGTCCGGAGGTGTGGACGGGCGCTCCCGCAGCAATACGGCGCTGTGCCGCCCTCCCTGCGCCGGCTGCGGAGGGAGCGTGGAGAGTCGCAGGCTGCGGTCCGGCATCAAGTGAGCGTCTTCCCCTTGGTGAGTCACGAATGGTCTGGCACGGGCTGGTCCGGCACGGCCCGTCCGGCACGGCTGGTCCGGCACGACCGTGCGGGCACGGAGGTTGCTGGTGCGGAGAGCCCCTCAAGGGCACTGGGCCCATGGTCCGGGATCTCTCACCGCGTCAACGCACGGTGCGTGTGTTGCGTTCCCGTACCAGCTCCCCCCAGACGCTACCTTCCGGCCACGCCCCCGTCCCATGGGGGCCGTCCGATGTGCCGGTATCGTTGCTGACGGTCGGCCGCTTCGTAGGCTTCCCCGTATCCGGGGGCGCGAAGCATTTGTACGACCGTACAAAACAGCTCCCCCGAGAAAGGGCCCCATCGTGGCCGCCAAGCCCGTGGCCAAGCGCCTCGTCGTGCTGGTCTCCGGATCCGGCACCAATCTCCAGGCGCTCCTCGACGCGATCGCCGACGCGGGAGTCGAGGCCTACGGTGCCGAGATCGTCGCCGTGGGCGCCGACCGCGACGGCATCGAGGGGCTGGCGCGCGCCGAGCGCGCAGGGGTGCCGACCTTCGTGCGGAAGGTCAAGGACTACGGCACGCGCGAGGAGTGGGACGCGGCGCTGGCCGAGGCCGTCGCCGCCCACGAGCCCGACCTCGTCGTCTCCGCCGGGTTCATGAGGATCGTGGGGAAGGAGTTCCTCGCGCGGTTCGGCGGGCGGTTCGTCAACACGCACCCCGCCCTGCTGCCCAGTTTTCCCGGGGCCCACGGCGTGCGGGACGCGCTCGCGTACGGGGCCAGGGTCACCGGCTGCACCGTCCACTTCGTCGACGACGGCGTCGACACCGGCCCGATCATCGCCCAGGGCGTGGTCGAGGTACGGGACGAGGACGACGAGAGCGCGCTGCACGAGCGCATCAAGGAAGTCGAGCGAAGGCTGCTCGTCGAGGTCGTGGGGCGGCTCGCCCGCAACGGCTATCGCATCGAGGGACGAAAGGTAGTTATCCAGTGACCGCCGAGAGCAACAAGCGGCCCATCCGGCGCGCGCTCGTCAGCGTCTACGACAAGACCGGCCTGGAGGAGCTCGCCCGCGGGCTGCACGAAGCCGGCGTCGGACTCGTCTCCACCGGTTCCACCGCCGCCCGGATCGCCGCGGCCGGCGTGCCCGTCACCAAGGTCGAGGACCTCACCGGCTTCCCCGAGTGCCTGGACGGCCGGGTCAAGACCCTGCACCCCAAGGTGCACGCGGGCATCCTCGCCGACCTGCGCCTGGAGGACCACCGGCGGCAGCTGGGCGAGCTGGGTGTCGAGCCCTTCGACCTCGTCGTGGTCAACCTCTACCCGTTCCGCGAGACGGTCGCCTCCGGCGCCTCGCCCGACGAGTGCGTCGAGCAGATCGACATCGGCGGCCCCTCGATGGTCCGCGCCGCCGCCAAGAACCACCCGTCCGTGGCCGTCGTCACCAGCCCGGACCGGTACGCCGACGTCCTCGCCGCGGTGCAGGACGGCGGCTTCGACCTCGCCACCCGGGGGCGGCTGGCCGCCGAGGCCTTCCAGCACACGGCCGCCTACGACGTGGCCGTCGCCTCCTGGTTCGCCTCCTCCTACGCGCCCGCCGACGACTCCTCCTTCCCGGACTTCCTCGGTGCCACGTACGTGCGCAAGAACACCCTGCGCTACGGCGAGAACCCGCACCAGCCCGCCGCCCTCTACACCGGCGGCCCGGCCGGCGGACTCGCCGAGGCCGAGCAGCTCCACGGCAAGGAGATGTCGTACAACAACTACACGGACACGGACGCCGCCCGCCGTGCCGCGTACGACCACGACGAGCCGTGCGTGGCGATCATCAAGCATGCCAACCCGTGCGGCATCGCGGTCGGCGCGGACGTCGCCGAGGCGCACCGCAAGGCGCACGCCTGCGACCCGCTGTCCGCGTTCGGCGGGGTGATCGCGGTCAACCGCCCGGTCAGCAAGGAGATGGCCGAGCAGGTCGCGGAGATCTTCACCGAGGTCATCGTCGCGCCGGACTACGAGGACGGCGCGCTGGAGGCCCTCGCCAAGAAGAAGAACATCCGGGTGCTGAAGGCCCCGAACGGCCCGTGCGCGCGGGTGGAGGCCAAGCACATCGACGGCGGCGTGCTGCTCCAGGCCACCGACCGGCTCCAGGCCGACGGCGACGACCCGGCCCACTGGACCCTCGCCAGCGGCGAGGCGCTGTCGGCCGGGGAGCTGGCCGACCTCGCCTTCGCGTGGCGGGCCTGCCGGGCGGTGAAGTCCAACGCGATCCTGCTCGCCAAGGACGGCGCCTCGGTCGGCGTCGGCATGGGCCAGGTCAACCGCGTCGACTCCTGCAAGCTGGCGGTCGAGCGGGCCGGCGCGGAGCGTGCCCGCGGCTCCTACGCGGCCTCGGACGCCTTCTTCCCGTTCCCCGACGGCCCCGAGATCCTCATCGCTGCCGGCGTCCGCGCGATCGTCCAGCCGGGCGGCTCGATCCGCGACGACCAGGTCGTCGAGGCCGCGCAGAAGGCGGGCGTGACGATGTACTTCACCGGGACCCGCCACTTCTTCCACTGACCGGCGAACGCCCCTGACGGCCGCGGCCTCCGGCCCTCTCCACGAGAGAGCCGGAGGCCGCGCTCACGCCGGCCTCAGCACGTGGGCAGCGGGTTGGTCTCCGAGGCGATGTTGTTGTCGCTCATCCAGCCCCAGGCCCCGTTGTCCGCCTGGGTGTAGACCCAGCGGGTGGGGTGCGGCCCGCCGTGGTTCTGCCCGCCGTCGAACTTGCAGACGAACCAGGACGGGTTGGAGTACATGCGGCCCACGACGGTCCCCGTGTTGGTGCTCTTGTAGACGTTGGCGCCGCTGGCGTTGTTGCAGTACCAGACGGAGCCGCTCTTCCAGCACGGCGACGCGGCCTGGGCGCTGCCCGCCATGCCGAGGGCGAGAGCGGCGCCGGCGGTGACGGTGGCGGCGCCCATGGCGAGCGCCTTGCGGATGATGGTCATGACTGTTTCCCCCTTGTTCCTGCCCGAGTCGAGGACCTGGTCGAGGTCCTGCCACCCCGTGGGGTGGGTGGACGGCTCCACCGTGCCGCGGGCAGGGCGGCCGCGGTACCTCGGACGTCCCAGGGTCACTTCCCGCCCGGCGGCGTGTACTCCTTGAGGTAGTGCGCGACACGGGCGCCGTAGTCGCGGTACTTCGGGGGGACTCCGCCCGCCGCGTTCACCTTCCGGTACGACGTCCGGTAGGCGGCGGCGATCAGCACCCGCCGGTCACCGGTCAGCCCGGGCTCCAGCCGTGGCTCGATGAAGCACAGGTAGCGGCCCATGGCCGGGACGGACACGGCGGGGGAGAAGGGAGGCCGGGGGACCGAGGGGGCCGGCTGCCCGTCGGACCGCATCCACCAGCGCAGCACCGCGGGTGTCCACCGGGCGATGCCGTACTCGTCCGCGGCCGGGTCGGACAGGCCGGGGTCGAAGTCGCTCTCCACCTTCAGCATGGCGGCGATCAGCGCGGGTGTGACGTCCGGCTTGTCGCAGCCGTGCGCGGCGTCGACGATCAGCCGCCGGTGGACGACGGGGACGCCGCGGTCGGTTCGGAGTTCGGCGGCGCCGTAGGCGGACGCGGCGGGTGTCGCCGACGGTGCGGCTTCCTCGGCGTCGGGCGGGCGGTCGGCGCGGGTGCCCAGGCCGTGGACGAGCACCGCCGCGGCCGCCACGGCGAGCGCCGCGCCCAGGACGGCCGCGCGGTGCCGGCGGCGGGCTCGGGGAATCCCGGCAACCCTGGAAATCCGGGGGATTCGGGGGATCCGCGCGATGCGGGGCGGCCGGGAGGTCCCGGCCGCCGCCGAGACCCGGCGCAGCAGGGCCTCGGTGCCGATGCGGTCCTCGTGCGTACGGGCCAGGCAGCCGCCGACGATCTCCCGCCAGGCGTCGGGGAGTTCGGGGGACAGGCGCAGTTCCTGAGCGCCGCCGGCGTACGCGGCGGCCGCGTCCCTGCGGAGCGTCGGGGTGGCGCCGGGCAGCGGGAAGGCGCCGGTGAGGACCAGATGGGCGAGGACGCCGTAGGCCCATACATCGGTGGACGGGCGGATCCGGCGCCCGCGTTCGCCGATCTCGGACCACAGCAGTTCGGGCGGGGTGTAGTCGGGGGTGCAGAAGGCCGGCGTGTAGGCGTGGGTGCCCTCCAGTTCGGCGGCCATGTTGAAGTCGGCCAGACGCACCGAACCGTCCGGCATCAGCAGCACGTTGGCCGGTTTCAGGTCCCCGTGCACCCAGCCCGCCCGGTGCAACTGGGCGAGCCCTTCGCAGATCTGTGCCAGCAGCACGGGTCCCGTGCCGGGCAGGGGCCCGGCGTCGAGCAGCGCCGCCAGCGAGCCCCGGGCCTTCTCCAGGACGAGCACGGTGGCGCCGTCCAGGGCGGGGCGGGCCGGGTCGTCCACGGTCAGGGTCTCGTACATCCGGATCAGCCGAGGGCGGCGCAGCCTGCGGTGCAACGCGACCTCGCGCTCGACGAGTTCGCGCAGGTGGGTGAGCTGGCGCGGGGTGCCGGTGCCGGTGGGCAGGAACTTCAGGGCGGCCGTGCGCGGCAGCGTCCCGTCGCCTCCGGTGCGGCGCCCCTCGTAGACGCTGCCGAAGGCGCCCGTGGCGATGGGTCTGCACACCTCCCAGACGCCGACCCGGTACCCGCGGGGCACCGGCACGGCGTACGGCTCGGTCACCGGGACACCCGGCTCGGCCGGCCCGCGAGGACGGCCAGGTCGTCCTCCCGCACCAGGTCGAAGCGCAGGGCCAGGGAGACCAGCGACTCCTTCTTCCCGTTGAGGCGGGGACCGGTCTCGGCGGTCTCCGGGCCGGGCTTCAGCCGCAGCTTCACGGCCAGGTAGTCGATGTTCCACTGCACCGAGGTACGCGAAGCGGCCGGCCAGGCCGGGCGCAGCCGTTCGACCACCTGGTCGACGGTCGGCGCCGCGGCGTGCGGGTCCCCGCGCAGCCGGGGCTCGCACAGGGCGGCGAGCACCGCGAAGTAGCGCTTGCTGCGGTCCACGGAGAACGCCGGCGCCGTGGGTTCGCCCTCGGTTCCGTCCGCGCCGCTCAGATAGTCGTGCCGCGGCGCCCACACCTCGATGGGCAGCAGGTCACCGGCCGCGGGCAGCACGATCCGGGAGAACTCGAAGGGAACCGGCGCGTCCAGCCGCCCCGGCGCGACCTTGATGTGCTCGCCCGCGCCCTCCGGGTTCTCCACGACGTACGTGTGGCGGGCGGAGAGGTTGCTCAATATCCAGAACGCCCCGTGCGCGGTGATCTCACCGGCGCGGCGGGACACCCCGTCGTGCGCGATCACCAGGTCGTTGTCCGGGGCGGAGCGCCCGAAGGCCAGGCGCTCGCAGGGCGCGAGCCGGAACTGGGTGCTGTGTCGTCCGTCCCCCGTGGTCGGCGGAGGTACCACGATGATGCTGTACAAGGTGCGTCTCCCCGTGCCTGACGGCTACGGAATCCAGACTAGGGCGACGCACCAGGGCCGTGTCCCCCCTTACGGGGTGAGACACGGCCCTTGAGGATGAATGGCGCGAATGCGACCGTCCCGGTCAGTAGCGCGGACGGCTGAACCAGGCGGAGGCCGCGCTGTTCACCATCGCGGCGAGGATGATGCCGCCGAAGGCGAGCGAGACGAGTCCGCCGAAGGTGACCGAACCGCCCTGGCCGTTGGCGATGTTGACGACGCTGCCGAGGATCATCAGCGACGCGTACACGATGGTCGTGATGCGGATGCCGCTGCCACCGTTCTTGAACTTGACACCCAGGAAGATCGACAGGCTGCCGATCACCAGCATCAGGAGGGCGATCAGGATGACGAGGCCGGTCGCCATGCTGGTGGTGTCCCCGGATCCGAGGCCGTTGGAGGCGTCCTGGAGGGCCGCGCCCGCGATGCCGACGATGATGCCGACCAGCAACTGGAAACCGGCCAGGATGAACAGCAGCACCCGGGCGGTCTTGATCAGGCCCGGCATCTCGGGCGGAAGGCCGTAGCCGTACGGCTGGCCGACGGGCGGCGCCTGCGGGTACCCGTAGCCGGGCTGGCCCTGTGGGGCCTGCGGGTAAGCGGGCTGGCCCTGCGGGGCCTGCGGCTGGCCGGGCTGGCCCTGCGGCGGACCGTAGGGGTTGTTCGGGTCGCCGAAGCTCATGGCGATCTTTCCTCCGTTGCCTCGAGTGCGGGGACAACGCGCAGCATGGTTCGGAGGAAAATCGGAAGCGGTCGGTCCCCCCGGTACTGCCCGCGGCACTGTGCTGCCCATGGTTCTTTACCACGGGCTTACTTGTCCAGCCACGTGCCCCAGCTGTTGCGCAACGGCAACGTCACCGATCACGGGCGTGCGGGGAACCCGGCGGACCACCCGGATTGGAACCGGGAGCCGGTCATCCGCGAGGATAAGGACATGACCGCCCAGATTCTCGATGGCAAGGCCACCGCAGCCGAGATCAAATCCGATCTGACCGCCCGCGTGGCGGCGCTGAAGGAGAAGGGCGTCACGCCCGGCCTCGGCACGATCCTGGTCGGGGACGACCCCGGCAGCCGTAAGTACGTCGCCGGCAAGCACCGCGACTGCGCCCAGGTCGGCATCGCCTCCATCCAGCGGGAACTGCCGGCCACGGCGTCCCAGGAGGAGATCGAGGCGGTCGTCCGGGAGCTGAACGAGGACCCCTCCTGCACCGGCTACATCGTCCAGCTTCCGCTGCCCAGGGGCATCGACGAGAACCGCGTCCTGGAGCTGATGGACCCGGACAAGGACGCGGACGGCCTGCACCCGATGAACCTCGGCCGGCTCGTCCTCAACGAGCCCGCCCCGCTGCCCTGCACTCCCAACGGCGTGCTGACGCTGCTGCGCCGCCACGGGGTGGAGATCAAGGGCGCCGAGGTCGTGGTCGTCGGCCGCGGCGTGACCATCGGCCGACCGATGCCGCTGCTGCTGACCCGGCGCAGCGAGAACGCCACGGTGACCCAGTGCCACACCGGCACCCGCGACCTGTCCGCGCACCTGCGCCGCGCGGACATCATCGTCGCCGCGGCGGGTTCCCCGCACCTGATCCGCGCCGAGGACGTCAAGCCCGGCGCGGCCGTCCTCGACGTCGGTGTCTCCCGCAACGCCGAGGGCCGGATCGTGGGCGACGTCCACCCGGACGTGGCCCAGGTGGCCGGCTGGCTGTCCCCGAACCCGGGCGGGGTCGGCCCGATGACCCGGGCCGAGCTGCTGGTGAACGTGGTCGAGGCGGCGGAGCGCAGTGTCGGCTGAGACGGAGGGCACCGGGCGGGAGGCCGCTCCCGCGGAGCCGGAGACAGAGGTAGAGGTACGGGACCCGGTGGCTGTCGTGGACGCCTCGGGCAGGGCGCGCCGTGGCACACGCCGCTTCCCGCTGTTCACGCGGGACACCGCGCGGCCGGAGGGCGGCGGCCGGGCCGCGCCCGGCGACGCACCGGCGCCCGCTCGGCAGTGGCCGCTGCTGGCCGTGCTGGGCACGGTGGGGCTCGGGCTGCTGGTGACCGCCTTCGACGCCTTCAGGGTCGGTCTGCTGCTGATCGGCCTCGCGCTGCTCGGCGGGGCCGGGCTGCGCTGGTTCCTGCCCCGGGTCGGCATGCTCGCGGTCCGTTCCCGCTTCACGGACATCGTCACCTTCGGCCTGCTGGGCTGCGCCATCGTCCTGCTTGCGCTGATGGCCCAGCCGAAGCCCTGGCTGGAGATCCCGTTCCTGGACGACGCGCTGCACTTCACGGTCCGCAACGGCTAGCACCACGGTGCGTACGGCGGCCCGTCCTCTCCCCCGAGTCAGGACGGGCCGCCGCCGGGACCAAGCCTCCTGCACGGCGAACGGGCCGTTCAACGCCTTTCCGTGCGCTGTGGCACGGAAGTGACCGTTCCGCTACGGTGTCCGCGCTCTGCCACAGGACCCCGGACCGGACTCGGCCTCGGCCGGAGGGCCGGAGAGCCGAGGCGCCGGGGACCGCTGGGACGCACGAGGTCACGCCCGGATCCGGGATGTGCCGAGGTGTCGACAGAGTCCGCCGTGCGGCTGAGAGCGATCCACCCGTCCGGCTAGCGTGGGCAGTCGGCGCACCGGGCGCGCGCTCCGGCCCGAGTGCTCCCGTGCGCCCCTGATGCGGGACCTGAGATCCTGGCGGGGCGCGCTCCTGTGGGTAGCGAGAACTGGGCAGCGAGAACAGCGACTCGGCACAGGCGTCACGCGCGGGGAACAACCAGCACGTACCGGGGGGAAGGGGAAGCGATGCCTCGTTGGAAGGCCTTGCCCGATGAACTCGATCCACAGATCAGGGAGTTCGCGAGTCAGTTGCGCCGGCTCGTGGACCGCGGCGGCCTGAGTGTCGCTGCGCTCGCCGATCGCACGGGTTACAGCAAGACGTCCTGGGAGCGGTACCTCAACGGACGGCTCCTGGCGCCCAAGGGCGCGGTCGTGGCGCTCGCCGAGGTCACCGGCACCAATCCGGTCCACCTCACCACCATGTGGGAGCTGGCCGAACGGGCCTGGAGCCGGGCGGAGTTGCGCCACGACCGGACCATGGAGGCCATCCGGATAGCCCAGGCGCGGGCCGAGCTCGGGGAGTTGGGCGCGGGGTCACCCGGCGCCGAGGCGGGTGGAGGCAAGCCCGCCCGCAGGAACGGCGTCGCCACGGCGGAACCGGGGAGCGCGGGCCCGGCGGGCGTGTCCCCCGCGGTGCCCGTGCAGCCGACGGCGTCCGACGCGGACGCGCGTGAGGGCACCGCGCGGAAGGCGCCGCCGGCCCCGGAGGACGCCGTGGCGACGGCTCACCTCCCGGCCACCGCGCCCGGGCCCGCCGCTCCCGGCGAGAGTCCGGACCTCGACCCGGCATCCGGGACCCGCGCCGGCTCGGCCGCGGGAACCACCGGAGCCACCAGATCCACCGGGGCCGGTGCCGGTTCCGCTCCCGGCACCCAGACGTCGTCGGGTGGCAACTCCTGGGGGCTGGCCGGTTACCAGGGACCGTCCCGGACGGGCGGACGCACCCCCGACGTCAAGGCGCCCGCGGCCGGGGGCGCCGGGCCGGCCGCCGGACTCACGAGCCCGCAGCCCGTGGTCTCCGCCGGTCCGTACGCCCAGAGCGACCCGGGCGGCCCGTACACCCCGGCCTCCCCCGGCCCGCAGGGCGAGCCCCCGCGCTCTCCCCGTCCCGCTTCCTCGGGCGGCGGGGGACGGAAGCGGCAGGTGATGATGTTCCTCGCGGGAGCGGCCAGCTCCCTGGCCGTGATCGGCGCCGTCTTCCTCCTCACCGGCGGCGGGGACGGCAAGAAGGCCGCGGACGCGCCCAAGTCGCCCTCTCCCTCCGCCGACGTCAGCCTGCCGGCCGGCGTCAAGTGCGTCGCGGACGGCTGCACCGGCAAGGACGCCGAGGCCATGGGGTGCAGCGGCAACCTGGTGAGCACGGCCGACAGCGTCACCGTCGGCACGACCCTGCTCGAGGTCCGCTACAGCAGGACCTGCGGCGCCGCCTGGGCCCGTATCACCCAGGCGGTCCAGGGTGACGAGGTCCGGGTCACGGTCGGCGCGCGCACGGAACGCGGCGCGCTCGCGGCGGACGGCGAGACGATCGCGTACACGCCCATGGTCGCGGTGCGGGACGCGCAGCAGGCCAAGGCGTGCGCGACGCTGGCCTCGGGACAGACGGGGTGCACCGGCTAGTACAGACGGGGTGCACCGGCGCTGGTACAGACGGGGTGCACCGGCTGGTGCCGTGACCGCGGTGGCGGTACGGGGCCGTCCGGATGACAAGTCGCACGGGGCAGGTGTGGGGGCCGCCGAACCGGGCACGCGGACAGTACCCCCACGGGAGTCCGGTTTTCCGGCAACCCCCATACGGCGGCCGCCCTCGTCCCTCCTCTCCCGGACGGGCGGCCGCCTCTCCCACGTCACCGGGTCGCTCTGTGGGCCGGGCCACAGGGGCCCGGCCGTCCGAGATCCCGGAGAGGCGATAGCCTGACGGCTGGATCTCTCTTGACGCCAAGAGATCGATCATCCGTTGAGTGATCGGTCATCGCGGCGCCGCCGGTCAGCGGCCGGCGGCGGGATCCCGCACCCCGGGGCAGGGACGCCCCACCGCCAGCTGTCATACGGAGAACGCCATGACCCGCACTCCCGTGAACGTCACCGTCACCGGCGCGGCCGGCCAGATCGGTTACGCCCTGCTCTTCCGCATCGCCTCCGGCCAGCTGCTCGGCGCGGACGTGCCGGTCAAACTGCGCCTCCTGGAGATCACGCCGGCGCTGAAGGCCGCCGAGGGCACGGCCATGGAGCTCGACGACTGCGCGTTCCCGCTGCTTCAGGGCATCGACATCAGCGACGACCCGAACGTCGCCTTCGACGGTGCCAACGTCGCCCTCCTCGTCGGCGCCCGCCCCCGCACCAAGGGCATGGAGCGCGGCGACCTCCTCGAGGCCAACGGCGGCATCTTCAAGCCGCAGGGCAAGGCCATCAACGACCACGCCGCGGACGACGTCAAGGTGCTGGTCGTCGGCAACCCCGCGAACACCAACGCGCTGATCGCCCAGGCCGCCGCCCCGGACGTGCCCGCCGAGCGCTTCACCGCGATGACCCGCCTGGACCACAACCGCGCGCTGACCCAGCTCGCCAAGAAGACGGGTTCGACGGTCGCCGACATCAAGCGCCTGACGATCTGGGGCAACCACTCCGCGACCCAGTACCCGGACATCTTCCACGCCACGGTCGCCGGCAAGAACGCCGCCGAGGTCGTGAACGACGAGAAGTGGCTGGCCGAGGACTTCATCCCGACCGTCGCCAAGCGCGGCGCGGCCATCATCGAGGCCCGCGGCGCCTCGTCGGCCGCCTCCGCCGCCAACGCCGCCATCGACCACGTGCACACCTGGGTCAACGGCACCGCCGACGGCGACTGGGCCTCCATGGGCATCCCGTCGGACGGCTCCTACGGCGTCCCCGAGGGCCTGATCTCCTCCTTCCCGGTCACCTGCAAGGACGGCTCGTACCAGATCGTCCAGGGACTGGAGATCAACGACTTCTCCCGCGCCCGCATCGAGGCCTCCGTCAAGGAGCTCGAGGAGGAGCGCGAGGCGGTCCGCTCCCTCGGCCTGATCTGAGCCACCGCACCTGTCCGCAGGCCCCGTTCCGGATCCGTCCGGAGCGGGGCCTGTGTGTTCGTGCCGCCCGATCGGGACGGAAGGAGACGGCCGTCGGGTGTGGCTCGTGTCACCGTGGTGCCCTCTTGACAATTCGCTTCCCTCGCGGCTTTCCGCCCCTCTATGCTGATGGTTCATCAGTTCTGTGGAACTGAGGACCTTTCGCATCTCGGGGGAGTCGCGTGAGCACCGCATCCGTGCCGAAGCAACCGCAGCCGCCGCCCCCGGACGCGCCCCCGCCCATGCCGCCGCACGCGAGCGAGGCCACCCGGCTGCTGTGCGCGGGGACCTATCTGGACCCCGTCTTCCGGGACCGCGTCATCGAGGAACTGCACCTGAACGAACAGCGGATCGTGGCCCCCTCCCTCGGCTTCGACGCGGCGCGCGTGCTGGCGCACGCCCTGCGCGCACGCCGCGTGGAGGTGGGCTGGGCCGCGGCGATCGTGGGTCTGTGGATCGTGGGCTGGCCGCTGACCGGCGGGGCGATGGCCGTCTACCTCCTGCCCGGCCTGCTGCTGGCGACGGGCGTGGCCGTCCGCGGCGACGACCCGCGCGAGCCGGCGGGACGCAAGGCGGCGGCGCTCGCCATGCGCTGGCTGGGCCGCCTGGTCTTCGCGGTCCTGCTGCTCGCCACGGTGGTCGCCGCGTTCTCCGGCAAGGAGGAGGCCGAAGCCGCACGCCACGGTTACGTCGACGGACCGAAGGGCCTCCTGCTTGGCCTGCTGCCCGGGCTGTCCGGCATGCTCGGCGGCCACGGCACGATCGGCGCGCTGCAGGCCTGGCTGGCGCTCGTGCTGTTCCTGGCCGTCGCCGTGTGCGCGGGCGTCCAGCGCAGCCAGTTCGCCCGCGCCCTGGGCGGCGAACTGGCCCCGGAGCGCTTCCCGGACGCCGCCTCCGACCCGGCGGAGCGGGCGGAGAGTCCGCGCTTCCAGCGGCTGAAGGAGCGCATCCGGCTGGAACAGCACGCCCCGCTGGTCATGTACCGCGAGTCGCACCCGTTCTGCGGCGCGGGCAAGGCCCACGACACCTGGGTGCTCGCCGTCCAGATGCGTCCCGCCGAGGGGAGGGAACCGCGCCCGCTGAGCAACCGCACGGTCCTGGACACCGTTCGGTCGCTCCTGGAGGGCCTGCGGCTGCCCCCCCAGTACGCGGGGCACGCGGTCCGCGACCGGCTGCGCTGGCTGGAGCTGGACGAGTGCGTGTTCCTGCCCGCCGAGGGCATGACCCGCCGTGAGGACGCCCCGTACGGCCGGGAGGCCTTCGAGGCGCACCGGGACCGGGCCGTGGAGGAGGGCGCCGAGAAACGGCGGCACTTCCTGCGGGTGCGGGTCGGCGGCTGGGAGGAGGAACTGGTCGTCACGGTCCACGTGCGCGTCCACACCCAGGGGCGGATGCTGATGCTGGAGATCGCCCCGCATGTGCTGATGCCGATCCGGGAGGACTTCAAGGACGCCGACCGCATGGCTCACCAGCTGCGCAACAACAGCCCGTTCGGCAGGGCGACCTGGGCCGCAGGACAGGTGCCCGTCTCGGCGGTCCGCTCCCTGTTCACCCTGTTCCGTGCCGCCGGCCACGGCTGGCAGCTGCTCACCGGCGGCTACGGCAACGCCCTGCCCGAGGGTCCGGCCGTGTCCGTACGGGAGCTGGGCGCGGCCCGTTCCCGCTCGTTGTTCCAGCAGATGGACGTCGATCGCTACCTGCGCAGCATCCAGGACCGCATCGCACACGGCGTGCGCACGGCACTGACCGAACACGGCTACCGGACGGGTGAGTTCGTCCAGAAGGTCGTCAACATCAGCAACGGCGGCGTGCACATCGACTCGGTCGCGCGCAGCACGTTCGCGATCGGCGAGCACGCCCACGCGGCCTCCACCGCGGGCGACGGCGCGCACACCCCCCGCACCACCTCCCCGACCACCGACGGTCAGTGACCGGACAGAAGGGACCCGGCAGCGATGACCACCGCGGATGAGCCGGGCGTCAGCCTCGGCGACGTCTCCCACAGCACCTTCGCCATCGGCAGCCACGCGCATGCCGAGAGTCACCACCACACGGCCCCGCGCGACCCGGCCGACGAGGAACTGCTCCAGGCCGTACGGGAGCTGCGCGCCGATCTGAGGCGCCTGCGGAGCACCGAGCAGACCCGGGACCTGGACGCCACGCTGGCCGACACCGAGGACGAGATCACCCGCACCGGCGCCGCCGGGGCGAGCAGGCGGCAGCGGCTGCGCGAACTGCTCACCGACGCCCAGTCGGTGCTGACCCTGCTCGCGTCGGCCGGGACGGTGGCCGGCCTGCTCGGGATGTGAGGGGGAACACCGTGGTGAACGGGGACGGGCGGCACTGGAACGACGAGACCCAGCGTTGGGAGGACGGCACACGGGACGTGGCGCGGGCGACCCCGCCGCCGCCCGCCCGGCCGGGCCCTCTGCCGGCGTGGCCGCCGGGTGGGGTCCGGGATCCCGACGCACCCACCGACGTGTGGCCCGTGGTGGCCCCGCCCGCGCCGCCGGCCCCGCCCGCGCCGCCGGCCGTGCCCGGCGGGCACAGCCGCCGTACCGTCTGGGCGGTGATCGGCGCGTCCGCCGCCGTCGGCGTCGCCGTCGCCCTGGTGGTGACCCTCGGCCTCGGCGGCGGAAGGAACGGCGGCGACCGGGTGGCCGCCACGACGAGCGGCACGCCCGCCGTGTCCGAACCGCCCCCGGCCACGTACGTCTCACCGGAACCGGACACCGGGACGCCGTCCCCGTCGGCCGACGAGCCGCCGGCCGGCTACACCGCCTACGACGACCCGGAGGGCTTCCGCATCGCCGTGCCCGAGGGCTGGCAGCACCAGCGGTCCACCGTGACCTCCCAGTACGGCATGGACATCGTCAACTACCGTGATTCCACGGGCCGTCACCGGCTCCAGGTGTACGAGGTGCGGGAGTTCTCCCCGGACGAGTCGTTCGACCTGTACCTGTCCGAGGCGGTGCCCAAGCCCCCGGGTTTCCGGACGCTGTCCCGGGTGAACCTGGACAGCGGCGACTTCACCGGCTCCCGGCTGGAGTACCTGGCCGACTCCCTCAGGGGCGAACCGGACATCGGCACCTGGTACGTGGTGGACGAACGCTTCCAGGCCGCCGACGGCAGGCTGTACGCGCTCGCCTCCTACGGGCCCGAGTCCGACGGCCGCGACGACGAGCGGGGGGTTCTGGCGGCGGCGCTGGACTGGTTCTGCCCCTCCTCCGCCACCTGCGGAGGCTGAGCCGCCGTCGTTCCAGGTACGCCCTGTCGTCCCTTTTGTTCCGCGATGTCCCCAAGTTCCGTGACCCGGAACACTTCCGGTCACCGGTAGGGCATGGACCCCGAGGAAGGGGGCAGGTGCCCGCTCACTCTTCCTGCGCAGGGCACGGCATGACGCAGGGCAACTGAGCGGGAGCGGAAGGCAGTACCGATCATGGCGGACAGTACGGGACACGGTGCGCGCGGCACCATCCACGCGGGCGGGGAGTGGCGCGAGGCGATCGGCGGCGCCACACGCGAGATCCTCGATCCCGCGGACGCGGCACCGTTCGCCGTGGTCGCGGAGGGCGACGAGAAGGACGCGGACGTGGCCGTCGAGGCCGCCCGGCGCGCCTTCGACGGCGGCGAGGGCGCCTGGCCGCGCACCCCGGTCGCCGAGCGCGCCGCCCTGTTGCGCCGGGTGGCCGGCCTCCTGGTGCGCGACCGGGAGGAGCTCGGCCTGCTGGAGAGCCGGGACACCGGCAAGACCGCGGAGGAGGGCCGCGTCGACGTCGACTGCGTCGCCGACGCCTTCCGCTACTTCGCCGACCTCGCCGCCGCGGAGGCCCCCGGCCGGGTCGTGGACGCGGGCACGCCCGATGTGCACAGCGTCGTCGTGCATGAGCCGGTCGGCGTCTGCGCGCTGATCACGCCCTGGAACTACCCGCTGCTCCAGGCCAGTTGGAAGATCGCCCCGGCGCTCGCCGCCGGCAACACCTTCGTGATCAAGCCGAGCGAGATCACCCCGCTGACCACCGTCGCGCTGATCGGCCTGCTCGTCGAGGCCGGCCTGCCCGCGGGCGTGGCCAACATCGTCACAGGACCCGGCCACACCGTCGGCGTCCGGCTCGCCGAACACCCCGACGTCGCCCTCGTCTCCTTCACCGGCGGCCTGGTCAGCGGCGCCAAGGTGGCCCGGGCCGCCGCCGACACGGTCAAGAAGGTCGCCCTCGAACTCGGCGGCAAGAACCCCAACATCGTCTTCGCCGACGCCTGCGCGACCGACGAGGGCTTCGACACCGCCGTCGACCAGGCCCTCAACGCGGCCTTCCTGCACAGCGGCCAGGTCTGCTCCGCGGGGGCCCGGCTCATCGTCGAGGAGTCCGTCCGGGACCGCTTCGTCACCGAACTCGCCCGCCGTGCCCAGAGGATCCGCCTGGGCCGTGGCACCGCGCCCGGCGTCGAGTGCGGCCCGCTCGTCTCCGAGCGGCAGCGCGCCAGGATCGAGGCGTACGTCGCCTCCGCGCTCGCCGAGGGTGCGGTACCGCGCTGCGGCGGCAAGCGGCCCGAGCCCGCGGAGACCCGGCCCGCCACCGGCTACTTCTACGAGCCGACGGTCCTCGACCACTGCACGCGCCAGATGAAGGTCGTCCGGGAGGAGGTCTTCGGACCCGTCCTCACCGTCGAGACCTTCCGCACCGAGCACGAGGCGGTCGCGCTCGCCAACGACACCGAGTACGGGCTCGCGGGCGCCGTGTGGACCGCCGACGCGGGCCGCGCCCGGCGCGTGGCCGGCCGGCTGCGGCACGGCACCGTCTGGATCAACGACTTCCACCCCTACCTCCCGCAGGCGGAATGGGGCGGCTTCGGCAAGAGCGGCGTCGGCCGCGAGCTCGGCCCCGCCGGGCTCGCCGAGTACCGCGAGACCAAGCACGTCTACCAGAACCTCGCCCCCAGGCCGGTGCGCTGGTTCGCGGGCTGAGCCCCCGCGGGCCGCGGGCGGGGCGCCCGTCATCGCGGCCGCATGCGTCCGGCACCACCGCAGACCTCCGAAGTCCCCGGATCTCCCGACCCCCCACTGGAGTGGATCCCGATGCCCGACACCCATGAGTTCGACTACGTCGTCATAGGCGGCGGCACGGCCGGTTCCGTCATCGCCTCCCGCCTCACCGAGAACCCGGACGTCACCGTCGCCGTCATCGAGGGCGGCCCCAGCGACGTCGGCCGCGACGACGTGCTGACCCTGCGCCGGTGGATGGGCCTGCTCGGCGGTGAACTGGACTACGACTACCCCACCACCGAGCAGCCACGCGGCAACTCCCACATCCGGCACAGCCGCGCCCGCGTCCTCGGCGGCTGCTCCTCGCACAACACGCTCATCGCGTTCAAGCCGCTGCCGTCCGACTGGGACGAGTGGGAGGCGGCCGGCGCCAAGGGCTGGGGCGCGGTCCCGATGGAGGCGTACTACGCCCGGCTCAAGAACAACATCGTGGCCGTCGACGACAAGGACCGCAACGCCATCGCCCGCGACTTCGTCGACGCCGCGCAGGCCGCGCTCGCGGTGCCGCGCGTCGAGGGCTTCAACAAGAAGCCGTTCCACGAGGGCGTCGGCTTCTTCGACCTCGCCTACCACCCGGAGGACAACAAGCGCTCCAGCGCCTCAGTGGCGTATCTGCACCCGGTGATGGACGAGCGCGCCAACCTGACCATCCTGCTGGAGACCTGGGCGTACCGGCTCCAGCTCGACGGCACCCGCGCCGAGGGCGTCCACGTGCGCACCAACGACGGCGCCGAACACCTCGTACGAGCCCGCCGCGAGGTCGTGCTCTGCGCGGGCGCCGTCGACTCGCCGCGGCTGCTGCTGCACTCCGGCATCGGCCCGAAGGCGGACCTGGAGAAGCTCGGCATCCCCGTCGTCCACGATCTGCCGGGCGTCGGCGAGAACCTGCTAGACCACCCCGAGTCGGTGATCGTGTGGGAGACGAACGGCCCCATACCGGAGAACTCCGCGATGGACTCCGACGCCGGCCTGTTCGTGCGCCGCGACCCCGAGAGCGCGGGACCGGACCTGATGTTCCACTTCTACCAGATCCCGTTCACGGACAACCCGGAGCGGCTGGGCTACGAACGCCCGCAGTACGGCGTGTCGATGACCCCGAACATCCCCAAGCCTAGGAGCAGGGGCCGGCTGTACCTCACCAGCGCCGATCCGTCCGTCAAACCGGCCCTGGACTTCCGCTACTTCACCGACGAGGACGACTACGACGCCCGCACGCTCGTCGACGGCATCCGCACCGCCCGCCGGATCGCCAGGACCGAACCGCTGGCCGGCTGGCTGAAGCGGGAGGTGTGCCCCGGTCCCGAGATCCTCGGCGACGCGGAGCTGAGCGAGTACGCCCGCAAGGCCGCGCACACCGTCTACCACCCGGCGGGCACCTGCCGGATGGGCGCCGTCGACGACCAACTCGCGGTCGTCGACCCGGAGCTGCGCATCCGCGGACTGGACGGCATCCGGATCGCGGACGCCTCCGTCTTCCCCGCCATGCCCGCCGTGAACCCCATGATCGGTGTGCTCATGGTCGGGGAGAAGGCCGTCGACCTGCTCGGGGGTGAGCGCTGATGGCTCTCGCCGTCCCCACCCGCAAACCTCCCACCGACGGCTCCGAGGCCACCCCCGTCTTCTCGGTGGACGGCCTGTGGAAGGTCTTCGGCCCCCGCGCCGGCCGGGTCCCCGCCGACCGGGAACTCGGCGCGCTCGGCGCCGCCGAACTGCGCGAGCGCACCGGCTGCACGGCCGCGGTCCGCGACGTCTCCTTCGACGTGCGCAAGGGCGAGGTCTTCGTCGTCATGGGCCTGTCCGGCTCCGGAAAGTCCACGCTGGTGCGCTGTCTGACCCGGCTGATCGAGCCCACCGCGGGCACCATCGCCATCGACGGCGAGGACGTGCGCGCCATGGACGGGGCCCGGCTGCGCGCCCTGCGACGGCACCGCGCCGCGATGGTCTTCCAGCACTTCGGCCTGCTGCCGCACCGCACGGTCCTCGACAACGTGGCCTACGGCCTGCAGATCCAGGGCGTCGCCCGGTCCGAACGGCGCGAGCGGGCCGCCGAGATGGTCGCCAAGGTCGGCCTGACGGGCCTGGAGGAGCGCCGCCCGGCCCAGCTCTCCGGCGGCCAGCGCCAGCGGGTCGGCCTGGCCCGCGCCCTCGCCGTGGACCCCGAAGTGCTGCTGTTCGACGAGCCGTTCAGCGCGCTCGACCCGCTCATCCGGCGGGACATGCAGGAGGAGGTCGTCCGCCTGCACCGGGAGGAGGGCCGGACGATGGTCTTCATCACCCACGACCTCCAGGAGGCCCTCCGGCTCGGCGACCGCATCGCCTTGATGCGCGGCGGCCGCATCGTCCAGCTGGGCACCCCCGAGGAGATCGTGGGCTCCCCGGCCGACGACTACGTCCGCGAGTTCGTCCGGGACGTCCCGCGCGAGCAGGTCCTGACCGTCCGCGGCGCCATGCGCCCGGCCTCCGCCGACGAGGCCGGGAACGGTCCGGCGGTCCCCCCGGAGGCGACGGTCGCGCAGGCCATCGAGGCCGTGGCGCGAGCCGGAGCACCGGCACGCGTGGTCGACGCGGGCCGCTGTGTCGGCGTCGTCGACTCGGACGCGCTGCTGTCCGTGGTGGCCGGAACCGACGCCACGGTGCCGCGCGGGCCCAGGGAAGCGGTCCCGGACGACGCCGGCGTCACTCCGGAAGCCGTCTGATGGCCACGATCGACGTACCGGCCCCGCGCGCCGGTCTGCCCGGCGTGCTCCAACGCCCCGCCGCGCGGAAACTCCTGGTCCTCGCGGTCCTGGCCGCCGTGCTCGTCCCGCTGGCCCACAGCCGCTGGGCGAGCGGCACCTGGCCGCACGAGCTGACGGTGGACCTGTCCCGGCCGCTCGCCGGCGCCAGCGACTGGATCATCGACAACCGCGACAGCCACCCGCTGTTCCTCTACTTCCTCGGCCACGTCAGCAACGCGGTCGTGATCTCCGTGCGCGCCGTCTACCTCACGCTCCTCGCCGCCGGCTGGGCGGGCGTCACGGCCGGTGCCGCCCTCGTGGCATGGCGCGTGGCCGGTGTCCGGCTCGCCCTCGGCACGGCCGCCGCCTTCCTCGCCTGCGGACTGCTCGGCATGTGGGTGCCGACCATGCAGACGCTCGCCCTCATGGTGGTCGCGGTGCTCGCCTCCGTGCTCGTGGGCATGCTGCTCGGTCTGGCCGCGGGCCTGTCCGACCGCATGGACCGCGTCCTGCGGCCGGTCCTGGACACCATGCAGGTGCTCCCGGCGTTCGCGTACCTGCTGCCCGTCGTCCTGGTCTTCGGCATCGGCGTACCCGCCGCCGTCCTCGCCACGGTCGTCTACGCCGCCCCGCCCATGGCGCGGCTGACCGCGCTCGGCCTGCGCGGCGCGGACCCGGAGGTGCTGGAGGCGGTCGACTCCCTCGGCGCCACCGCGCGCCAGCGGCTGCTGACCGCCCGTATCCCACTGGCCCGCAAGGAACTCCTCCTCGGCCTCAACCAGACGATCATGATGGCGCTGTCCATGGCGGTCATCGCCTCCGTGATCGGCGCCGGCGGCCTCGGCGACCGCGTCTACCAGGCGCTCGCCTCGGTCGACGTGGGCGCAGCCCTCGCGGCCGGCATCCCCATCGTGCTGCTGGCCGTCGTACTGGACCGGGTGACCGGGGCCGCCGGAGAGCGCCTCGGGCAGGAGCGGCAGGGCGTCCGCCCCTGGGCCTGCGCCGCCGTCGCCACCGTGGCCGTCGCCCTCCTCGCGCGCCTGGCGGGCCGCCCGGACTGGCCCGCCGGCTGGACCGCCGGCATCGCCGAGCCCGTCAACCGGGCCGTCGGCTGGATGACCGCCCACCTGTACTCCGGCGTCCCGTACATCGGCGGCACCGCCGACTGGGCGGGCCGCTTCACCACCTGGATCCTGGACCCGGTCCGCTCCGGCCTCCAGTGGCTTCCGTGGTGGTCGGTGCTGCTGATCGTCGCCGCCCTCGCCTGGCTGATCGGCACCTGGCGCACCGCGCTGACCGCCGTCCTCGCCATGGCCGCCATCGGTGTGCTCGGCGTGTGGAAGCCGTCCCTGGACACCCTGTCCCAGGTACTGGCGGCCGTCGCCGTCACCCTCGTCCTCGGCTTCGCGACCGGCGTCGCCGCCGCCCGCAGCGACCGCTTCGAGAAGCTGCTGCGCCCGGTCCTGGACGTCTTCCAGACGATGCCGCAGTTCGTGTACCTGATCCCGGTGGTCGCGCTGTTCGGCGTGGGTCGCGCCCCGGCCGTCGCCGCAGCCGTCGTCTACGCCCTCCCCGCGGTCGTCCGGATCACCGCGCAGGGCCTGCGCCAGGTCGATCCGGCCGCCCTGGAGTCCGCCCGCTCGCTCGGCGCGACCAGCGGCCAGCAGCTCCGCCAGGTGCAGCTTCCGCTGGCCCGCCCGGCGCTGCTGCTCGCCGTCAACCAGGGCGTGGTGCTCGTCCTCGCCGTCGTGATCATCGGTGGCCTGGTCGGTGGCGGCGCGCTCGGCTACGACGTGGTGTTCGGCCTCGCCCAGGGCGACCTGGCGACCGGTCTGGTCGCCGGCGCGGCGATCGTCTGCCTCGGCCTGATGCTCGACCGGGTGACCCAGCCGACCGGCCGCCGCCCCGGGAAGGGAGCCTGACATGGGACGCCGTACGACTCTCACCGCCGTCGTGGCGGTGCTGGCGCTGACCAGCGGCTGCGGGGCCGCCGACATGACCCGGCAGGCGTCGCCGTTCGCGGGCGCCCGGGGCTCGAAGACCGTGACCCTGTCCGTGCAGTCCTGGGTCGGCGCCCAGTCCAACGTGGCCGTCGCCCAGTACCTCCTCGAACACGAGCTGGGCTATCGCGTCGACACCGTCCAGGTCGACGAGGTCCCCGCCTGGGACGCGCTCAGCCAGGGCCGCGTCGACGCCATCCTGGAGGACTGGGGCCACCCCGACCAGGAGAAGCGCTACGTCGACGACAAGAAGACCATCGCGCGGGGCGGCGAGCTCGGGGTGACCGGGCACATCGGCTGGTTCGTCCCGACGTACCTGGCCGAGCGGTACCCGGACATCACCGATTGGAGGAACCTCGACAAGTACGCCTCCCTCTTCCGCACCGCGGAGAGCGGCGGCAAGGGCCAGCTCATGGACGGCTCCCCGTCCTACGTCACCAACGACAAGGCGCTGGTGCGCAACCTGAAGCTGGACTACCAGGTGGTCTTCGCCGGTTCCGAGGCGGCGCAGATCACCCAGATCAAGCAGTTCGCCAAGGAGAGGAAGCCCTTCCTGACGTACTGGTACGCGCCGCAGTGGCTGTTCGAGAAGGTTCCCATGACGGAGGTGCGGCTGCCTCCGTACAAGGAGGGCTGCGACGCGGACGCGGCCGCGGTCGCCTGCGCCTACCCGCACACGGCCTTGCGGAAGTACCTCAACGCCGACTTCGCCCGGTCCGGCGGCACGGCGGCCGCCTTCCTGAAGAAGTTCAAGTGGACCACCGAGGACCAGAACGAGGTCTCCTTGATGATCGCCGACCAGAGACTCACCCCGGCGGAGGCGGCGAAGAAGTGGGTGGACGGCCACGAGTCCACGTGGAAGGAGTGGCTGCACTGAGCGCGGACGGGACCCGCCGGGCCACCCGGTCCAGGGGCCCGGCAGGCAGCCCGGCAGGCCCCTGGACCGGGGTCCTCACTTGTACTGCCCCGGCGTGTAGTGGCCCGGGACCGCGCGGGTCGTCACACC
The DNA here is from genome assembly GCF_043081205.1 of Streptomyces sp. NPDC014889. Classification (NCBI taxonomy): domain Bacteria; kingdom Bacillati; phylum Actinomycetota; class Actinomycetes; order Kitasatosporales; family Streptomycetaceae; genus Streptomyces; species Streptomyces sp. NPDC014889. Next base: position 25,807 of record NZ_JBIBWH010000004.1, read on the forward strand.
GAAGCGGTTCCAGGCGTTGATCACCGTGATCGAGGCGATCAGCTGGGCCAGTTCGGCCTCGTCGAAGTGCGCTGCGGCCCTTCCGTACACCTCGTCCGGCACGAAGCCGTCGGTGAGGACGGTGACGGCCTCGGTCAGCTCGATCGCCGCGAGCTCCTTCTCCGAGTAGAAGTGCCGCGACTCCTCCCATGCGGCCAGCTGCACGATCCGCTCCACGCTCTCGCCGGCCGCGAGCGCGTCCTTGGTGTGCATGTCCAGGCAGAACGCGCAGTGGTTGAGCTGCGAGGCGCGGATCTTGACCAGCTCGCGCAGCCGCGGGTCGAGACCCTGGCCCGCGGCCGCGTCCAGCCGGACCATGGCCTTGTAGACCTCGGGGGCGTGCTTGGCCCACTGCGTACGGGGCTCGTGCTCGGGCGCGTACGCGGGGGCGCCTCCGGTGGTGTCCGTGGATTCGCCGGTGTTCGTCGTCGTAGCCATACGCCCGACCCTATGAGCGAAGCAGCCCAGGAGTATGGTCCATTTCCATGGCGGAATCATGGGCCACTCTGGGCGTGGACCTGCATCTGGAACCGGCCGGTCCCGGCGTGCGCCGCGGCCTCACCGACGCCCTGCGCGAGGCGGTCCGCGGCGGCCGTCTGGTCCCCGGAACCCGGCTGCCCTCCTCCCGGAACCTCGCCGCCGACCTGGGCGTCGCCCGCAACACGGTCGCCGACGCCTACGCCGACCTGGTCGCCGAGGGCTGGCTCACCGCCCGCCAGGGCTCCGGCACGCGCGTGGCCCTGGGAGCACCCGCCTCGCCGTTCGGGCCGGCGCCGAACGCGGACGCCGGGCGGACCGGCACGGCCCGGCACCCACGCGAACGCCCCCGCCCGGTCCACGACCTCGTCCCCGGCACCCCGGACCTCGCCTCCTTCCCCCGCACACAGTGGCTCAAGGCCGCCCGCCGCGCCCTGGCCACCGCCCCCCACCACGCCCTCGGCTACGGCGACCCGCGCGGCCGGCCCGAACTGCGCACCGCCCTGGCCGGCCATCTCGCGCGGGTCCGGGGCGTCCGCACCGACCCCGACCACCTGCTGGTGTGCGCGGGCTTCGCGCACGGGCTGCGGATCCTCGGCACGGTCCTGCGGGCCCGCGGCGTGACCACGGTCGCCGTCGAGTCCTACGGCCTCGACGTGCACTGGGACATCCTGGCCCGGGCGGGCCTGCGCACCCGGCCCCTGCCCTTCGACGAACTCGGCACGGTCATCGGCGACTTGACCGACCCGGGAGCGGTCCTGCTCACCCCGGCCCACCAGTTCCCGATGGGCGTGCCCCTGCACCCGGACCGGCGCGCCGCCGTCACCGACTGGGCCCGCCGCACCGGCGGCCTGATCCTGGAGGACGACTACGACGGCGAGTTCCGCTACGACCGGCAGCCCGTCGGCGCGCTCCAGGGACTGGACCCCGACCGCGTGGTCCATCTGGGCACCGCGAGCAAGTCCCTGGCCCCCGGACTGCGCCTGGCCTGGATGGCCCTGCCCCCGTCCCTCATGGAGGAGGCCACGGCCGCCAAGGGTGCCTCCGACACCTGCGGCGTGCTGGACCAGCTCACGCTCGCGGAGTTCATCACCTCCGGCGCCTACGACCGCCATGTGCGCGCGGCCCGCCTGCGCTACCGCCGCCGCCGCGACGCCCTGGTCGAGGCCCTCGCCACCCGCGCGCCCGACGTCCGGCCCACCGGTATCGCCGCCGGTCTGCACGCCGTGCTGCGGCTGCCGCCCGGCACCGAGTCCGCGGTGGTGCAGGCGGCCGCCTGGCAGGGACTCGCCCTCCACGGACTGTCCCGCTTCCGCCACGAGCAGGCCGCCGTGGCACCGCTGGACGCCCTGGTCGTCGGCTACGGCACCCCACCGGACCACGCGTGGGCGGCGGCCCTGGACGCCCTGTGCCGGGTGCTGCCCTGACGTCCCGTCGGGCGGCCCGGGCGAGCGGTGGTCACCCCTGCGCGGCAGGCGCCTTCTCGACCGGCTCCGTCTCGACCGGCGCCTCCCCGAACCGCGCCAGCGCCAGGGCGCCCGCCACCGCCACCGCGAAGCCGAGCACCGCGAGCCAGGCCAGGCCCTCGCGGGTGCGGTCGCCCAGCCAGACCACGCCGACCGCCGCGGGGCCGATCGTCTCGCCGATCACCATGCCCGCGGTGGCCGTGGTCACCGAACCGCGCTGGAGAGCCGAGGTCAGCAGCAGGAAGGCGGCGCCTCCGCCGATGAGCAGCGCGTAGGCCGCCGGATTGGTGAACAGCACCGACGGGACGAGCGAGTCGATCAGCCGCACGGCCACCTCGACCACGCCGAAGCCGAAGCCCGCGCCCAGGCCAAGGAGCAGGGCACGGACACGCTCGGGCAGACGGCCGGCGAGCGCTCCGAGCAGCAGCACGGCCAGCGCCGCGCCGAGCATCGCCCACTTCAGTGCCGCCGAGCCGTCCTCGTGGCCCTCCGTGCCCGAGGCCAGGCCCAGCATGGCCAGACCGGCGCAGACGACGCCCACCGCCGACCACTCCAGCGCGCTGAGCCGCACCCGCAGCAGCCGGGACGCGGTCACCGCCGTCACCGCGAGGCTGGCGGCGAGGGCCGCGCCGACCACGTAGATCGGCAGCGAGCGCAGGGCCGCGATCTGGAGCAGGAACCCGAGGCCGTCCAGCCCGAGGCCCGCCAGATACCGCCACTGCCGCACCGCCCGCAGCAGCAGCGCCGCGTCCCCGCCCCTGCCGGTGTCCGCCGCGGCGCGTGCGGCGATCGCCTGGAGCACCGTCGCCGTGCCGAAACACACCGCCGCACCGAGAGCGCAGACCATTCCGAAGAGCACGAGGCGACTCTAGACGCAGTTGCCCTCCTTCCCGTGCTCGCCCGCATGGCGGACACGGGACCGATGCCGCGGGGTGCTCCCGGTACGCTGGCGGCGGGCCGTGACTGGCGCGCTGGGATGGGACCGACCATCGGGGAGCGGCCCGAGCGGAAAGTGTGCCGTGCGCCTGGGCCGTAACGTGAACGCCGACGCCACGTCCGGAGGTCCCGATGCCTGAGAACACCGCGCCCCTGTCCAACGAGTCCACCGCCTTCCGCGCCGCCCTCGACGTGATCCGCGCCGTCGAGCCGCGCGTGGCCGACGCCATCGGCCAGGAGGTCGCCGACCAGCGCGAGATGCTCAAGCTGATCGCCTCCGAGAACTACGCCTCCCCGGCCACCCTGCTGACCATGGGCAACTGGTTCAGCGACAAGTACGCCGAGGGCACCGTCGGCCGCCGCTTCTACGCCGGCTGCCGCAACGTCGACACCGTCGAGTCGCTGGCCGCCGAGCACGCCAGGGAACTGTTCGGCGCCCGCCACGCCTACGTCCAGCCGCACTCCGGCATCGACGCCAACCTCGTCGCCTTCTGGGCCGTCCTCGCCCAGCGCGTGGAGGCCCCCGCCCTGGAGAAGGCCGGGGTCCGCCAGGTCAACGACCTCTCCGACGCGGACTGGGCCGAACTGCGCCGGGCCTTCGGCAACCAGCGCATGCTGGGCATGTCCCTGGACGCCGGCGGCCACCTCACCCACGGCTTCCGCCCGAACATCTCCGGGAAGATGTTCGACCAGCGCTCCTACGGCACCGACCCGGCCACCGGTCTCCTCGACTACGAGGCCCTGCGCGCCTCCGCCCGCGAGTTCAAGCCGCTGATCATCGTCGCCGGGTACTCCGCCTACCCGCGCCTGGTGAACTTCCGGATCATGCGCGAGATCGCCGACGAGGTCGGCGCCACGCTCATGGTCGACATGGCCCACTTCGCGGGCCTGGTCGCCGGCAAGGTCCTGACCGGCGACTTCGACCCGGTGCCGCACGCCCAGATCGTCACCACCACCACCCACAAGTCGCTGCGCGGCCCGCGCGGCGGCATGGTCCTGTGCGACGACTCCCTCAAGGACCAGGTCGACCGGGGCTGCCCGATGGTCCTCGGCGGCCCCCTCCCGCACGTCATGGCCGCCAAGGCGGTCGCCCTGGCCGAGGCCCGGCAGCCCTCCTTCCAGGACTACGCCCGGCGCATCGTCGACAACTCCCGCGCGCTCGCCGAGGGCCTGACGCGCCGTGGCGCCACCCTCGTCACCGGCGGTACCGACAACCACCTCAACCTGATCGACGTCGCCTCCTCCTACGGCCTCACCGGCCGCCAGGCCGAGGCCGCGCTGCTCGAGTCCGGCATCGTCACCAACCGCAACTCGATCCCGGCCGACCCCAACGGCGCCTGGTACACCTCCGGCATCCGCGTCGGCACCCCCGCCCTGACCACCCGTGGTCTGGGCACCGCCGAGATGGACGAGGTCGCCGGCCTGATCGACCGCGTCCTGACGGCCACCGAGCCCGGCACCACCGGCAAGGGCACCCCCTCCAAGGCCCAGCACGTCCTCGACCCGAAGATCGCGGACGAGATCTCCCACCGGGCCACGGACCTCGTGGCGGGCTTCCCCCTCTACCCGGAGATCGACCTCGGCTGACCCGGCTCCGAGGGCGCAGGACCTCCTGGACGCTGCTCCAGGAGGTGGCCCGAGCCAGGAATCCCCTCCCGTTTAGGGAGGGGAGCAGTCAACTGAGAGAATGGTGGGCATGGCGACTGACCGACCCCGCGTGCTCTCAGGAATCCAGCCCACCGCTGGATCGTTCCACCTCGGCAACTACCTCGGCGCCGTACGCCAGTGGGTGGCCCTCCAGGAGACCCACGACGCCTTCTACATGGTCGTCGACCTGCACGCGATCACGGTCCCGCAGGACCCGGCCGAACTGCGTGCCAACACCCGGCTCGCCGCCGCCCAGCTGCTGGCCGCCGGGCTGGACCCGGCCCGCTGCACGCTGTTCGTCCAGAGCCACGTCCCCGAGCACGCCCAGCTCGCCTGGGTCATGAACTGCCTCACCGGCTTCGGCGAGGCCGGCCGTATGACCCAGTTCAAGGACAAGTCCCTCAAGCAGGGCACCGACCGGACCTCCGTCGGCCTGTTCACGTACCCGATCCTCCAGGTCGCCGACATCCTGCTGTACCAGGCCAACCAGGTGCCGGTCGGCGAGGACCAGCGTCAGCACATCGAACTCACCCGCGACCTCGCCGAGCGCTTCAACGGCCGCTTCGGCCAGACCTTCACCGTCCCGGACGCGTACATCCTCAGGGAGACGGCGAAGATCTACGACCTACAGGACCCGACGATCAAGATGAGCAAGTCGGCGTCCACGCCGAAGGGCCTCATCAATCTGCTCGACGACCCGAAGGCCACCGCCAAGAAGGTCAAGAGCGCGGTCACGGACACCGACACCGTCGTCCGGTACGACCCGGAGACGAAGGCGGGCGTGAGCAACCTCCTGACGATCTATTCGACGCTGACCGGCGCGGGTATCGGCGAACTGGAGGAGAAGTACGCCGGCAAGGGCTACGGTGCGCTCAAGACGGACCTCGCCGAGGTCATGGTGGAGTTCGTGACCCCGTTCCGGGAGCGGACCCAGCAGTACCTGGACGACCCGGAGACCCTGGACTCGATCCTGGCCAAGGGCGCGGAGAAGGCGCGCGCGGTCGCCGCGGAGACCCTTTCCCAGGCGTACGAGCGGGTGGGTTTCCTGCCCGCCAAGCACTGAGGCGCACCACCGCACACGCGCACCGCGGGGCAGAGCGCTGCACATCACTACGGCTGCGCCTGCCCACAACGGTGCCGTGGTCGTACAGTCATAGCCGGACGGCGGTGACGAAACGGCTGAGAACGAAACAGAAGAACACATCCGGCACGACGAAGGAGACGACGTGGGGACCGTAACGATCGGCGTGTCGATCGCGGTCCCGGAGCCCCACGGCAGCCTGCTCCAGCAGCGGCGCGCGGGCTTCGGCGACGCCGCGGCTCACGGCATCCCCACGCACGTCACCCTGCTCCCGCCGACGGAGGTCGACTCCGCGGAGCTGCCGGCCGTGGAGGCACATCTGACGGAGGTGGCCGCGGCCGGGCGCCCCTTCACCATGCGGCTGTCCGGCACGGACACCTTCCGGCCGCTGTCCCCGGTGGTCTACGTGCGGGTCGTCGAGGGCGCCGAGGCGTGCGCATGGCTGCAGAAGCAGGTCCGTGACTCCTCCGGGCCGGTGGCGCGCGAACTCCAGTTCCCCTACCACCCGCATGTGACGGTGGCGCACGGCATCGACGACGCGGCGATGGACCGCGCCTTCGAGGAGCTCGCCGGGTACGAGGCCGAGTGGACGTGCACCGGGTTCGCCCTGCACGAGCAGGGCCCCGACGGGGTATGGCGCAAGCTGCGGGAGTTCGGTTTCGGCGGCAGCACGATGGTGCCCCCGCAGGCGGCCCCCGTGGACCGCGGCACGCTGCCCGCCCGGTAGGCGCCGCGCCCGGCCGCACCGGATCGGGCCCGCACCCGGCGGCGAACAGGCGCGACGCGGGCGACTACAACGGCAGCCGCCGGTAGACCGCGCGCGGCAGATGCCGCAGCACGGTCGTGACCACCCGGAGCACACCGGGCACCCACACCGTCTCCGAGCGTCTGCGCAGGCCGAGTTCGACGGCGGTGGCGACCTGTTCCGGGGTGACGCTGAAGGGTTCCGCCTCGCGGCCGGCGGTCGCCCTGGAGCGCACGAACCCGGGGCGTACCACCATGACGTGCACCCCGGTGCCGTACAGCGCGTCGCCCAGGCCCTGGGTGAAGGTGTCGAGACCGGCCTTGCTCGAGCCGTAGATGAAGTCCGCGCGGCGGGCGCGTTCGCCGGCGGCCGAGGAGAGCACCACGAGCGAGCCGTGCCCCTGGTTCTGCAACCCCTGTCCGGCCACCAGTCCCGCGGACACCGCCCCGGTGTAGTTCGTCTGCGCGACCCGGACCGCGTTCAGCGGTGCCCGTTCGTCGTACGCCTGGTCGCCGAGGACGCCGAAGGCCAGCAGCACCATGTCGACACGGTCCTCGGCGAAGACCTTGCCGAGGACCGTCTCGTGGGAGGCGCAGTCGAGTGCGTCGAAGGGCACGGTGCGCACCTCCGCGCCCAGGGCGCGCAGATGCGCGGCGGCCTCCTCCAGGGCCGGCGACGGCCGGCCGGCCAGCCACACGGTACGGGTGCGGCGGGCGATCAGGCGGCGCACGGTGGCCAGAGCGATCTCGGATGTGCCGCCGAGGACGAGCAGGGACCGGGGAAGACGCGGGAGACCGGAGGCATCCTTCACGGCAGACGACTGTATCGTCCGGTTATGCGTGTTTTGACGCAGAAACGCGGTGTTCACATGGCGGCCCAGCGGGCACAGTCGGATCATGGACTGGCTGAAGAAGCTTCCCGTCGTCGGGCCGTGGGCGGCCCGCCTGATGACCACGCACGCCTGGCGGTCGTACGAACGCCTGGACCGGGTCAAGTGGTCGCGACTTGCCGCCGCCATGACGTTCATCAGCTTCGTCGCGCTGTTCCCGCTGCTGACCGTGGCCGCCGCGATCGGCGCGGCCACACTCAGTCCGCAGCAGCAGCACACGCTCCAGAACAAGATCGTCCAGCAGTTCCCGGGCCTCGGGCAGCAGTTGGACATCAGCGCCCTGGTGCAGAACGCCGGCACGGTCGGGCTCATCGCCGGTGCCGCCCTGCTGCTGACCGGTGTCAACTGGGTCGCCCAGATGCGGGACTGCCTGCGCGCGGTCTGGGAGCTGCCCGACCCGGAGGAGAACCCGCTGATGAGCAAGGTGAAGGACGCGGGCGTGCTGATCGGCCTCGGTGGCGCGCTGCTGGTCACCCTCGCCGTGTCCACCGTCGCCTCGGCCGCCGTCGGTTACCTCTCCCGGGAGATCGGCCTGGCCGAACACGGCTGGGGCAGCGTCGTGTTGCGGATCATCGCGTTCGCGGTCGCCGTACTGGCCGACTTCCTGGTGCTGCTGTACGTCCTCACCCTGCTGCCCGGCGTCGAGCCGCCGCGCCACCGGCTGCTGGTCGCCGCGCTGCTCGGCGCGGTCGGCTTCGAGCTGTTGAAGCTGATGTTGAGCGGCTACATCCAGGGCGTGGCGGCGAAGAGCATGTACGGCGCCTTCGGGGTCCCCGTCGCCCTGCTGCTGTGGATCAACTTCACGTCCAAGCTGGTCCTGTACTGCGCCGCCTGGACGGCGACGCAGAGCGGTACGGGCGACGGGACCGGTGCGCCCGGCAAGGACGGTGACGGCGACGGCGGCCGGGCCGTCGATCTCAGGGGCGGGTCCGGCGGCGCATCAGGTCCGGCAGCGGCCAGCGGCGGTTGACCAGGAACGCGCCGGCCGCGAGCAGGACCAGCACGCCACCGGCGACCCCCAGGGCGATCCCCACCCCGTTGGAGCCGTTCCCGACGGACGCGTGCGTCGCGGCCGCGGGGGACGGGTCACTCTCGCCCGTCCGGCCCGCGGAGGGCTCGGCGCCCGGCTGTGCCTTCGCCTCGGCGGCACTCCTCGGCGGCACCAGCTCGCCCACCGGGCGCGCCTTGTCCAGGGCAGCGAAGCCCCAGTCGAAGAGCTTGGCGGTCTCCCTGTAGACCTCGTTGTGGTCCTTCTTCTCCGGGTTCATCACCGTCACGAGCAGCACCCGGCCGTCGCGCTCGGCGACGCCGGTGAAGGTGGCGCCCGCGTGGGTGGTGTTGCCGTTCTTCACCCCGGCGATGCCCTGGTACACCGAGACGTCGTAGTCGCCGCTCAGCAGCCGGTTGGTGTTCTGTATCTCGAAGGAGCCGCGGGAGGTCTTGCCCTTCTTGTTCTTCTTCGTCTCGCCCGGGAACGACGCCCGCACGGTCGAGCAGTACTCGCGGAAGTCCTTCTTCTGCATCCCCGAACGGGCGAACAGCGTGAGGTCGTACGCCGACGAGACCTGATGGTCGGCGTCGTAGCCGTCCGGGGTCACCACGTTCGTGTCGAGCGCCTGGAGCTCCTGCGCGTGCGCGTTCATGTCCTCCACGGTCGGCTCGGTGCCGCCGTTCATCGCGGACAGCACGTGCACGGCGTCGTTGCCGGAGCGCAGGAAGACGCCCAGCCACAGGTCGTGGACCGTGTAGGTCTCGTTCTCCTTGATACCGACCAGGCTGGACCCGGCGCCCACGTCGGCCAGGTCGGCCGGGGTGACCTTGTGCGTCTGCGTACGCGGGAACTTCGGCAGCACGGTGTCGGCGAACAGCATCTTCAGCGTGCTGGCCGGAGGCAGCCGCCAGTGCGCGTTGTGCGCGGCGAGCACCGCGCCGGACTCGGCGTCCGCGACGATCCAGGAGCGCGCGGTGAGGCCCTTCGGCAGTACGGGGGCGCCGTCGCCGAGGTCGACCTGTGTGCCGGGCAGGCCCAGGCGGGCACCGCCGACGGTGGACATCCCGGCCGGTGGAGTGGCCGAGGGGACCGGCGCGGCGAGAGCGGCGGGCGCGGTCAGCGAGACGGACAGCAGGGCAATCGCGAGCGATCGCCTGATGATCTTATTGGGTGCGGGCACGGTCGGAAACGTACCGGGCGCGGGCAGTGGCGTGCCGCCCGCCCTCCCACCCCGGACGCGGAGCCGGGTTCCGGACGGTGATACTGAACGTATGAAGCTCAGCCGTCCCGTTTCCTGGTTCCTGCTCGCCTTCGGGGTGTGGAGTTGGGTCATTTGGGTCACTTTCGTTAAAAATCTCATCAAGGACGGCAGCGGTCTGGCGTTCGACCACGGGCACCCGACGGCGTACTTCTGGGTGCATCTGACGCTCGCCGTCGTCTCCTTCGTATTGGGGACGGTCATCGGCGGCATCGGGTTGCGGGGACTGCGCGCACTGCGCCGGACGTCATAGCGTTTCGAACAGCTCCACGGGGCCTTCGGCAGGGGCCGGCCCACCAGGCATCAGGCGGAAGGAACGGACGGCATGGTGGTCGTCTTCGTGCTCGTTGCGCTGCTCGTGCTCAGCGGGGTGGTGGCCGCCAACTGGTATCTGTGGCGTCGCCTGTTCCGCGACACCACCCGCGGGCCCGGTCCGGTACGCCGGGCGGGCGCGGTCCTGATCGCGGGCGGCTGGCTCCTGGCCGTCGGAGCCCTCGTCACCGAACAGGCCGGCGCCCCCTTCTGGCTCCAGCGCACCCTGGCCTGGCCCGGCTTCCTCTGGCTCCCCCTGGCGCTGTACCTGCTCCTGGCCACCCTGGCGACGGAGGTCCTCCGGCCCCTCCTGCGCCGCCTCCTGCCCACGGGCCCGCGGCCGGCTGCCCCGGGTCCGGGCGACCCGCCGCCCGCCGCACAGGAACCTTCCGAGGCACTGGAGTCCGCCGCCGCGCCGGTGCCCGGTCGCCCGCCGGTTTCCCGTTCCGAGGCCGGGGCGGGCGATCGGCCCGCGCACGAGGTCCGTACGGGCTCCGGCCGGGTGCCCGTGCCCGGTGGCGAAAAGCAGTCGGGGCCGGAGGCGGTCGCCCTCGCGGCCGAGGCGCCGGCGGGCGCCGGCGAACGGCGGGCACCCGCGGGCGCGTCACCGGCCCCGCGTGACCTTCCCAGCCGGCGGCTGTTCGTGTCGCGGGTGGCCGGCGCGGGCGCCGCCGCGGTGGCTCTCGGGACCGTCGGGTACGGGACCTACGGGGTGCTGCGCGGGCCGCGGGTGAAGCGGGTCACCGTGCCGCTGGCGAAACTGCCGCGGGCGGCGCACGGGTACCGGATCGCCGTCGTCAGCGACGTCCACCTCGGACCCGTCCTCGGGCGCGGCTTCGCGCAGAAGGTCGTCGACACGGTCAACGCGACCCAGCCCGACCTCGTCGCCGTCGTCGGGGACCTGGTGGACGGCAGCGTGAAGGACCTCGGGCCGGCCGCGGCGCCGCTGGCCGGGCTCCGGGCGCGGCACGGGGCGTACTTCGTCACGGGCAACCACGAGTACTTCTCCGGCGCCGAGCAGTGGGTGGAGGAGGTGCGGCGGCTCGGCCTGCTTCCCCTGGAGAACGCGCGCACCGAGTTGCCCGCCTTCGACCTGGCCGGCGTCAACGACGTACGGGGGGAGAGCGAGGGGCAGGGCCCCGACTTCCAGCGGGCGCTCGGCGACCGGGACACCGCACGCGCGTGCGTGCTGCTCGCCCACCAGCCGGTGCAGATCCACGAGGCCGTCCGGCACGGTGTGGACCTCCAGCTCTCCGGCCACACCCACGGCGGCCAGCTCTGGCCCGGCAGCCTCCTCGCGGCCGCCGCCAACCCGACGGTCGCCGGCCTGGAACGGTACGGCGACACCCAGTTGTACGTCAGCCGCGGCGCGGGCGCCTGGGGCCCGCCCACACGGGTCGGCGCACCTTCCGACATCACCGTCGTCCAGCTCGCCTCCAGGCAGGCGTAGAGACCGCGGATCCCACCCCGAAACGCTCGAACAACAAGTCTTCGTAACTTCTTCTCATTCTCCCCAGACCCGGCTTCCCCCTGGCGAAATGCGTGTGATTAGGTAACGGGCGCCACTCAGGTGTGTGGCTTATGCAGAAGGGCCCAAAAGGGGTCTGGGGAGGGTACGGATGCGGTCGGTTCGCATGCGGATCCTCACGACGCTGGTGGTGCTGGCGGTCGTGGGGGTGGGCGGCTGGCAGTTGCTGCCGTCGAAGGACGACAAGAACAACGCGATCGTCGTGGGCACGACGGACGCCGTCACGTCGCTGGACCCGGCAGGAGCGTACGACGCGGGCTCCTGGGCTCTGTTCAGCAACGTGTTCCAGTCCCTGCTGACCTTCGAGCCGGGTGGTGTCACACCCGTGCCGGACGCGGCCAAGAACTGCAACTTCACCGGCGGTGGACTGCGCACCTACCGCTGCGAACTGCGCGAGGGCATCAAGTTCCCCAGCGGGCGCACGATGACCGGCGAGGACGTGAAGTTCTCCTTCGACCGGATCAAGAAGATCAACTCCGACGTCGGCCCCTCCTCGCTGCTGTCGACCCTCGGCTCGGTGGAGACCGACGGCATGACCGTCACCTTCCACCTGTCGACCCCGGACGCCACCTTCCCGCTGAAGGTGGCCACGGGCGCCGGCTCCATCGTCGACCACACCCGCTACCCGGCCAACGGACTGCGCACCGGCACGGCGGCCGACGGCACCGGGCCGTACCGGCTCAAGGGGTACGCCAAGGACAAGAGCGCGGACCTCGTACCGAACGACGCCTACAAGGGCGCCATCAGCAGCACCGGGCGACCGGTCGCGCTGCGCTACTTCGAGAGCCCGGCCGAGCTGGAGAAGGCGTGGACGGGCAAGCAGATCGACGTCGCCACGCGCAACCTGCCCCCGAAGCTCCTCGCCGGGCTCAACCCCAGCGACCCCGCGATGCGCGTGTCGGTGTCCGACAGCTCCGAGACCCGCAACCTGTACCTCAACACCCGTGCCTCCTCGCCGCTGCACGACACCCGCGTCCGGCAGGCCGTCGCCTGGCTGATCAACCGCGAGAAGCTGGCCGGCGGCGTGTACGACGGGACCGTCGACGCGCTGTACTCGCTGATCCCGGCCGGCATCACGGGCCACAACACGTCCTTCTTCGACGCCTACCCGACGCAGAACGCCCAGAAGGCCCGCGAGCTGCTGACCGAGGCCGGCGTGTCCGTCCCGGTGCACTTCACCTACGGCTACGGCCAGGGGCGCGGCGCCGCCGGCGAGGAGGCCGCGGAGCTCAAGCGGCAGCTCGAGGCGAGCGGCCTGTTCAAGGTCGACCTCAAGGGCTACGAGTGGTCCGACTTCCAGAAGCTCTGGGCGGGCGGCAAGCTCGACGCGTACGCGGTCGGCTGGGTGGCCGACTACCCGGACCCCGACACCTTCGGCGGCGCCCTCGTCGGCACCGGCAGCACGATGAGGACCGGCTACAGCAGCAAGACCGTCGACAACCTCATCCGGGACACCCAGCAGTACGCCGACCGGGGCAAGATCGCGGCGGACTTCCGCGACCTCCAGGCGAACGTCGCCACCGACGTGCCGCTGATCCCGCTGTGGCAGCGCAAGGAGTACGTGGTCAGCAGCGAGGACGTCGGCGGCGGCCAGTACCTGTCGGACGGCACAGGCAGCTTCCGGCTCTGGAAGCTCGACTGGATCTGACCGCTACGCACAGGACTGCGCGGGCAGCGTGACCGTCACCGCGAACCCCTCCCCGGGGTTCGTGCGGACGGCCACCTGCCCGCCGTGCGCTTCGGCCACCCCCTGGACGATGGCCATGCCGAGGCCGCTGCCCGCGCCGCCGCCCGCGCGGAAGAAACGGTCGAAGACGCGCGCCGCGTCCTCCTCCGCCAGCCCCGGCCCCTTGTCCCGGACACACAGCCGTACGACACCGTCGGCGCGTTCCGCCGTGAGTCGCACCGGGACGTCGGCGGGCGTGTGGACGCGCACGTTGGCGACCAGGTTGCCGAGCACCTGCCGGAGCCCCGACTCGTCGGCGCGGACGAGGAGGACGCCCTCGGCGCCGACCGTCACGGGCCGCTCGGGCTGCTGTGCGCGCAGGTCCTCGGCGGCGTCCCGCACCAGCCGGACGACGTCGACGTTCCGCAGCCGAAGCTGCGGCCGCTGGTCCAGGCGGGCCAGGGTGAGCAGTTCGTCGACGAGCCGCCCCATGCGGTCCGCCTCGGCGTTCATCCGGTCCCAGGCGCGCCTGCGTTCGCCGGGCTCGGTCAGCATCCCCTTGTCGTAGAGCTGGAGATAGCCGCGTATCGCCGACAGCGGGGTGCGCAGCTCGTGCGAGGCGTCGGCGACGAAGCGGCGCAGCTGGGCGGCGCTGCGCTCGCGGGTGCGGTACGCCGACTCCACCTGGTGCAGCATGGAGTTCAGCGCGACGCGCAGCTGTTCCACCTCCCGGGTGGGATGGTGACTCGAGGGCACGCGCCGGGTCAGGTCGCCCTCGGCGATGGCCGAGGAGGTCTCCACCATGTCCTCCAGCGGGCGCATCCGGACCCGCACGCTGAACATCGTCAGACAGGCGAGCAGCGCCAGCAGCAGCGTGCCGACGCCCAGGTCCAGCTTGAGGGCCTTGGCGATGCCCTGGTGCAGTGAGTCGGTGGAGGTGGCGAACAGGAGGTAGTTGCCGTCGGTCAGACGGGCGGAGGTCGCCCGGTAGGTGCCGCCGTGCAGCTTCACCTCGTGCGGTGCGCGGTCGGCGGCGAGCGCGCGCGGGTCGCCGACCGCGGCGGCCAGCGACCGCTGGGCGTCGGTCGGCACGAAACCGGCGATGGGCATGGCCTCGCCCCCGCTGCCGACGGCGGTGAAGACGGACTCCGGGCGGCGCCTGTTGGCGGGGGGCTGGATGAAGTGGTCCCGGATGAGGGTCAGCGCGGCCAGCGAGTCGATCTGCGGCATGGCGAGCCGGGAGTCCACCACGGAGTCACGGGTCTTGATCAGCTGGTTGTCGATCTGGCCGAGCAGATAGTGCCGCATGCCCATCAGGCTCGCGGCGGTCGCCACCACGACCCCCACGGCGAGCAGCCCGACGTTCGCCAGGGTCAGCTTGCCGCGCAGCGAGTGGAGCCCGTCCCTGCGGCGCCGCGGACGCGGTCTGCCCGGCCTCATGCCAGCCCGTATCCGACGCCCCGCCGGGTCGTGATCAACGGCGGTCCGAGCATGTCCAGTTTGCGGCGCAGATAGCTGATGTAGGTCTCGACGACGGTCGACTCGGGCGGCGTGTGCTCGTACTGCCAGACGTGCCTGAGGAGTTGGTCCTTGGGCACGATCCGGCCGCCGTTGCGCACCAGGAAGCGCAGCAGCGCGTACTCGGTGGGGGTGAGCTCGACCGTACGGCCCGCGCGGTGCGCCGAGTACGTCGTCTCGTCCAGCTCCAGGTCACCGTAGCGCAGCGGCGGGCGGTGCGGGAGGACGTCGGCGATGGGGGTGCCCCCGCGCGAGCTCGTTCGAGCGTGGGGGAGGGTGCGGCGCAGGACGGCCCGTACGCGGGCGACGACCTCGTCGATGTTGAACGGCTTGGTGATGTAGTCGTCGCCGAAGCCGAGCGCGCCGACGACCTCCGCGGGCGCGTCCCGCGCGGTGACGAAGACCAGCGCCAGGTCGGGGCAGCGGGTGCGCAGTTCACGGCCCAGCGCCCGGCCGTCGCCGTCCGGCAGCATCACGTCCAGCAGGGCCACGTCGGGCCGGGTGCGCTCGGCGAGCGCGCACGCCTCGCGGACGGTGCCCGCGGTCATCACCTGGAAGCGGTGGTAGCGCAGGGCGATCGCGAGGACGTCCGCGATGGACTCCTCGTCCTCGACGACGAGAACCGTCGCCCCTTCGTGCGCTGCCTCGTTGACGGTCATGTCCCCAGTATCCGCGGCGGGACCGGCGGCGGGGCCGCGGGTGCTTTGGAGTTCCTTGAGAGTCGGGGCGGCACGTGCCCGTCCGCGCCCGCCGCTGCGGATGCTGGAGACCCAGGACCCGGGGGACCCGGATGAAGGAGCGGAGAGAGTGACGACATTGGCGCGGTGGTGCTACCGGCACCGGCTGCTGGTCCTGCTGCTGTGGGTGGTGGCGCTGATCGGGGTGGGCGCCGGGGCGTCCGCGGGGGGCACGGCCTATGCGAACGTCTTCTCGCTGCCGGACACGGACTCCAAGTCCGCGTTCGACCTGATGGAGAAGGCGTTCCCGAAGGCCGCGGGCGACACCGACACGGTGGTGTGGAAGGTCGAGGCGGGATCGGTACGGGACGCGTCGGTACGCGACCGGATCGAGCCCGCCCTGGAGAAGATCGGCCGGATGCCGGGGGTCGGCGCGGTCAGCAGCCCGTACACGGGCGCGCGGGGCGCGACGCAGGTCAGCCGGGACGGGACGATCGCGTACGCGCAGCTCACCTTCACCGAGCGGGCGAACGAGGTGCCCAAGCAGCTCGTGCAGGATGCGGTCGACACCGCACGCGCGGCCGAACGCGACGGTCTGCGGGTGGAGTTGGGCGGCCAGGCGATCACCCGGATCCAGGAGCCGCCCACGGGTCTGTCCGAGCTGGTCGGCCTCGCGGCGGCGGCGCTCGTGCTGTTCCTCGCCTTCGGCTCGCTCTTCGCGATGCTCCTGCCGATCGCCGTGGCGGTCTTCGGAGTCGGCATCGGCCTGTTCTCCACCCAGCTGATCAGTCATGTCACGGACGTGCCCGACATCGCCCCGCTGCTCGCCTCGCTGATCGGTCTCGGAGTGGGCATCGACTACGCGCTGTTCATCGTCACCCGGCACCGGCGGGGCCTGCTGCGCGGTCTGGAACCGGAGGAGTCGGCGGCGGTCGCCCTCAACACCTCGGGCCGTGCGGTGCTGTTCGCGGGCGGCACGGTGTGCATCGCCCTCGCCGGGATGCTGGTGACCAATCTGCGCTTCCTGGACGGCGTGGTCATCGGCACCTCGCTCACGGTGGTGCTGAGCGTGCTCGCGGCGGTCACGCTGCTGCCGGCCCTGCTCGGCTTCCTCGGGCCGCGGGTGCTCAGCCGGCGCCAGCGGCGGCGGCTCGCGGCCGAGGGTCCCGTGCGGGAGGAGCGGGCGAGCTCGCTCGCGGCCCGCTGGTCGGGCACGGTGCAGCGGCGTCCCGGCTGGATCGCGGGCCTGGCGCTGGTCGTCATGGTCCTCCTCGCGCTGCCGGTGCTGTCGCTGCGGCTGGGCGCCACCGACCAGGGCAACGACGACGCCTCGACGACGACCCGCAAGGCGTACGACCTGCTGGCCGAGGGCTTCGGACCCGGTTTCAACGGGCCGCTCCAGGTGGTCTCGGCCGACGGTGACACCACCGCGCTGGTCAAGGGCATCGCCGGTACCCGCGGGGTGGCCCGGGTGGCACCGCTGCCGCCCGCGAACGGCGTCACCGTCATCCAGGTCGTCCCGACCACCTCGCCGCAGTCCGAGCAGACCGACCGGCTCATCGACACCCTGCGCGACGAGGTGATCCCCGGGACGGGAGCTCGGGCGCACGTCGGCGGTGTCACGGCGGTCTCCAAGGACTTCGCGTCCGTCACGGGCGACCGGCTGCCGTACTTCGTCACGACCATCGTCGGCCTCGGCTTCCTGCTCCTGCTGGTCGCCTTCCGCTCCCTGCTGGTGCCGCTGACGGCGGCCGTGATGAACCTGGTCGCCGCCGCCGCGTCGTTCGGCGTCCTGGTGGCGATCTACCAGTGGGGCTGGGGCCTGGAACTGCTCGGCCTCGGCAAGGAGGGACCGATCCAGGCGTTCCTGCCGATCATCATGCTGTCCCTGCTGTTCGGCCTGTCGATGGACTACCAGGTCTTCCTGGTGAGCCGGATGCACGAGGAGTGGGTGCACACCCGGGACAACGCGCGCGCGGTCCGGGTGGGCCTCGCGGAGACCAGCCGGGTCATCAACTCCGCGGCCCTGATCATGGTCTGTGTCTTCCTCGCCTTCGTCCTGAGCGGCAACCAGGGCGCGGCGATGGCGGGTGTGGGCCTCGCGGCGGCGGTCGCGCTGGACGCGTTCGTGCTGCGGACGGCGCTGGTGCCGGCGGCGATGCACCTGTTCGGCCGGGCCAACTGGTGGCTGCCGGCCTGGCTGGAGCGCCGTCTGCCGCATCTGGCCGTCGAGCCGGCGGAGGAGCCCCAGGAGGCACCTGCGCCTCGGCCGGGCCCCGCTTCGGTGGTCCACGGCTTCATCCGCACCGAGGAGGGCGAGCCGGTCCACGGCGCGGCCGTGACCCTGCTGTCCAAGGGCGGTCGCCAACTGGACCGGGTGGCGTCCCTGGCCGACGGCTCGTACATCGTCGCGGTACCGGGCCCGGGCACCTATCTGCTGGCGGCCACGGCCTCCCTCCATGGCTCCCGCGCCCACCACGTCGTCGTGACCGACGGCCCCCTGGTCCACGACGTGGAACTCACGGAGGAGGAGGCCGACGCGGTCAACCCATCCGCACTTGGCCGGCCTTGAGGATCTCGTCGACACTCAGAGTGACCTCGGCGCCGATGACGGCGGGCAGGGTGACGTCCTCGCCGGGGGAGCACGGGCGGTGGTTCTCGTAGTCGTCGCCGACGGGGTCGGTCAGGACATGGAGGCGCTGGTGTTTGCGGTCGACGATCACATAGACCGGGATCTTGGCGCCTGCATAGGCCTTGACC
This sequence comes from Streptomyces sp. NPDC014889, assembly GCF_043081205.1. Classification (NCBI taxonomy): domain Bacteria; kingdom Bacillati; phylum Actinomycetota; class Actinomycetes; order Kitasatosporales; family Streptomycetaceae; genus Streptomyces; species Streptomyces sp. NPDC014889. The sequence goes on from NZ_JBIBWH010000004.1 coordinate 43,797, forward strand.
TTGTTCCGCAGGTCGGTCTTCCAGTTGCTGGAGGTGACTTCGAGGACCAGGCGGAAGCAGACGGGGGCGTAGCAGTTGTTCTCGACGAGGTGGTCGTCGATATCGGCATCGACGACCACCAGGTCGGGGATCGCGTAGTCCTCGGTTCCCGTGGGAAGCCAGAGCCCGATGCCTTCGAAAACCTCGCTTTCCCCGTCGCCCAGACCGGAGGCGATGAAGACCGCCCTCAACCTCGACAAAGCACGGGCATGAGCGGCGTTGGGCGGCGGGGACACGAGGATCTGGCCTCCGATGATCTCGACGCGGTACCCCGGGTTGCGGTCCATGAGCCGGTTGGCTTCCGCGATCAACGGACGGTCGCCATGGGACTGCTCGACGGATGCGGCGGACATCGCGTGCCTCCTAGGGGCTGGTGTCGAGAGCATCATCGTAGGCAGGCCGCGCGCCGGGTGTCCCCTTCGCGCCCGTTCACCCGGACGTGATCACTCGACCGAAGCGTCCCGCCCCCTGCTCGCCGGGTCCGGCATCATCCTCGTCATTCCAGGCAGGAAGTCCGTGAACAGGTCGTGCACCTCGTGCACCAGGGGGCGCAGGACGCGGAAGCGGGCCAGGGACACCCCGCGGGCGGTGAGCCGGGCGCCGCGCTCGGCCAGCCGGTAGCTGCGCTCACGCCCCTCGGTCCGGTCGAAGATCCAGTACAGGACGAGCCCCATCTGGGAGAGCCACATCAGCTCGGGCAGCGCCTCCCGCAGGTCCGCCGGGACCTTGGTCCGCGCGCCGTGCAGCACCTCCTTGTGGATGCCGATGGCCTCCGCGCGCGCGTGCTCCGACTCGGCGGAGAAGGGGCTGAGGGGGCTGTCGGGGTCGGCGGCGTTCTTGAAGAACTGCACCGCGAACTCGTGGTACGGCGTGGCGACGTCCAGCCACGCCGTCAGCACGCCCGCCAGCCGCGCCTCCAGGTCGGTCTCCCGGGCCAGGACCTCACGGACCGCCGCCCGGTGTTCGGCGGCGATCCGGTCGTAGAAGCCCTGGATCAGGTGCTCCTTGCCCTCGAAGTAGTAGTACGCGTTGCCGACGGAGACCCCGGCCTCCTTGGCGATGGCCCGCATGGTCGTCTTGTCGTAGCCGCGTTCCTGGAACAGCCGCATGGCCGTCTCCAGGATGAGCGCGCGGGTCTGCTCGGACTTGCTGGCGGGCACACCCTCACCGGGGCCGTCGTCGTCGTTCTTCAGGGGCACGCACAGAGCCTAGCCAGTGGCGCACGCGCCGCCGTCGCAGCCGGGTGGGTCGTAGGTCCAGCCGAGGCGGGGGTCGTAGGACCACCCGTCCCCGCGCCGGTACGCGCTCCCGCCCCACTGGCCGCCGCGCCACTTGGCGGCGGCCAGGACCGCGCCCCTGGCGAGCCGCGCGCCCGCCGGGGTGCTGAGCCGGTGCGCGAGCGGCCGGTGCTCGCGCAGGGCCCACAGGACGACGATCCAGGCGGCGGCGCCCCGGTAGACCTGGCCCGAGTCGCCGACGACCGTGACCTCGTCCAGGGTGGTGCCGTGGTCGAGGCCGGGGAAACGCCGCCTGGCCTGCTCGGAGCCGGCCGGGACCAGTTCCAGCGGTACCAACTGCGGCTGCCTGACGAGCCAGTCGCGCACGGACGCGCACAGCGAGCACTCGGCGTCGTACAGGACGGTGAGCCCGCGGACCGGGACGCCCCCCGAGGCGTCCCGGTCCCGGCCGGCGGTGGCCGTCATCGCGCTCACACCCCGGCCGAGGGGGCGGCCCAGTCCTGCGGCGCGACCGGCGGCACCTGCTCGCGCTCCAGCACCCCGCGGCGGCGGATCCGGTTCAGCACGTACACGTTGCCCAGATGCATCGCGCCGAGCACCAGGAGCACCACGCCGAGCTTCGTGGACAGGGCCTCGAAGATGCCGCGCGTGTCGTCGATGCGCTGGTCGCCGCTCAGGTACAGCGCGACGAAGCCGAGGTTCACGAGGTAGAAGCCGACCACCAGCAGGTGGTTCACGGCGTCGGCGAGCCTGTCGTCGCCGTGCAGCACGTCGGCGAGGAAGATCCGCCCGTTCCTGCTGAGCGTGCGGGCCACCCAGACGGTCAGGCCGATGCTGACGAACAGATAGATGACGTAGGCGATGACCGTGCGGTCCATGCCCCCCACCCCTTCTTTTGAACGCGTTCAAAACGCTGGCGTGAGAGACTCTAGACCCATTTTTGAACGCGTTCAACACAGTGGGCGCAGGGGGCGTCCCACCTACGGTCTGCGCCCCAGCTCCGGGCGCTTGCCGTAGTCGGTGAAGCCCAGGATGTTGCCCCACGGATCGGCGATCTCGACGGTCCAGCCGGTCGCCACGGCGAAGGGCTCGTCGAGCAGTTCGATCCCGGCCTTCCTGAGGGCGCGCGCCGCCGTGCGCGCGTCCGGCACCTCCAGCCACACCCGCGGCGAGGGCCACGGCGGCGGACGGTGCCCGGACTCCTCCTCGCGCAGCAGGATCCCCGGTGTCTCGCCCCCGACCTTCAGCAGTGCGATGCCGGCCTCCCGGAGGTGGAACGCCACCGCGAACCCGGCCCGCTCGTAGAACCCCACGGCCTCGCTCAGATCCCCCACGGGCAGCAGCACGTTGTCGAACCCGAGCAGCTCGTACGACTCGTCATCTGACATGCCATCAGATTAGGTGGGCGACGCGCCCGGACCGGGAGGCCGAGCGCGGAGCGGGCGCCGGGTCACTCGTTCGGGCCGGACGGCCCGGCGACGGCCGGCACCGCACGCCGAGGGCCCCGTTCCGGACGGAACGGGGCCCTCGGCGTCGCGTGCGCGGGAAGGTCAGAAGCGGCGCGTGATCAGCGCCCGCTTCACCTCCGCGATCGCCTTCGTCACCTCGATGCCGCGCGGGCAGGCGTCGGTGCAGTTGAAGGTGGTGCGGCAGCGCCAGACGCCGTCCTTGTCGTTGAGGATCTCCAGGCGCTGCTCACCGGCCTCGTCACGGCTGTCGAAGATGAACCGGTGGGCGTTGACGATGGCCGCCGGGCCGAAGTACTGGCCGTCGTTCCAGAAGACCGGGCAGGACGAGGTGCAGGCCGCGCACAGGATGCACTTCGTCGTGTCGTCGAAGCGGGCGCGGTCCTCCGCGGACTGCAGGCGCTCCCGCGTCGGCTCGTTGGTCTCCTTGGTGACCAGGAACGGCATGACGTCCCGGTACGCCTGGAAGAACGGCTCCATGTCCACGACCAGGTCCTTCAGGACCGTGAGGCCCTTGATGGGCTCGACCGTGATCGGCTTCTCGGGGTTGATGTCCTTGATCAGCGTCTTGCAGGCCAGACGGTTCTTGCCGTTGATCCGCATGGCGTCCGAGCCGCAGATGCCGTGCGCGCAGGAGCGACGGAAGGTCAGCGTGCCGTCGAGGTCCCACTTGATCTTGTGGAGACCGTCGAGGACGCGCTCCTTGGGGTCGATCTCCAGCTGGAAGTCTTCCCAGGTCGCCTCGGCCGAGACCTCCGGGTTGAACCGGCGGACGCGGAAGGTGACGGTGATGTAGGGGGAGGCGGCGGACTCCGCCTCCACCTTGTCCAGAACGGGGGTTGCCATCAGTACTTACGCTCCATCGGCTGGTAGCGGGTCTGGACGACCGGCTTGTAGTCGAGACGGACGGTTTCGGACCCGTCGGCGCCGACCTCGCGGTACGCCATGGTGTGGCGCATGAAGTTGACGTCGTCGCGGTTGGGGTAGTCCTCGCGGTAGTGACCGCCGCGGGACTCCTTGCGGGCCAGGGCGGAGACCGCCATGACCTCGGCCAGGTCCAGCAGGTTGCCCAGCTCGACGGCCTCCAGGAGGTCCGTGTTGAACCGCTTGCCCTTGTCCTGGATCGCCACGTTCTTGTAGCGCTCCCGGAGCTCGGCGATCTTCTCGACCGCCGTCTTGATCGTCTGCTCGGTGCGGAACACCATGACGTTGGCGTCCATGGTCTCCTGCAGCTCCCGGCGGATGTTCGCCACCCGCTCGGTGCCGGTGGAGGTCCGCAGCCGCTCGATCTGCTCGACCACGAGGGACTCGGGGTCCTCCGGCAGCTCCACGAAGTCGGCCTTCTCGGCGTACTCCGCGGCGGCGATGCCGGCCCGCTTGCCGAACACGTTGATGTCCAGCAGCGAGTTGGTGCCCAGGCGGTTGGCGCCGTGCACGGACACGCAGGCGACCTCGCCGGCCGCGTACAGGCCCGGCACGACCGTGGTGTTGTCCGCGAGCACCTCGCCCTGGACGTTGGTCGGGATGCCGCCCATGGCGTAGTGCGCGGTGGGCTGGATCGGGATCGGGTCGGTGTACGGCTCGATGCCCAGGTAGGTCCGCGCGAACTCGGTGATGTCCGGCAGCTTGGCGTCGAGCTGCTCCGGCGGCAGGTGGGTGAGGTCCAGGTAGACGTGGTCGCCCTCGGGACCGCAGCCGCGGCCCTCGCGGATCTCCGTGTAGATGGAGCGGGAGACGACGTCGCGGGAGGCGAGGTCCTTCATGACCGGCGCGTACTTCTCCATGAAGCGCTCGCCGTCCTTGTTGCGCAGGATGCCGCCCTCACCGCGGGCGCCCTCGGTGAGCAGGATGCCCATGCGCCAGATGCCGGTCGGGTGGAACTGGAAGAACTCCATGTCCTCCAGCGGCAGCCCGCGCCGGTAGACGGCCGCCTGGCCGTCGCCGGTCAGGGTGTGCGCGTTCGACGTCACCTTGAAGAACTTGCCGGTTCCGCCGGAGGCGTAGATCACGGACTTCGCCCGGAAGACGTGGATCTCGCCGGTGGCCAGCTCGTACGCCACCACGCCGGCCGACTTCTTGACGCCGTCGACCTCGGTGATCAGCTGGTCCAGGACGTAGAACTCGTTGAAGAACTCCACGCCCTCCTTGACGCAGTTCTGGTACAGCGTCTGGAGGATCATGTGGCCGGTGCGGTCGGCCGCGTAGCAGGAGCGGCGGACCGGGGCCTCGCCGTGGTTGCGGGAGTGCCCGCCGAAGCGCCGCTGGTCGATCGTCCCGTTGGGCGTCCGGTTGAACGGCAGCCCCATCTTCTCTAGGTCGAGGACCGAGTCGATGGCCTCCTTCGCCAGGATCTCGGCGGCGTCCTGGTCGACCAGGTAGTCACCGCCCTTGACCGTGTCGAAGGTGTGCCACTCCCAGTTGTCCTCCTCCACGTTGGCCAGCGCGGCGGCCATGCCGCCCTGCGCGGCGCCCGTGTGGGAGCGGGTGGGGTAGAGCTTGGTCAGGACCGCGGTGCGGCTGCGCTTGGTCGCCTCGATGGCGGCCCGCATACCGGCGCCACCGGCGCCGACGATGACGGTGTCGTACTTGTGGATCTTCATCAGGAAAATACCTCGGTCCCGGGGCCTAGCGGATGTTCGGGTCGAAGGTGAAGATCACCAGCGTGCCCAGCAGGATGGTCCATACCGTGGCGGTGTAGAGCAGGCCCTTCAGCCACAGTCGCGTGTTCGCGCGCTCCGCGTAGTCGTTGATGACGGTGCGCAGGCCGTTGCAGCCGTGCAGCATCGCCAGCCACAGCATGAGCAGGTCCCAGACCTGCCACCAGGGGGAGGCCCAGCGGCCCGCCACGAAGGCGAAGCCGATCTTGGAGACGCCGCCGTCCAGGACGAGCTGGATCAGCAGGTGGCCGATGACGAGGACGACCAGGACGATGCCGGACAGCCGCATGAACAGCCAGCCGTACATCTCGAAGTTGCCCCGGGTCGACTTCGGGGTCTTCCGGGTGCGCTGACGCGGGGCCTCGATAAGGGGGGCGGGGTTGTCCACGCCGTAGACGGAGCCGCCCTCGACCGGGCCGATGCCGGAAGCGGTGGTTTCAGTGGTGGACATGTGCGTCAGCTCCCGAATACTGCACGAGCGGCGTGGCCGAGGACGGGGTAGATCGCCCCGATCATGAGCAGGACCCAGACGCCGACCACCGTCCACAGCATCTGCTTCTGGTACCGGGCGCCCTTGGCCCAGAAGTCGACGGCGATGACACGCAGGCCGTTGAGCGCGTGGAAGAGGATGGCGGCGACCAGGCCGTACTCCAGCACGGCGACGATCGGCGTCTTGTAGGTGGCCACGACCTTGTCGTAGGCCTCCGGGGACACACGCACGAGTGCGGTGTCCAGCACATGGACGAACAGGAAGAAGAAGATGAGGACGCCGGTGACTCGGTGAGCCACCCAGGACCACATTCCTTCCCGGCCGCGGTACAGCGTTCCAGCCGGCACGGAAGAACCCTCCGGGAGCGGGGACTAGGGCCGCGCCGGCTTCACTGTCGGTCGGGCCCGGCCGGGTACGGTCCACCGGCCCCCAGTATCGTACCGAGGTGCTGGCGGGGGCCTTACGGGGGGTCCGCCCGTGTGATCGAACCCGCTCTCAAAGGTGCACCGACGGCTCGGTGGCGGCGCCCAGCAGGCCCCGCAGCCGCCCGTGCGCGAGCCCCCGCAGCTCCTCCCGGGCGACGCCGCGCTCGTCCTCCGGATCGTTGGCCAGCCGTGACCTGATCGCCGGCAGGACCCGGTCCAGGGCCTCGTCCGGGTCGGTGCCGTCCAGGCAGATCACGAAGGTGTGGCCGAATCTGGCCTCATAGGCGGCGTAGGCGGCGCTCAGGGCCGTGGAGGCGGCCGCGTACGGGTGGGCGGGCAGCTTGGGCGGGGGCTCCTCCGCCAGGGCCCCGGCCAGCTCCTCGGGGCCCAGGTCGTACGTCGCCTCGTCCGCCGCGGCCAGGAGGGACGGCAGGTCCGGATAGGGGCGGTGGGCGGCGACGCGGTGGGCCCAGCGGGGGCTGTGCAGGCAGGTCAGGAGGGTCCTGCGGGCCTCGGCGGCGTGGGCGGTGTTGAAGCGCTCCAGGGTCTGCGCGGGCAGCGTGGGTCCTAGGTCGGCTGGGAGGTAGGCAGGGGGATCCGTGAAGGATGTGCCGTACGTTATCGGGTGTGCTCATGACGTGTTCGACGGGTGGTTGAATTTCACTCGGACGGCAGAGTTTGAGAACGTGCGGTGGACGCCCGCGGCAGTCATGGGCCGTTAGGTTGGCCGCGTGAGCAAGCACAGGCGCCGGGCTCCGGCACCCAAGCCGCGACGCACGCGTGCCGCCGTCGTGGGCACATTAGTCACCGTTGTCGTACTGGGCGCGGGAGTGGCCGCGTGGACCTTCGGGGGCGACGGCTCCCCGTCGGGCGGCCCGGACGCGTCCCCCGGTTCGGCGAGTCCGGGCCCCACCCGCAGCTACCCGCTGTCGAAGGCACCGCGGACCATCCCCGCCGTGCGCTCCCACACCGCGGCCCGCGGTCCCGGCTGGCGCCCGGAGTCCGGCTCCCGGGTCGTGGTGAGCGACGCCTCCCTCGCCGACGAGGGGAAGCTGATCGCGGGCGAACTCGGTCTGGCCTACGCCGGCCGGCGCGACGACGACCGCCCGGGGGACGTACGGCTGGCGCTGGGCAAGGGCGGCACGGGCGGGAACCCCGAGTCGTACACGATGACCGTGCGCGACGGCCGGGTCACCATCAGCGGGCCGGCCGACGCGGGCGTCTTCTACGGCACCCGCACCCTGAAGCAGGAGGTGCACGGCGGCGGCACGGCCCCCGAGGGGGTCGTCGAGGACGCGCCCGCCAAGCCGCGGCGCGGTCTCATGCTGGACATCGCCCGCAAGCCGTTCACGGCCGACTGGCTGGAGGACCGCATACGGGAACTCGGCGACCTGAAGTTCAACGAGCTCGGCCTGCACTTCTCCGACGACCAGGGCTTTCGCATCGAGTCCGACACGCACCCGGAGGTCGTCTCCTCGGACCACCTGACCAAGGCCCAGGTCAAGCGGATGGTCGACCTGGCCGCGAGCCGGCACATCACCGTCGTCCCCGAGCTGGACTCGCCCGGCCACCTCGGCGCGGTGATCGCCGCGCATCCCGAGACGCAGCTGCGCAACGGGCAGGGCGTGGCGACGCGCGGCGCCGTCGACATCTCCGAGCCCACATCGGCGGCGATCCTCGACGACCTGTTCGACGAGTACGCGGACCTCTTCCCCGGCGGCCTCTGGCACCTCGGCGGCGACGAGTACCAGGCGCTGGCCGCGCGCGACCCCCAGGCGGCCTACCCGCAGCTGGCCGCCGCCGCGCGGAAGGCCCACGGCTCCGGCGGCAACGTGGCCGACCTGACGACGGGCTGGCTGAACGACCGCGCCACCACCGTCCGAGAGCACGACCGCACCCCGCGCGCGTGGAACGACGGCTTCTTCCGCAGCTCGTCGGTGCCGCCCGCCCGGGACATCGAGGTCGCCTACTGGACGGGCAAGGAGTACGGCGCCCGCCGGCCGGGCGAGTACCTCGACGCCGGCCGCAAGGTGCTCAACTACAACGACGAGTTCCTCTACTACGTCCTCGGCGAGCCGCAGACCTTCGTCTACCCGGACGGCCGGCGGATCTACGAGAAGTGGAACCCGCGCGTGCTGCGCGGCACCGAGGCGGTGCCCGCCCGGTACGACGCGCAGATACTCGGCGGCTCGTTCGCCGTGTGGTGCGACCTGGCGAACTCCCAGACGCAGGACCAGGTGGCGGCCGGCATCCGGCTGCCGCTGCGGGCGACCGTCCAGAAGCTGTGGGACCCCGAGGAACCGGCGATGTCCTGGGCTGAGTTCAAGGAGCTTGCCGCCAAGCTGGGTTGACGCCCGATCGAGTGGACGTGCGAAGAGAGGGCGCCGTAGGTTTCGGGTGCCGGGCCGGACTCCGGGGGAGCCGCGCCGGCTCCGTCACGACACCCGGGGGGCCCACCATGATCTGCGCACGCTGCCGCCACTTCGCGGTGGTTCCCGGAGGCACCCTGTGTGCCGGCTGCTCGGCAGCTTCGGCGTCGGCCGCCCCGCCGTACCCGGGGGTGCCGTCCCTCCGGCTGCGCTCGCCGGTCGGACTCGGCCGGGCCGCCGTCGCGATGCTTCTCCTCGTCGTCGCCGGCGACCTGTTCGCCATCGGCGCGGACGTCTTCATGTACGACGTCTCGGGCGACCTCATGAACGGCTCGGTCGGCGGGGACGTGATGCGCCGGGCCGACGACGCCGACCGGCTCTACGCCGTCGCGGGCGTCGTTCAGGTGCTCACGCTGCTCGCCAGCTGTGTCGTCTTCCTGTGCTGGTTCCACCGGGTGCGGGTCAACGCCGATGTGTTCGATCCCTCCGCGCACAGCAAGTCCCGCGGCTGGGCGATCGGCGCGTGGTTCACCCCGGTCGTCAACCTGTGGTACCCGCGCAGGATCACCGCGGACATCTGGGACGCCAGCAGCCCGGCGGACAGGTCCGGGTCGCACCGGCTGGTCGACGTCTGGTGGGCGTTGTGGCTCATCGGGCTGCTGGTGGACCGAGTCGCGGCCACCGCCTACAACCGGGCCGACACGGCCGAGGAACTGCACAGGGCCGGCGGGCAGATGATGCTCTCCGACGCCCTCGACATCGTCGCCGCCGTGCTCGCCGTACTCGTCGTGCTCCGGCTGACCCGCATGCAGCACGAGAAGGCACTGCGGGGGCCGGCGCCGGCCACGGCCTGACCCCCGCTTCACCCCCGCTTCCCGCGCGTCGGCCGTCCACCTCCGCCATTGGCCGAAAGCTTTCTTATGCCAACTCGCTCGACTCCGTGGGCGACCCGTGTGACACTACCGGCCGATCGCACGCAGTAAGGGCAAGTGCTGGCTCCGTTGAGGTCGGCGCCCTTTGAGGAGGCGTTGATGAGTCTGGTGGAACTGATCGCGCAGGCCGACGAGCGCGGGCTGGCAGCCAGCGGTCTGGCTTGTTTGGATCGGTGCGTGCCCCTGCTCGGCGGCGACGACGAGGTCCTGCGGCCGCTGTGGGGGAGCCTCGCCGAGGACGCGGCCCACTCCTCGGACGGCGACTGGGCCGAGCGGCTCCAGCAGGCGCGCGGCGCGCTGGAGGCGATGGGCGAGGAGGGCACCGGGGACGAGGCCGCGGTGCTGGCCCGCCGGATGCTGTCCGCCGCGCCGGCCGCCCGGTCGGCGGCGGAGGTGCGGCAGTGGGCGGACGCCTGCTCGGTCGCCTCGCTCCGGATCCACCGGCTCCTCGACCCGGCCGAGGACGGCGGCGCCCCCACCGACCACCTCCCCGAGGCGCTGGACTCGGTCCGCGCCGGGGAGAGCCCGGCCCCGGGTTCCGCCGAGGGCATGTCGCCGCTGGTCGCCGGCGAACTGCGCCGCCAGATCACCGTTCTTGAACTGGTCGCCGGGCACGGCCGTGCCGGACTCCGCCAGGCCCTGGAGGTCTCCACGGAGGGGCGCCGCGTCCTGCGCGCGGTGGTCTCCCGCAGGGCCCGCGGCCGGGTGTGAGCCCAAGCCCTGGACGGACCGGGTGCGAGCCCAGGCCTCCGGGCGGACGGGCCCGCGGCGGGCATCTGTGAGCGTCCTGCGGGCGTGGTGCGGCGGTCCTGCGCCGGTCCTGCGCCGGTTGTGGGGAAGTCCGCGATCGCGGGTGACGAACCGCGGGCGGAGTGCGCTCTTCCCTATGTGACAGTCCAGCATGTGACGACTCAGCAGCAGAGCAGGCCGCAGGCCGCCACCAAACCGGTGCGGTGGGCGGCGGACACCGTGACGGCCATGCGTGAGGGCGCTCGGCTGCGCCTGGACTACTCGGCGCAGAGCCTGTGGCGCGTCGACCGGACCATCGAGGAGATACGGCGCGAGGGCACGCCGCACGCCGCCGTGCGGAGCGTGCTGCGCGGCTTCGGCGCGTACGCCGGAGAGGTGATCGTCCGTCACGGCGGCGGGGCCGAGTGGTGGGCGAGCGGCGGCGAGCACTGGGTGCGCACCGTGGACGGACGGCTGTGGGACCCCATCGAGGAGGCAGGCCGGTGCTTCACGGGCCAGGGGTCGCTGCGGTTGCTGTGCCGGGACGCCATGGGGGCCGACCGCGTCTGAGCCGTGGCCGGTGGGCCGCTGACGAGCTGTGACATTTCTGTGGGAGCCGACGCTGATGACCGTGGGGGCGTGGACACGGCCGGTCGGCGGTGCGCACGCCTGGGGACTCGCTACGGACGAGGACGGTTCTTGGGCCACGGAGGGGAACCCCGCCGCGCGCAGGCGTACGACGGGGAGTTGGGTGCGGCCGTCGCGCGGGCCCAGGAGGGCGACGAGGAGTCCTTCGCCGTCGCGTACCGGCTGGTGCAGCCAGGACTGCTCGGGTATCTGCGCGGTCTCGTCGGCGACGACGCCGAGGACGTGGCCTCCGAGGCCTGGCTGGAGATCGCGCGGGACCTCGGCCGGTTCCGGGGCGACGGGGCGGGCTTTCGCGGCTGGACGGCGACCATCGCCCGGCACCGGGCGCTCGACCATCTGCGCCGGAAACGGGTACGGCCCCGGGCCACCACGCTGGAGCAGGACATCCTGGAGCTGCCCGGCCCGCACAGCACCCATGACCAGGCCCTGGAGGCCATGACCACCGAGCGCGCTCTCGACCTCGTCCGCCGGCTGCCCCGCGACCAGGCCGAGGCCGTGCTCCTGCGGGTCGTGGTCGGCCTCGACGGCCCCGCCGCCGCGCGCGTCCTCGGCAAGCGGCCGGGCGCCGTCCGCACCGCGGCCCACCGGGGTCTGAAACGGCTGGCGCGACAGCTCGAGGAGGAGGCCCGGGGCGGGGCGGGAGAGGGGTGAGCACCGAGGCAACGGCCGGGGCCGCCACCCCCCACAGGAGAGGCCCCGGCCGTCGCGCGGCACGGGCCGCGCGGCCCGTACTTCTTACAGCGCCGGGGGTGCGGTTTCTGTCACACCTCACCCCGCTCCGGGTGGTTGCACGTTGTACGGTCATGGACGGAAGACGGTTTCAGGCCGTAACGTGCCTTTCGCGCCGAGGCGCGGCGGGCATGGACACCGCAACGATCTGCCGCCTCGAACACCGCAACCACAACTGAGGAATCACGACGGTGAGCGCCCGGTCCGCGCCAGCGGTGCCGGTTCAGTCGCAAGGAAGGGCACCACGGGTGCTGGGGGACGACGCGGAGCTGACCGCCGCGGTGCTTGCGGCGCAGGACGGGGACGAGACCGCGTTCCGGACTGTGTACCGTGCCGTGCACCCGCGGCTGCTCGGATACATACGCACGCTGGTCGGCGAATTCGACGCCGAGGACGTGGCGTCCGAGGCCTGGCTCCAGATCGCCCGTGACCTGGAGCGGTTCAGCGGGGACGCCGACCGGTTCCGCGGCTGGGCCGCCCGGATAGCCCGCAACCGCGCCCTGGACCACATACGCATGCGCGGCCGCCGTCCCGCGATCGGCGGTGACGAGACGGAGCTGGCCGGCCGGGCCGCGGAGTCCGACACCGCGGGCGAGGCGATGGAGGCCCTGGCCACCGGAAGCACCCTCTCCCTCATCGCCCGGCTCCCGCAGGACCAGGCCGAGGCCGTGGTGCTGCGGGTGGTCGTGGGTCTCGACGCGAAGACCGCGGCCGAGACGCTCGGCAAGCGCCCGGGCGCCGTGCGCACCGCCGCGCACCGCGGTCTGAAACGGCTCGCGGAACTCCTCGGTGACAGTCCGCAATCCCCTCACGCGCTCGACGCGCTGCCGCCTCCGCGAGAACCGCGGGGCCGCGCGGTGACGTCCGCCGGTGTGACGCATATGCGTCCCCGGACGCAGAAGGACATGTGATGGCCGAGGAGCAGCACAGGTGGCTGGACCGCGACACCGCGGAGCGTTTGCTGCGCGGGGAGCCACTGGACACCGTCGACATCACTGTCCGTGACCAGGCCGAACGGCTCGCCAAGGCGCTCGGCGCCCTGTCCGCAGAGTCGTCCCCGCCTCCGCCGGCCGCCCGTGTCTTCCAGGACCCGGCCGCCTTCTCCGCCTCCTCGCCCGCCTCGGCGTGCCCCACCGCGGCCGACGAGGCACTGCCCGGTGAGGCCGCCGCACTGGCCGCCTTCCGCAAGGCACGCGCCGAGCGGGCCGCGGAGGGCGCCGGCGCGCCCGGCGCGGTCCCCGCGGCGCACTCCCGTCCGCGTCCCGCGGTCTCCGACGACGCCGGGCTCGTCCGGATCGGCACGCACGCGCGTGGCGGTACGGGAGGGCGTTCCCGGCGTGCCGGGCCGGGGCGCCGGCGCCGGCCGCTGCGGCTCGCGCTGTCGGCCGCGCTGGCCGCGGGTGCGGTCGGCGGGGTCGCGGCGGCGGCCACCACCGGCGTGCTGCCGACGCCGTTCGGCGGCGACGAGCCCGCTCCCGGCACCTCCGTCTCCGTCGCGGAGACCCCGGAACACCCGATGGTGTCGCCCTCACCCGGTCGCGCCACGGGCAGCGGTCCGGGCACGCCGACGCCCGGCGGCGCCACGACCGGCTCCGCCGGCCGCGATGCCGGGCGCACCGCACCGGAGGGTGGCACCGCCCCCGGGCACGACCCCACCGCCACGGCCCCCGCCGGTTCCGGCGACGACCGGGGCGCGTCCGACCGCTGGAACCGGCTGGTGTCGTCCTGCCGCGACCTGCGTGACGGCAGGAGCCTGGACTCGGACCGCCGACGCGATCTGGAGACGGCGGCCGGCGGCTCCGCGCGCGTGTGGTCGTACTGCCGGGGTGTCCTGAAGGCGGCCGACGGGCGCTCCGGCGACACGGGGCGCGACGACCAGGGCGGGAACGAGAACGGCGGCCAGAACGGCAAGAGCGGCGGGAAGAGCCGGAACGGCCAGGGCAACCAGGGTTCCCAGGGCGACCAGGACGACCAGGGCGACGACCAAGGTGGCGACAGAGCCGACGACAGAGGCGGCGACAGAGACGGCCGCGACGGCGAAGGCCGCGGCCTCCGCAAGAGCTACGCACCGAGGACGCTCACCCCGCCGCGCCCGGACGCCACCCCGTCGGCCCGGCGACAGCCGTCGGTCACGCAAGAGCCGGCCTCGCCCTCGGCGCCCACACCGGGCCCCACCTGCGGTGCCTGCTGATCCCACCCCTCTGACCTGCGGGTTCGTGGCACACGGATAGTTGTCTCCCCGGGGGTGTGACGTTTTCCGCGGCGGTGGCGCAGTAGTGAGTGAGCCGACTGGTCATCGGCCGCCGCACAGAGCCGGGGTTCCCCCCGTACCCACGGCTCGTGCATTTCGGCGCGGGCGGGACACGTTCCCCCGGTCCCGCCCGCGCCCCCGTCTTCTCCCTCCGCTTCTCCCGCTCCCGCGCGTCACCAGTGCACGACGACCCGGTCGCCGACCCGCACCTGCGCGAACAGCCGTGAGATCGCCGCCTCGTCGCGTACGTTGACGCACCCGTGCGAGCCGCCCGCGTAGCCGCGCGCCGCGAAGTCGTAGGAGTAGTGCACGGCTTGGCCGCCGCTGAAGAACAGCGCGTAGGGCATGGGGGAGTCGTAGAGCGTCGACACATGGTGTCGGGACTTCCAGTAGACCTGGAAAACACCCTCGCGGGTGGGTGTGTACTCGGTTCCGAAGCGCACCGCCATCGTCGAGAGCGTGCGTCCGTCCACCATCCAGCGCAGCGTGCGGCTGGTCTTGTCGATGCACAGCACCCGGCCGGTCAGGCAGCGCCGGTCCGGCGGCCCGGCCGGCTGCCCGCCCATCAGGTACAGCTCCCACCGGCCCGGCTCGTGGGTCATCGCCAGCAGGCGCTGCCAGGTGACCGTGTCCGTCCGCCCGGTGCGCGGCAGCCCGCGCTTTCCCTGGAAGCCCTGGACGGCCTGCTCGGTCAGGTCGTCGTAGGAGCCGGTGGGCCCGTCGAACAGCCAGCCGATCTGGCGCAGCCGGGCCTGGAGTTCCCGCACGTCACGACCGCTGTCGCCGCGGGACCACAGGACCTGGGCGGTGCTGCGGACCGGGCGGGGCGTCCTGCCCGGTCCCGCGTCGCCGGGGCCGCCGGTACGGGCACCGGGCTGTGGGGTGTTGTCCGGGATCTCGATGTGCACCGGCGAGCGCGGCCGTCCGTCCGGGTCCGTGGGCTGCACCGTGCAGCCGCACAGAGCGGTCAGTGCCGCGGCCGCGGCGACGGCGGCGCTCGCTCTCCTGGTGCTTCTCGTGCCCCTGGTACGCATGGCGCCCCCCGCTGTCCCACCGGTGTCCGTCGCCGGCGTACACCGGAATGTCTCCCCGCGCGTGACGGGCGGCGAACCACGGGGCAAGGTGGGGAGATGGACGAGCGGTCCGGCTGGTGGACAACCAGCGAGTGGCGAGGAACGCGGAGGCACACACCATGGCACGCGAGTCGGAGTCGGGGCTGCCGATCGAGCCGGTCTACGGGCCGGACGTCCTGAAGGGCTGGGACCCGGCCGAGAAGCTGGGCGAGCCGGGGGCCTACCCCTTCACCCGCGGTGTGTACCCCACCATGTACACGGGCCGCCCCTGGACCATGCGCCAGTATGCCGGCTTCGGCACGGCGGTGGAGTCCAACGCCCGCTACAAGCAGCTGATCGCCAACGGCACGACGGGCCTGTCCGTCGCCTTCGACCTGCCCACCCAGATGGGCCACGACTCCGACGCGCCGATCGCGCACGGCGAGGTCGGCAAGGTCGGCGTGGCCATCGACTCGATCGACGACATGCGGGTGCTGTTCGGCGGGATCCCGCTGGACAAGGTGTCGACGTCGATGACGATCAATGCCCCCGCGGCCCTCCTGCTCCTGCTGTACCAACTGGTGGCGGAGGAGCAGGGGGTCGGCGCCGGCGAGCTGACGGGCACGATCCAGAACGACGTGCTGAAGGAGTACATCGCGCGCGGGACGTACATCTTCCCGCCGAAGCCCTCCCTGCGGCTGATCGCGGACATCTTCAAGTACTGCAGGGCCGAGATCCCCAAGTGGAACACCATCTCGATCTCGGGCTACCACATGGCCGAGGCGGGCGCGTCCCCCGCGCAGGAGATCGCGTTCACCCTCGCCGACGGCATCGAGTACGTCCGCACGGCGGTCGCGGCAGGCATGGACGTCGACGACTTCGCCCCGCGCCTGTCGTTCTTCTTCGTCGCCCGTACGACGATCCTGGAGGAGGTCGCCAAGTTCCGCGCGGCCCGCCGGATCTGGGCGCGTGTGATGAGGGAGGAGTTCGGCGCGAAGAACCCCAAGTCGATGATGCTGCGCTTCCACACGCAGACGGCGGGGGTCCAGCTCACGGCGCAGCAGCCCGAGGTGAACCTGGTCCGGGTCGCCGTCCAGGGCCTGGCGGCGGTGCTCGGCGGCACCCAGTCGCTGCACACCAACTCCTTCGACGAGGCGATCGCGCTGCCCACCGACAAGAGTGCGCGTCTGGCCCTGCGCACCCAGCAGGTCCTGGCGTACGAGACGGACGTGACCGCGACGGTGGACCCGTTCGCCGGCTCCTACGTCGTCGAGAGGATGACCGACGACGTCGAGGCGGCCGTCGTCGAGCTGATGCGCAAGGTCGAGGACCTCGGGGGCGCGGTCGCGGCGATCGAGCACGGCTTCCAGAAGCAGCAGATCGAGCGCAGCGCCTACCGCATCGCCCAGGAGACGGACTCCGGCGAGCGGGTCGTCGTCGGCGTCAACCGCTTCGAACTCGACGAGGAGGAGCCCTACGAGCCGCTCCGCGTCGACCCCGCCATCGAGGCACAGCAGGCCGAACGCCTGGCCGGGCTGCGCGCCGAGCGCGACGGGACGGCGGTGGACACGGCCCTGTCCGCCCTGAGGAAGGCCGCCAAGGGCGAGGACAACGTCCTGTACCCGATGAAGGAGGCGCTGAGGGCCCGGGCGACGGTGGGCGAGGTGTGCAACGCGCTGCGGGAGGTGTGGGGCAACTACGTGCCGAGCGAAGCGTTCTGAGGGACGGCGGGCCCAGGGCCCGGGGCCGGGCGGGCCGCCCGTCTCGTCCCCTGGAACCCGGAAACGGAGTGTCGTACCGTCGTGCGACACTCCTTGCCATGTTCGGAGTCATCCATCTCCCCACCTACTTGGCAGGGCTCGTCCTCATCGTCCTGCTCCCCGGGCCCAACTCGCTGTACGTGCTGTCCGTCGCCGCCCGGCGCGGGGTACGTGCCGGGTATACCGCCGCCGCGGGTGTCTGGTGCGGGGACACCGTGCTCATGACGCTGGGAGCGGCCGGGGCCGCCTCCCTGCTGAAGGCGAATCCCGTGCTGTTCGGGATCGTGAAGTACGCGGGCGCCGGATATCTGACCTGGATCGCGATCGGCATGCTGCGGACCGGCTGGGGCATGTGGCGGGCCCGGCGGGAGAAGGCGGCGCCGGCGGAGGACTCCGCGACGGTGGCCGCAGGCGAGCGGCCGTTCCGCCGCGCTCTCGTCGTCAGCCTCGTCAACCCCAAGGCGATCCTGTTCGTCATCGCCTTCTTCGTGCAGTTCGTCGACCCGGCCTACGCCTATCCGGCGCTGTCCTTCGTCATCCTCGGCGCCTTCCTCCAGTTCGCCAGCGTCCTCTACCTCAGCGCGCTGATATTCGGCGGCATGAAGCTGGCCGCCGCCTTCCGCCGCCGCAAGCGCCTGTCGGCGTCGGCGACCTCCGCGGCGGGCGTGCTGTTCCTGGGCTTCGCGGTCAAGCTGTCCCTGGCGAGCACGTAACGCCGGGTCAGCCGAGCAGCCGCCGCAGGTTCAGCCTGCCCCACAGCAGGCTGGTGCCGAACGACAGGGCCATGACCGTGATCAGCAGGCCGACCAGAAGCAGTCCCGCCACCGGTCCGCTCAGGTCCGGCGACACCAGCGGGGCGACGACCTCCTCGACGAACAGCACATGCACCATGTACGCGCCGAGCGCGGCACCGGCCAGCTTCCGCAGGAGCGGCCGCAGCTTCTCGGGGATGCGGATCCGGTTGACCACGAGCAGCACACAGATGGTCAGGACGGCGACGAACAGGTGGGCGTTGGGGATCACGTAATGGACCTGGGTGTTGTACCAGAGGCACCCGGCCATGGCGAGCGGCATCACGACGAACAGCGGCCAGCGCCACCGTACGGCGCCGGCCGGGAGGGCGAACAGGAACGCGCCCCCGACCGCGTACACCAGCGAATAGGTACCGAACCCCCAGGTCGCCGTCGGCATCTTGTGATCCGTGACCTCGGCGAGGGTGGTCAGCACGCTCGGCAGGACCGCGATGCCGAGAAGGGCCGCTCCGAGCCCCCAGGGCCGCTTCCCGGCCTTGACCAGCATCGCGAAGGCGAGCAGCACGGTGATCGGGATGTAGCTGTACATGAACCACAGGTGGTAGGCGGGCCGAACGGTACCGAAGAGGGAGCCTGTGGCCAGTTCGGTCATCGGCCGGTCGTTGCGGTCCCGCAGCCAGGCCCAGACCAGATAGACCGCCGTCCACACGAAGAGCGGAACGGTGTTGCGGACGACTCTCTGCCACATCCGGGCGCTGTCGCGCGGGGGCGCGCCGACCAGCACGGCCCAGCCGGCGATGGCGAAGTACGTGGGAACGGCGAAGGCGTGGATGCCCTCGACCACGTGTCCTGCCCAGTACGACCCGGAGCCGTTGGCCGGGTCGTTGCCGGTGGACTTGATGAACTGGGCGCCCGTATGTCCCAGCATGACCATGGCGGAACAGATCAGCCGCATCAGGTCGATGTCGTAGCGGTGTTCCCGTGGTCGGGCGGCCTGATCGGACGGGGCGCTTCTCTGCTGCGGCACGTGTACGGCTATGTCATTGGGCACCGCGCAACTCTCATGGTGCCCGGTGTACGGGAGTTGAAGAGGCAGTGGCTCCACTGTGGCCGACGGGTCTCAGTTGGCCGTCCGGGACGGGTGAATGGGCAGGTCACACCACGGGGGCCGAGTTCAAACGGCGAAACGCGTCCTGCCCGGCCCGGCCGACGGGCCGGGCCGGGCAGGACGCCGCGGCTGTCGCCTCCGGTTCACCCCCGTGTCACTTCCGGACGCGCCGCCGTACCGCCCTGCGCACCACGCGCTTCGCACGGCGCACCTGGATCCTCGCGCGCGATCGCGGGTGGCTGCCGGGAAGGCCGAGCTCGGCCAGGCGCAGTTCGGGGAAGTAGTAGCCGGGGCTGCCGGCCAGGTTGTTCCGCAGCCAGTCCGCCGTCGACTCCCGCAGGCGCGGGTATGCCTTGGGCTGCATGCAGAAACCGATCGCCCGGACCAGCGGTGACAGCGACTCGGGGGCCGTGCCGACAAGGGCCGGGGTCTCCTCGCGCTCCAGATCGGGCACCAGGTGGTCGACCACGGCCAGGGGCACGCGGTTGCTGTTGGGGTAGGGCGTCAGGCGCCGCATCACCAGCGCGGTCCCGACCCGTGCGACGGGCACGTCGAAGTAGGCGGAGGCGGTCACCATGGCCGTCGAGAAACAGCCGACGACGAGCGCGGGACGGCAGTGCTGGTACAGCGTCTCGGCCAGCAGCGGCGCGTCCAGCACGGTGAGCCGCACGCCGGCGTCCGCCGCCGCCTTGCTCAGCGCCGCCGAGTAGTCGGCGGGTGCCGTCGGATGGGGCTTGAAGACCAGGGAACGGTGCCCGGCGCGCACGGCCCCGGTGAGCATGCGGACATGGAGGTCCTCCTCCTCCTGCGCGCTCAGGATGTTGATCGCCGCCAGGTACTGGCCGAGGAGCACGGCCGTCGGCGCCTCGTCCAGGACGGGCGCCAGCCGCGGGTCGTCCGCCGCGTCCCGGGAGATCTCGTCGAGCACGCCGCGGAACGCCTCGTCCGGGACGATCTCGGGCTCGACGCCGTACTCGGACAGCAGCATCGGTTTCAGGCCGGGTATCAGGTCGAGATGGAGCAGCCGCCGGATGCGGCGCGCGATGGTCAGCGGCAGCCTGTCCCGGGTCGGCCCGTAGCTCATGAGGCCGTCGGCGTACACATGGACGGCGCTCTCGGAGAAGATCGCCGCCAACGCCTGGGCCGGGTTGACCTGGATCGACTCGACGGCGAGCTCGATCAGGTCCCGCTCGTCGATGCCCCACAGCCGGCGGAACGCCCGCTGCCACATCACCGTGTCATTGCCCCGGGGGCCCCAGGAGCTGGGGTGGTGGGGGCTGATCGCCTCGTTCCAGCTCACCACCGAGTCGAAGCGGCCGGCTATGCGCGCATGGCCGTGCATCTCGTCGAGGCGCAGGGCCGTCTCCGGTACAGCGGCGTTGTTGGAGACCAGCAGGACGCGCCGGGCCTCGTGGCGCGGTCCGAACAGGCCCGCGTCGAGCGCCGCGGCGAGAGTGGCCGCTCCGTAGAGGGTCGAGACCTGGAAGATCTGGGTCTTGCGGGGCATGGTTCAGGCAGCCTTCCGCCCGTCACGCAGGCGGCTGAGCAACCTGCTCCGAGTGCTGTCCATGGTGGAGAGGGTCTCCTCGAGCGTTCGCTCGGGCATGCGGTGGAGCGCGGCCTTCGCCTCACGCCGCAGTCGCTGGGCCGTCGCGGGCTCGTACTCGCCCGCCTTGCCGACATGGAAGGCGATCATGGCGCAGTAGGTCCGTACGGCCTTGGGGAGGAAACGTTCGCTCTCCGAGTCGCGCAGCACATCCTGCAGCAGCGCGTCGTAGGCCGGGATGAAGTCGAGCTGACGCGCGTCCTTGATCTGGGTGAGCGAGGTCGCGACGCCCCTCCGGTAGAACACGCCGTGCACACCGAGCGAGGCGTACGTCCTGGCCTTCAGATGCAGGCGCCAGATCCACAACCGGTCCTCGGCGGTGCGGAGTTCGGTCGCGAAGCGCATGCCCCCGTCGTCGAAGAGGTGCCGGCGGTAGATCCCCGCCCAGACGAAGGGGTAGTCGACCATCGTCTCCGATTCGGCCGGGGCTATTCCGTCGCGCGGATCCATCACGAGGTTGCGCACCGGGGCCGGGGGCCGCCGGATCACCCGCTCGGTGCCCGTGGCCTGGACGTGATCGGTACGGGCGAAGTCGCAGCCCAGTTCGTCCATGGCGCACACCAGTTCGGCGAGGTGGCCCGGCCCGTACCAGTCGTCGCCGTCGAGGAAGGTGATGTACTCACCGCTCGCCGCGTCGATACCGCTGTTGCGCGCCTGGGCTATGCCCATGTTCTTCTCGTGCCGGATCACCTTGGCGCCCGGACGCTTCTCCGCCCAGCGGTCGATGATCCCGGGGGTGTGGTCAGTGGAGCAGTCGTCCACGAGCAGGAACTCGACGTCGGAATGCGCATTGTTGGCGAGGCTTCGCAGCGTGCTCTCGGCGAACGCTCCCACATTGTGCATGGGGACGACAACGGACAGTCTCGGCACAGCGGCCTCTCACGCTCGACGGTTGGAGATTGGAACAGGCTAACGACGCTCCCGAGGGGTGCAGTGTCGCCCGGGGTGGGGAGAGATGAATTGTGTTCAAATCATCGGTGAATGGTCGGCGTTCTATGCCAGGCCAAAGGTCTTCCTCAGCTCGTCGATGTTCGAACGGGTCGTTTCCCACAGGAACTTCTGCGCGTCGTGCACCTCCGCCACCGCGTTCGCGTGGTCGTCGAGGATCGCCGTGGCCCGTTCCGTGAGCCGGGAGCCGAGTTCCCGGTCGTGCACGGACAGCCCCCATTCCTCGCGGCCGATGTCGGACAGGAAATAGGCGAGCTTCGGGTGGGAGACGAGGCTGAGGATCGGCGTGCCGCAGCCGAAGGGGATCATGCCCGCGTGCCCGCGCATGCCGATCACCAGGCGCGACCGGCCGTACAGCTCGCGGATGCCGTCGTTCGACATGTTGTGGAGACGCTCCACGGGCAGCGTGAGGCCGTGCTCCCGGCGCAGGTCGTGCACGAACTTCTCGTCCGCGGGCATATGGGCCGCGTACCGCACGTCGGCCCGGTCCCGCAGTTCCCGCAGCGCCGCGGCCATCTCGGCGAGGAAATGGCCGTAGTCGTGGCCGAAGCGCAGCCCCGCACGGTCGTAGGCACAGTTGACCAGGACGGTCTCGGATCTCCCGGCCCGGTCGAACCGGTCCGGGGCGAGGCACCGCGCCACGGTGGTCGGGCAGGGCTGGTAGCGCACCCGGTCGCGCAGCTCCTCGGGGAGCAGCTCCCGGACCCGCTCGATCGAGCCGTGGTTGCGCAGCCCGAAGAACGCCGACCGTTCGACGAGCACCCGCAGGCTCTCGGCGAACCGGCTCCGGCGGTAGAGCTGCCCGTCGAACACGTTGTAGCCGACCGCGAACACGGCCAGGGGCGTGGTGATCCGCTGAAGCAGCTCGTCCGGGACGTTCCACTGCCAGTGGCTGTTGCCGTTGGGGGAGGTGTCCGGGAGGAAGAGCCCGCCGCCGCCCACGATCACCGCGCGCCGCGCGTTCAGCTCCTCCAGCGCCGCCTCGTCGACCAGCCGGTGCACCGGCTGCCGGTACCAGCGGCGCGGTCCGGTGTCGGTGTCGAAGCACATGCGCACGGCCTCGGGCAGGACCTTGTCCCCGGCGTTCTCCTGGCCCTCGGCGAACAACGCGACGTGCGCCAACTGGTGTCCGGCGGAGTCCGGCCGCTCCGTTTCCGGTCCCTCGGGGCGGGTGCGCACGTACCAGCCGTGGCAACCGGCGTCGGTGGGATCGGCGTCCAGGCCCTCACGGGCGTACGCGTGCGCGTCCTCCTCCCGCCCGCACAGCCACGCCAGGCGGGCGAGCTGGGCGAAGGCACGCGGGGCGACATCGGGGGAGGCCGCCGCCAGCAGCAGATGCGCCTCGGCCTCGGCGTAGCGGGACAGCGCCATCAGGCAGACGCCCAGCGTCTCCTGGCAGCGGGGCGCGTCCAGCCGGTCGCCCACGACCGGGGCGAGGACGTCGACGGCCTCGTCGTAGCGGCCCTGCCGGCGGTACACATCGGCTACCGTACGGGCGAGACCGAGGGAGGGACGCGCTTCGAGCAGCGGCGGCGCGCAGTGCGCCAGAAGGTCGGGGTGCTTGTCGCCGGGCAGGGCGCAGTAGGCCGCCCGGAACTCCTCGTCGCTCATCTCGAAGCGGCGCCGCGCCTCGGCCGCCGGACCGTGCCCTGGCGCGTCGGAGGGGCCCGTGAAGCGGAGGACGGCGACGTTCGCGGGCACCGGCGAGTCGCCTGCGAGCCGGTGGGTGAGGAAGTCGAACCGCGCGTCCACCGGAACCACGACGTCCGCCGACGCGGGGTCCGGACCGCCGTCGCCGGAGAGCCGGGCCGCCAGGGCGTCGTCCACGTCGGTGCGCTGGATCACCAGGAGGCCGCCGGGCAGGACGGCGCGCCGCTCCCCGCCCTCCCCGTCGTACAGCGCCTGCGGGACGGCGCCCACACCACGGCGCATCCGCAGCAGTTCGCCGAGGTCCCCCAGCACCACCATGTCCGGGCCGAGGGCGATGACCGTGTCGTAGCCCTCCAGCCGGAAGAGGTCCGCGCGGCCCTCCGCCCGGCGGGTGACGACCCGCGGGTGCAGCCGGCGCAGGGCGTCGAACGAGGAGCCGTCCGGTCCCGGGTGCAGGACCACGAAGTCCTCGCACACGCCCGGGTTGGTCAGCGCCAGACTGCGCAGCAGCGTGGCCAGGGCGGGCAGGCGGTCGCTGTCGGTGTGGACGGCGAAGGCGATCCGGCGTCTGCCGGTGACGGTGCTCCGGTCGTCCGCCAAGGAGTGGGTCATCGCAGGGCGATCCTCATCTTGCTGTCGTCGACGTGTGTCGCGCGGTCCATGACCCACTCGGCCTCCCTCGGCCGCAGCCCGCCGGGCAGGCCGAAGCCGACGAGGTCCAGGCGAGGGCTGACGTCCAGGAAGTCCAGGAGCCGCAGGACGGTGAAGGCGGTGGTGGTCGCCGGTTCCCAGTCGTCCTCGCCGATCAGCGCCGGGTCGGTCAGGGGCGCGCGCAGGGAGGCGTCACCGATGTGCTCCTGCGCTCCGGGTACGAGCCGTTGCCGCGTGGCGCGGCGCCACTGAGTGCCCGGGGAGCCGAACACCAGCCGGATGCCGGCCGGCTGCGTCCAGGCGGGTCCGTCCCACGGGCTCTCGCCCCGCAACGAGACGGCGTGCAGGTCGGTGCGCCCGCCGGGGCTCTCTGCGCGGACCTGGAACGAGTCGCAGCGCACCACCAGGTCGTAGCCGTCGATCCCGGCGCCCGCCTCGCTCCCTGCGACGTCGCCCGCACCCGAGACCAGGCACACCGTCCGCCCCTCGATCAGTCCCCGCAGCCCGCCGACGCCGATCGGGGTGCTCCCGCCGAGCAGCGGGTCGGACAGCGCGGGCCGCTCGACCAGCCGCCGGTACGTCCCGTACAACTTCAGCAGGCGCCGCACCGCGGGATCCGCGACGCCGTGCTCGGCCACCCTCGCCCGTACGAACGCGGCGAACTCCGGGGCCGTGCCGGCGGTGGGCTGTCCGAGCAGGTCGCGCAGCGGGGAGCCGGCCCGGGGGAAGAGCGCGTCGGCCTCCTCCAGGCACGCCCGCCGGCGCCGCAGGGTGTCGATCCTGCGGACGACCTCCTTCGCCGCGCCGTTGTCCTGCACCAGCGTGAGGTGGCGCTCGTAGCACTCCAGTGCCTCGGCCTCGCGGCCGAGCCCGTCGAGGGCCAGGCCGTGCAGCCGCCAGGCCCCCTTGGACCGCTGCCGGATCCGGGTCGACGTCTCGGCCACGCCCAGGGCGAGGGTCAGTCCGCTGTCCCCGCCGGCCTCCAGGGCGCGCTCGCCGACCTTGAGCAGGGAGTCGAAGGGATCGGCCGACGGTGTGTCGAGGGAGGTGGCGAAGGCGCCGATCGCCTGCGTGAGGCGGGTGTGCCGGGGAGAGGGCGTCTCGTTCCGCGCCGCGAGGTACTCACCGCACAGGCGCATGCTCCGGGCGAACAGTTCCAGCCTGGCGGCCTCCTTCTGCCGTGCCCTGAACAGTCCCGCCAGGGGGTTCGTCATCCGTTCCACCGTCCTCCGATCGGAGGACGCATCGTGCCCCAGTGCGACGCGTGCCGAGTGTCCTCCTGGTGGACGGCCGGTAAACAGTCCCGGTTCGGTGGTGCGGTCGGCCGGACGCCGTCGCCCGGCGAGGACCGGGATGCCCGGTCCCTCAGCCCCGTACGGCGTTCTTCAGCGCCCGCGCCCGCCGCACCATCCGGCGCGCGGTGGAGTTGCGGGACAGGAACGCCAACTGCGCCGGGACGCCGCCGGGCAGGCCCAGCGAGGTGAGCCGCTTGCGCTTGAAGTAGCGCTGGGTGCGCGGGCCCGAGTGCCGCGAGAGATAGCGCTCGGCGGCCGGGCGCAGGGACGGGTGGATCTGCGGCTGCATGGTGAAGCCGAGCGCGGTGACCAGGTCGTTCAGCTCGTCGGCCGGGACGGCCTGCTCGCCCTTGCCGGGCGCCAGGTCCGGCAGCACCGCGTCGGCCAGGACGGCGGGGATCCGGTTGCTGTTCTGGTAGGGCGTCAGCCGGTCCAGAAGCGTGTCGGTCCCGAGGCGGGCGACCGGCAGGTCGTAGAACGCGGACGCGGTGAACAGCGCGGTCGAGAAGCATCCGGCCACCAGCGCGGGCCGGGTCTTCTCGAACAGCACCTCGGCCAGGACGGGCAGGTCCAGGACGGTGAGGTCCACACCGAGTTCGCCGGCCGCGTCCTCCAGGACGCGGGTGTGGCGGGCCGGCGCGGTCGGATGCGGCTTGAAGACGACCGTGCGGTGGCCGCGGGCGACCGCGCCCCGCAGCATCCGCACGTGCAGGTCCTCCTCCTCCCGCGGGGAGAGGATGTCCAACGCGGACAGATACTGCCCGAGCAGCAGGGCGGCCCCCTCGGGCAGGGACGGAAGCCGGGGAACGGCGTCGCCGAGCCGGCCGAGCACCTTCCGGAAGGCATCGGCCGGTACGATCCGCGCGGGCACGTCGAACTCGGTGAGCAGCAGCGGGGTCAGACCGGGGACCAGGTCCAGGTGGAGCAGCCGCCGTACGCGCGTGCCGACCAGCGGATCGATCTTGGTGCGCGTGGGTCCGTAGCTCATCAGCCCGTCGGCGTAGACGTCGACGGGCGCCTCGGGGAACGACTGGGCGACGGCCAGGGCCGGGTTGACCTGGAGTGACTCCACCACCAGGGCCACGCGGTCGTCGCCCAGGTCCCACAGCAGCCGCAGATGGCGCTCGAACAGCGGGAAGTCGTCGGGGCGCGGCGACCAGGCTGCGGGGTGGTAGGGGCTGATCGCCTCGTTCCAGGAGAGCACGCCGTCGAAGTGCTCGCGCAGCGGTGCGAAGCCCGGCATCGCGTCGATGGCCGGGGTGACCTCCGGCGTCGCGGCGTTGTTGCACACCAGCAGCAGGCGGCGGTCCGCCTCCGGGAAGCAGTCGGACTCGATCGCGGCGGCCAGGGTGGCGGCGCCGTACAGCGTCGAGGCGCAGAAGATCTGGGTGGTGCGGGGCATCAGGAGGCCGCCTTCGCTGCGGAGACCCGGCGGCGCAGTCGGCGCAGCCTGGAGGAACGGGTCAGGTCCATGGTGTCGAGGACGTCGGTGAGCAGCTCCTGCGGCAGCCGCTTGAGCGCCGCGGCGCTCATGGTCCGCAACTGCCTGGCCACCGACGGCTCGAACTTGTCGATCTCCGACAGATGGTGGGCGATGATCGCGCAGTAGGTGCGCACCGCCTTGGGCAGCAGCCGGTCGGCCTCGGGGTCGGCGGCGGTCTCCTCGATCACCTGGTCGAAGGCGCGGATGAAGTCGAGCCGGCGCACATCGCCGATCTGCGTGAGGGAACCGGTCACGCCGCGCCGGTAGAAGACGCCCAGCAGACCCACCACCGCGAACGACTCCGCCTCCCGGTGCAGCCTCCAGATCCACGGCCGGTCCTCGGCGGTGCGCAGACCGTCGGTGAAGTGCAGCAGCCCCCGGTCGACCAGCCGCCGGTGGTAGACGCCCGCCCAGGCGTAGGGGTAGTCGACGGAGGTGGTGCGGCCGGCGGGCAGGATCGCCCGCCTCGGGTCCATCACCTCGCCCCGCCGGCCGTGCGGGACACGCTGGACCGTGCGCGTCCGCCCGGTGCACCGCACATGGTCGGTGCGGACGAAGTCGCAGCCCAGGTCCTCGATCGCGGCGAGCAGTCGCGGGTAGTAGCCGGGGGCCAGCCAGTCGTCGCCGTCCAGGAAGGTCAGGTACTCGCCGCGCGCCGTGTCGATGCCGGTGTTGCGCGCGGTCGCGAGGCCGCCGTTCTGCTCGTGTCGGACGTACACCGCCCCCGGCAACTCGCGCTCCGCGCGCGCGAGAATGTCCGGCGTCCCGTCGTGCGAGCAGTCGTCCACGAGAATGAATTCGAAGTCCTCGCGGGCGTTCGCGCGCAGGCTCCTCAAGGCGTCGGACGCGTATTGCCGGACGTTGTAGAACGGCACGATGACGGAGAGCTTGACCACGCGGGTGACGTTAGGGCGCGGCCCCTCCCTCCCTCTTTACCTCCACCTTGAGCTTGAGTGAACGACGTGTGGCGGCGCCGTTAACCAGCCGCTGTTCCGGGCCGTCGGCGGCCTGGTTCGCCATTCGGCGATGTGCTGTTAACCGTTTGTTGCGTTCGGGTTGGGCGGTTCCTAGAAATGCCTTCCTACGGTCTTCGGCGTGCCAGCCAGTGCGAAGAAGTCCCGGCGAGTCGCTGTTCTCGCGGATTCCGACACCCGGTGGAAATGGGGTGCGCTCACGGCGAACCGCTTGGTTTCCGCCGGTGTTTCCCCCGACCCGGGTGAAACGGACATCCGCCTCGACGGCTATCTGCTGCGGGGCCGTGCCACCCCCACCGCCCGCCAGCTCGAGGAGGTCGGCGTCCGCGCGGACCGTCTGCGTGAGGTCACCGCCGCCGAGTTCCTGCGCGAGATGGCGCGGGAGCCGTACGACGTCCTCGTGCTCGCCCTCGTCGGTGGCGGGGTCCAGGCCATGCTGCACGGACTGGCGCACGCCTGGCAGGGGCGCATCGAGCGGCCCGTGGTCGTCACCGGCTACGTCGGCGTCGTCTACGAGAAGCTCACCGACGGTCTGCTGCTGCGGCACGGCGCCGACCTCGTCCTCGCCAACTCCCGTCAGGACGCGGACCGTTTCCGGGCCGTGTACGAGGGAGTGGGCGCCGACGCCTCGTCGGTGACCGAGGTGGCGCTGCCGTTCCTCGGCGGCGACGCGCACTCCCCGGACCGGAAGAAGGACGACCCCTACACGGTCGTGTTCGCCGCGCAGCCCTCCGTGCCGCAGAGCCGCCAGGACCGGGCCTACCTGCTGGACCGGCTGATCCAGCACGCCCGCCGGCACCCCGGGCGCGAGGTGCTGCTCAAGCTCCGCTCCAAGCCGGGCGAGCACACCACGCACATCGAGGAACTGCCGTACCAGAAGCTGGCCCAGCGCAAGGAACTGCCCGCCAACCTCCGGCTGGTGTACGGGAACATGGGCGAGGTCCTGGACCGCACCGACCTGCTGGTCACGGTGAGTTCGACGGCCGCCCTGGAGTCCCTGCACCGGCGCGTCCCCACCGTCGTCCTGACCGACCTCGGGGTGCGCGAGGCGCTCGGCAACCACCACTTCGTGGGCTCCGGCTGCCTGGCCTCCTGGGACCAGCTCGACGACGGGCACGAGCCCGAACCCGACCCGCGGTGGGTGGCCCGCCAGGGCGTCGCCACCGGAAGCACGTACGAGGCCGCCTTCGACAGGGCCCGCCACCGCGTCGACGAACTGCTCGGCGCCGGTGAACTCCCGCCGCTGAAGCCCTACTACACCCCCGTCACCGCCCCCGGCTATCTGCCCGGCGTGCTCGCCCGCCACCATCTCGCCCCCGACGGCAGCCTGTTGCCGGGCGCGCCCACCGCCGACCGGTCGCCCGGCCCGGTGCGCCGGATCTTCCGCCATGCGGCCCGCGGCGCCTACCGCCACGGCGTGCAGCGCGTGGCGCCCGTGATCCGGCGGATGGGGGAGCTGTGAGCGACCGCATCCCACCTCAAGGAGTGCAGCCCATGACCGACGTCCACCCGGACGCGGGACCCGGCGCCCCGGCGCGCCGCGTGCTCGCGGTGATACCCGCGCGCGGCGGCTCCAAGGGCGTACCCGCGAAGAACCTCGCCCCCGTCGGCGGTGTCCCGCTGGTCGCCCGTGCCGTGCGCGAGTGCCGAGCGGCCCGGCTGGTGACCGACGTGGTGGTCTCCACCGACGACCAGGCCATCGCGGCCGCCGCCCGCCAGGCCGGCGCCGAGGTGGTGCTGCGGCCCGCCGCCATCGCCGGTGACACCGCAACCTCCGAGGCCGCCGTGCTGCACGCCATGGACGCGCACGAGGCACTGCACGGCGCCCCGGTGGACGTGGTGCTGCTCGTGCAGTGCACCAGCCCGTTCCTGACGAGCGAGGACGTCGACGGGGTCGCGGGCGCGGTCGTCGAGGCCGGCGCCGACACCGCGGTGACGGTGGCGCCCTTCCACGGCTTCGTGTGGCGGGACGCCGACGACGACCCGGAGACCGACGGCACGGCGCCGGAGAGTGCCGCCGAGTCCGCTGCCACCGGGGGCGGTCACGGCGTCAACCACGACAAGTCCTTCCGCCCGCGCCGCCAGGACCGCCCCCAGGACCTGCTGGAGACCGGCGCCGCCTACGCCATGACGGCGCCCGGGTTCCGCGCCCACCGGCACCGCTTCTTCGGCCGCACGGAGCTCGTGCGCACCGACCCGGCGCGGGTCCTGGAGATCGACGACCCGCACGACCTGGCGCGGGCGCGGGCACTGGCCCCGCTGTTCGACGCCGGCCGGCCGGGCGCGCTGCCGACCGCCGCCGACGTGGACGCGGTCGTACTCGACTTCGACGGCACCCAGACCGACGACAGGGTGCTGATCGACTCCGACGGACGGGAGTTCGTCTCCGTGCACCGCGGGGACGGCCTCGGCATCGCGGCGCTGCGCGACAGCGGCCTGACGATGCTGATCCTGTCCACGGAACAGAACCCGGTCGTCGCCGCCCGCGCCCGGAAGCTCAGGCTCCCGGTGCTGCACGGCATCGACCGCAAGGACCTCGCGCTGAAGCAGTGGTGCGAGGAGCAGGGCATCGCGCCCGAGCGCGTGCTCTACGTCGGCAACGACGTCAACGACCTCCCGTGCTTCTCCCTCGTGGGCTGGCCCGTGGCGGTCGCGAGCGCCCACGACGTCGTACGCGGCGCCGCACGCGCGGTCACCACCGTCCCCGGTGGCGACGGCGCGATCCGAGAGATCGCCAGCTGGATCCTCGGCCCCTCTCTCGATTCCCTCACCAAGTAAGGACATCTCCTGCCATGAGCATCAACTCCCGCATCCGCAAGCTCGGTTCGCGCGAGGCCGGCCCCGGCCGCCCGGTCTACGTCACCGGTGAGATCGGCATCAACCACAACGGCGACCTCGAGAACGCCTTCAAGCTGATCGACGCCGCCGCCGAGGCCGGCTGCGACGCCGTCAAGTTCCAGAAGCGCACGCCCGAGATCTGCACTCCGCGGGACCAGTGGGACATCGAGCGCGACACCCCCTGGGGCCGGATGACCTACATCGACTACCGCCACCGCGTGGAGTTCGGTGAGGACGAGTACCGCGCCATCGACGAGTACTGCAAGAGCAAGAACATCGACTGGTTCGCCTCCCCGTGGGACACCGAGGCCGTCGCCTTCCTGGAGAAGTTCGACGTGCCCGCCCACAAGGTGGCCTCCGCCTCCCTGACGGACGACGAGCTGCTGCGCGCCCTGCGCGCGACGGGCCGCACGGTCATCCTCTCCACCGGCATGTCCACGCCCAAGCAGATACGTCACGCGGTGGAGGTGCTGGGCTCGGAGAACATCCTGCTGTGCCACGCCACGTCGACGTACCCGGCGAAGGCCGAGGAGCTGAACCTGCGCGTGATCAACACCCTGGAGAAGGAGTACCCGAACGTCCCGATCGGCTACTCCGGCCACGAGACGGGCCTGCAGACCACGCTGGCCGCGGTCGCCCTCGGCGCCGTCTTCGTCGAGCGACACATCACCCTGGACCGCGCCATGTGGGGCTCCGACCAGGCCGCCTCCGTCGAGCCGCAGGGCCTGCAGCGCCTGGTCCGCGACATCCGCACCATCGAGGCCTCCCTCGGCGACGGCGTCAAGAAGGTCTACGACTCGGAGCAGGGCCCGATGAAGAAGCTGCGCCGCGTCACCGGCGTCGTCGCCGAGGCGGAGATCGCCGCCGCCGCGGGCGAGCCGGTCGCGGTGTGAGCCCCAGCCCCTTACGACGGACGGTCCCGCGCCGATGAGCCCCCGCACCCTCGCCTTCGTCGAGAGCCCGGTACAACTGCTGAACGTGCTGGAGTGGGCTCACGCCCGCGGTCACACGACCGACCGCGCCCCCGATCCGGGCGGGACCGCTTCCGGCGCCCGCCCGGAATCGGGGCTCACCCTCGTCGTGCTGTCGCCGACCGATCCGATGAGCCGCGGCCAGCTGCGGCGGATGGCCCAGCTCGCCCGGGAAGAGGGGCACGAGGTGCGCTGGGAGGAGGCCCGGGGCGGGGCAGGGGCGCCGCTGCAGACCATCGGCGGCCTGGCCGGGCCGCTCCGGCGGGCCGAGCGGGTCGTGATGGGGGACCCGTTCTCGCGGTATGTGCAGCTCCTGCTGACGATCACCCGGGCGCGGGAGCTCGTGGTCGTGGACGACGGCACGGCGACGATGGAGTTCGTCGGCCAGCTCGCCCGCGGGGAGCGGCTGGTGCGCTGGCACCGCAAGGGCGGCCGCCGCGGCCCGCGCGACCTCGTCCTCGGCCCGGTGTCGGCCGTCGCCCGGCGCCGGCTCACCCCTCGCGGTGAGCGCCGGGTGGAGGTGTTCTCCTCCATGCCGATCGACGAGACCCCGCGGGGCGTGACCGTCACGGCGAACCGCTTCGCCTGGACCCGCGCCCGCTTCGGCCCGCCCGCCGTCACCGCGGGCGCCGACCTGGTCGGCACGTCACTGGTGGAGACGGGCGTCGTCGACGCCGACCGGTACGTGGGCGCCGTGCGGGCCCTGGCCAAGGCGCACGGGGCGATCCGCTACTTCGCCCACCGGCGCGAGAGCACCGAGAAGCTGCACCGGCTGGCCGTCGAGACGGGCCTGCAGATCGTCCGCCCCGAACTTCCCCTGGAGCTGATCGCCCGCCGGGGCCCGATCGGCCGTACGATCCTCAGTTTTCCCTCCACCGTCGTCCACACCCTGCCGCTCGCCCTGGCCGGAACGGAGGTGCGCGTCACGGTCTGCGACATCGACCCGAGCTGGCTGACGGCGCACGCCTCCCCGCGGGCCCAGGGCTTCCTGTCCGGGGTGACCGGCACCGCCCGTGACGTGCACCGCCTCGCCCGTACGGCCCAGGCGGGCTGAACGGCCCTCCGGGGCTCTCCCGGGCGGCTCCGAGAGGCATGGAGGGGACGGGAGCCCCACGGACGGCCGTCCGCCAGGTGAACATTACGGGCGTGGTTCCCGTGGGACGTGGTATGCGTGGAGAAAAGAACAAATGGGGCGGGGTGCCAGGGGTGTGACGCGAGCCACTCTCCTCGGGACTCCGTGATCCGCTCGGCCGGCGAAGGCGGGCGAGTTTACCCATCCCAGTCGATACGTATGCGCCGGGCGGCCACTTTTCCTTCCCCTAACGGGTTGAAGTTTTGTTGATCGAGGGTCAGTTGACCACCCCGGCGTCCTACCCTTCAGAGGGTGAAGCAACTGATGTCCCCAGAGTCCGAGGCCGATCTCCCCGCTGATGCCACCGCGGAAGCCGCCCTTCCCGGCACCCTGCCGGAGGCGCTGTTCGCCGAGCTCGTCGCGTTCCGGCGCGACCTGCACATGCACCCCGAGCTCGGCAACCAGGAGTTCCGTACCACCGCCGCGATCAAGGAGCGGCTGGAGGAGGCCGGGCTCACGCCGCGGGTCCTCCCGACCGGGACCGGGCTCGTCTGCGACATCGGGGGCGACCCCGGAGGCGGCGGGCCGGGTGTGCTCGCCCTGCGCGCCGACATCGACGCCCTGCCCATCCCCGACACCAAGAGCGAGAGCCCGTACCGCTCCACCGTGCCCGACCGCGCCCACGCCTGCGGGCACGACGTGCACACCTCCGTCGTCCTCGGCGCCGGACTGGTCCTCGCCGACCTGCACCGGCAGGGGCTGCTGCCGCGGCCCGTGCGGCTGATCTTCCAGCCCGCCGAGGAGGTGCTGCCGGGTGGCGCCGCCGAGGTCATCAAGAGCGGCGCGCTGGACGGAGTGGCCCGGATCGTGGCCGTGCACTGCGACCCCCGGGTCGACGCCGGCCGGATCGGACTGCGCCAGGGCCCCATCACCTCAGCCTGCGACCGGCTGGAGGTGATGCTGGACGGCCCGGGCGGGCACACCGCGCGACCGCATCTGACGACGGACCTCGTCACCGCCGCCGCCCGGGTCGTCACCGACGTGCCCGCGCTCGTCGGCCGGCGGGTCGACACCCGCGCCGGGCTCGCCGTGACCTGGGGGCGGATCGAGTCCGGGCACGCCCCGAACGTGGTCCCGCAGCACGCCGAACTCGCCGGGACCGTCCGCTGCCTCGACATCAACGCCTGGCGGCAGGCGCCCGACATCGTGGTCGCCGCGATCGACGAGGTCGCCAACCTGCACAAGGCCAAGTCCGAGATCAACTACGTGCGCGGGGTGCCGCCGGTCGTCAACGAGCCGGTGGTGACCGAACTGCTGCGCGAGGCCATGGCCGCCCGGCGCGGCACCGCCGCCGTGGAGGACACCGAGCAGAGCCTCGGCGGCGAGGACTTCTCCTGGTACCTGGAGCGGGTGCCCGGCGCGATGGCCCGGCTCGGGGTGCGCACCCCGGGCGAGCGGACCGTGCGCGACCTGCACCAGGGGGACTTCGACGCCGACGAGTCCGCCATCAGGGTGGGCGTGGAGCTGTTCACCGCCGCCGCCCTGCTGCACCCGACGCACTGATCCGGCCGGCGAAGGGGCGCCCGGAAGGTGCCCCTTCCTCCGGCCGTGTCACCCGTCCCCGTCCCGGGACCCACGAATCACCCCCTGTCGGCACGGTTCGGTAACGGCCGGGATCAACCCCGTTTCCCTCCGTCTCTACGCGCGTTACTGTGCGCCGGAATCGCCACCAGCGGCGGCTCATGGGGAAAGCGGGCCGGCGACGGTGCCGTGGGCAAGAAGGGGTGCTTGCTGTGCGTCTGAACTCATCGAGGACCAGGTTCTCCCGAGCCGCGGTGACCGTAGCGGTCATCGCTCTCGCGGCCGCCGGGTGCGGCAAGTCCAGCAACGACTCGTCCGGCGGCGGCGGCTCCGACGCGTCCGGCGCGTACTCCGGCAAGGGCATAGGCCTGGCGTACGACATCGGCGGCAAGGGCGACCAGTCCTTCAACGACGCCGCTTTCTCCGGTTTCCAGAAGGCCGAGAGCGAGTTCAAGATCGGCGGCCGGGACGTCGACCCGAACGACAGCGAGTCCGACGCCGACAAGATCCAGCGCCTCGAACAGCTCGCCAAGGCCGGTTACAACCCGATCATCGGGGTCGGCTTCGTGTACGGCCCGGCGGTCAAGGCGGTCTCCGCCAAGTTCCCGAAGACGACCTTCGGCATCATCGACGACGAGACCGTGAAGGCCGACAACGTCGCCGACATGGTCTTCCACGAGGAGCAGGCCTCCTACCTCGCCGGTGTCGCCGCCGCCAAGGCCACCAAGAAGAACCACATCGGGTTCATCGGCGGTGTGGACATCCCGCTCATCCACAAGTTTGAGGCGGGCTACGTCCAGGGTGCCCAGTCGGTCAACCCGAAGATCAAGATCGAGAAGCAGTACCTGACGCAGACCCCGCAGGAGGGCGGCTTCTCCAGCCCCGACAAGGGTGAGAGCGCCACCAACGGCCAGATCGACGCCGGCGCCGACGTCATCTACCACGCGGCCGGCCTGTCCGGTCAGGGCGTCATCAAGTCCGCCGCCGCGCACAAGGTGTGGGCGATCGGCGTCGACTCCGACCAGTACCAGCAGAGCTCGCTGGCCAAGTACAAGGACTGGATCCTCGGCTCGGCCCTGAAGAACGTCGGCGGCGCGGTCTACGAGCTGACCAAGTCCGTCGTCGACGGCAAGCCGCTGTCCGGCGAGGTGCGCGGCGACCTGAAGTCGGGCGGTGTGGGCTTCGCCGACTCCAACCCGAAGTACCAGGCCATGAAGGACGTCGTCGCCGCCGTCGACAAGGCCAAGCAGGACATCATCGACGGCAAGGTCACCGTCAACACCAAGTGACCGCGCCGTCAGGCCCGAAGCGCTGACGGGAGGGCCCCGGACCGCACCGGTCCGGGGCCCTCCCGCGTCCCGGTCCCCGCACGCGCCGCGCGTGCCCCCCGGGCACGGGCCCACCAGGTCACGGGCCGGTGGGCGTCCCCCGCGCGTGCCCACGCCGGACCAGATTGGAACCGAAGGATCAAAACGGTCGGATAACACTCTGGCAAGGAGGGGTTTTCCGCCATGTCTACGCGCGTTACGCTGCGGCGGAACCAGCGCCTGGTATGGGCGCTTGCACGAAGGAGTCTCGTTCCATGCGCCGGGTGTCCCGTATAGCGGTCGCGAGTGTCGCAACCGCAGCTCTCGCCGTCACTGTTTCCGCATGTGGCAGCAGCTCGTCCAGCTCGTCGTCCGGTGGCGGCGACAAGAACCTCGGTCTTGCCCTCGCCTACGACGTCGGCGGCAAGGGCGACCAGTCCTTCAACGACGCCGCCACGGCCGGCATGGAGAAGGCCGACCAGGAGTTCGGTTACAAGAGCACTGCCAAGGAGCCGCAGGACGGCGAGTCGGACGCGGACAAGGTACAGCGCCTGGAGACCCTCGCCAAGCAGGGCTACAACCCGGTGGTCGGCGTCGGCTTCGCGTACGCGCCGGCCGTCAAGGCCGCCGCCGCCAAGTTCCCGAAGACCACCTTCGGCATCGTCGACGACAGCACGATCACGGCGAGCAACGTGGCCGACCTGGTCTTCCACGAGGAGCAGGCCTCCTACCTGGCCGGTGTCGCCGCCGCCAAGACGACCAAGTCGAACACCGTCGGCTTCATCGGCGGCGTGGACGTCCCGCTGATCCACAAGTTCGAGGCGGGCTTCAAGCAGGGCGTCGCGGACACCAAGAAGGGCGTCACGGTCAAGTCGCAGTACCTGACCCAGACCGCCGAGGAGGGCGGCTTCGCCAGCCCCGACAAGGGTGAGAACGCAGCCAACGGCCAGATCGACGCCGGTGCCGACGTCGTCTACGCCGCCGCGGGCCTGTCCGGACAGGGTGTGATCAAGGCCGCCTCCGAGCACAAGGTCTGGGCCATCGGCGTCGACTCCGACCAGTACCAGCAGGGCGCGCTGGCCAAGTACAAGGACTCGATCCTCACCTCGGCCATGAAGGATGTCTCCGGCGCGGTCTACAACCTGGCCAAGTCCGTCAAGGACGGCAAGCCCCAGACCGGTGAGGTGCGCGCCAGCCTGGCCACCGGCGGTGTGAGCCTTTCCGACTCCAACCCCGTCTTCAAGAACAACGCCGGCCTCCAGAAGGCGATCAAGAAGGCCGAGGAAGCCATCAAGAGCGGCTCGATCACGGTCAAGGACTCCTGACCGAACGGCCGCGGGCCCCTCGTAGGGATGGCCTGAACGACGCTGCGGCGGCAGCGTCACGGCGGCGGAACGGGGTGTGGAAGCGCACAGCGACTCTCACCCCGTTCACGCGGCAGAATGCTCGGAACGGATCGAGGACAAATCAAGGTCGATCAGGTCCGGGCACTATTTAAAGCAGGGGCGCTACGCGCGTAGAGCGGCCCCTTTCCCCAAGGAGAGTCGCCATCGACGCGTCCAGCAGCCCTCCGCTCACCGCCCAGCCGACCATCGCGGTAGAGCTCGCGGGCATCACCAAACGGTTCCCCGGGGTCGTGGCCAACCACGACATCCACCTGACCGTCCGCAAGGGAACCGTGCACGCCCTCGTCGGTGAGAACGGCGCCGGCAAGTCCACCCTGATGAAGATCCTCTACGGCATGCAGAAGCCGGACGAGGGCACCATCGCGATCGACGGCGAGCAGGTGAGCTTCGGCAGCCCCGCCGACGCCATCGCCCGCGGCATCGGCATGGTCCACCAGCACTTCATGCTGGCCGACAACATGACCGTGCTGGAGAACGTCGCCCTCGGCAGCGAGAAGCTGTACGGCATCGGCGGCGGGGCCCGCAGGAAGATCAAGGAGATCTCCGACCGTTACGGCCTCGGCGTCCGCCCCGACGCCCTGGTCGAGAACCTCGGCGTCGCCGACCGCCAGCGCGTGGAGATCCTCAAGGTCCTCTACCGCGGCGCCCGCACCCTCATCCTCGACGAGCCGACCGCCGTGCTCGTCCCGCAGGAGGTCGACGCGCTCTTCGACAACCTGCGCGAGCTCAAGGCCGAGGGCCTGTCGGTCATCTTCATCTCCCACAAGCTGGGCGAGGTCCTGTCCGTCGCGGACGACATCACCGTCATCCGCCGCGGCACCACCGTGGGCACGGCCGTCCCCGCCGAGACCACCTCGCGCCAGCTCGCCGAGATGATGGTCGGCAGCGAACTGCCCACCCCGGAGACCGCCGAGTCCACGGTCACCGACCGCGCGGTCCTCACCGTCGACAAGCTGCGCCTGGAGGTCGAGGGCGGCCGGGCCGTCCTCGACGACATCAGCTTCACCATCCGCGCCGGCGAGGTCCTCGGCCTCGCGGGCGTCGAGGGCAACGGCCAGACCGAGCTGATCGAGGCGCTCATCGGCCTGAAGTCCGCGGACTCCGGCACGATCACCCTCGGGGACGACGACGTCACCTCCTGGCCCACCCGCAGGCGCCGCGAGTCCGGCGTCGGCTACATCCCCGAGGACCGCCACCGGCACGGGCTCCTGCTGGAAGCCCCGCTGTGGGAGAACCGCATCCTCGGCCACGTCACCGAGCGCCCCAACGCCAAGGGCTTCTGGCTCGACCCCAAGGGCGCCCAGGAGGACACCCGCCGGATCGTCGAGGAGTACGACGTCCGCACCCCCGGCATCGACGTCACCGCCGCCTCCCTGTCCGGCGGCAACCAGCAGAAGCTGATCGTCGGCCGTGAGATGAGCCACAGCCCCAAGTTCCTGATCGCCGCCCACCCCACCCGCGGTGTGGACGTCGGCGCGCAGGCCGCGATCTGGGACCACATCCGTGAGGCCCGCCGCGAGGGCCTGGCGGTGCTGCTGATCTCCGCCGACCTGGACGAGCTGATCGGTCTGTCCGACACCCTGCGGGTGATCTACAACGGCCGCCTGGTCGCCGACGCCGACCCCGCCACCATCACCCCCGAGCAGCTGGGCTCGGCCATGACGGGTGCCGCGTCCGGCCATCTGGAAGACACCGAAACCACCGCGGAAGACGCCGGTCCGGAGGACGAGGCCCGATGAAGAAGTTCGACAAGGAGCGCGTGCTCCTCGCGGTGGCCGGCCCGGTCATCGCGCTCGTCGCGGCGATCCTGCTGACCTCGGTCGTGCTGATCGCCTCGGGCAAGAGCCCGATCGAGCCGTACACGCTGATGCTCGAGCAGGCGTCGTACTCCGACGTCCAGGTGCTGATCATCAACCAGGCGTCGATGTACTACCTGGCGGCGCTCGCGGTGGCCGTCGGCTTCCGCATGAACCTGTTCAACATCGGCGTCGACGGCCAGTACCGGCTCGCCGCGATGATGACCGCCGTCGTCGGCGCCCACCTGGCGCTGCCGTCCTTCCTGCAGATACCGACGCTGCTGCTCGTCGGCATGCTCACCGGCGCCCTCTGGGCCGGTGTCGCGGGTCTGCTGAAGGTCAGCCGGGGCGTGAGCGAGGTCGTCGCCACGATCATGCTCAACGCCATCGCCACCAGCCTCATCGGCTACCTCACCCTCAGCGACGTCTTTGGTGTGCAGGTCGGCAACAACATGACGACCGGCACCATGAAGGAGTCCGGCTGGGTCCCGGGCATCGACCTCGGCTCGGACGTCGGCCAGATCTACGGCCTGGTACTCCTCGCCGTCGCCATGGGCGTCGTCTACTGGATCGTCCTCAACCGCACCCGCTTCGGCTTCGACCTGCGCGCCACCGGCGAGTCGGAGAGCGCCGCCGCCGCCTCCGGCGTGGACGCCAAGAAGATGGTGCTCACCGCCATGCTGATCTCCGGCGCGGTCGCGGGCCTGTCCGGCCTGCCGCTGCTGCTCGGCGACGCCCACACCTACAGCCTGAGCTTCCCGACCGGCCTCGGCTTCACCGGCATCACCATCGCCCTGCTCGGCCGCAACAACCCGGTCGGCATCGCCTTCGCCGCCCTCCTGATCGCGTTCCTCGACAAGGCCTCTCCCGCCCTCGACTACGCCACCCCCGTGGCGTACGAGAAGGAGATCGCCACCATCATGCAGGGCCTGATCGTCTTCGCGGTCGTCATCTCCTACGAGGCCGTACGCCAGTGGGGCCTGCGCCGCCAGCAGAAGCAGGTCGGCGCCGAGCTCGCCGCGGCCGCCGCCCAGAACAACGTCCAGAAGAAGGAGGTGGCGGCCTGATGTCCACCGCGACCATCGCCAAGCCGCAGGCCAAACAGCCCGGCAAGGGCAGCCGCCGTGTCTCCCTCCCGGTACTCCTGCTGATCATCGCGGGTGTGCTGGTCCTGACCTCGGTCGTCCGCATCGTCACCGGCGCGCACGGCATCACCTCGACCGGCCAGATGTCCACCGCGCTGCGCCTGGCCGTCCCGATCGGCCTCGCCGGCCTCGGCGGTCTGTGGGCCGAGCGGTCCGGCGTCGTCAACATCGGCCTCGAGGGCATGATGATCCTCGGCACCTGGTTCGGTGCCTGGGCCGGCTACCAGTGGGGTCCGTGGGCCGGTGTCGTCTTCGGCATCATCGGCGGCGCGCTCGGCGCCGTCCTGCACGCCATCGCCACGGTGACCTTCAACGTCAACCACATCGTCTCCGGTGTGGCGATCAACATCCTGGCCCTCGGCACCACCCGCTACCTGTCGAAGTTCACCTTCGAGCACGCCCCCCAGGGCTCCTCGAAGCAGTCCCCGCCGATCGAGTCGCTCGGCACCTTCGACGTACCGGGCCTGTCCGGCTGGCTGGAGACCCTCAACGGCAAGCACTGGTTCCTGGTCTCCGACGTCGCCGGCCTGCTCGGCGGTCTGATCACCGGCCTGTCGCCGCTGACCGTCGTCGCGGTCGCCCTGGTGCCGCTGTCCTGGTGGGTGCTGTGGCGCACCGCCTTCGGGCTGCGCCTGCGCTCCTGCGGCGAGAACCCGGTGGCCGCCGAGTCGCTCGGCGTCAACGTCTACAAGTACAAGTACATCGCCGTGATCATCTCCGGCGGCTTCGCCGGCCTGGGCGGCGCGTTCCTGTCCATCGTGGCGTCGAACGTCTACCTCGACGGCCAGACCGCCGGCCGCGGTTACATCGGTCTCGCCGCGATGATCTTCGGCAACTGGATGCCGGGCGGCCTCGCCCTCGGCGCCGGCCTGTTCGGCTACACCGACAGCCTGAACCTGCGCGGCGGCACGACCAACGTGCACGCGCTGATCCTGCTGCTTGCGATCCTGCTGGTGTTCGGCGCGGCATACCTGGTCTGGAAGAAGAGGCTGGTGCCCGCCCTCGTCACCGCCGTGGTCTCGGCGGGGATGTTCGCCTGGTACCTCGGCACCCACGAGGTGCCCAAGCAGGTCGTGACCGCCACGCCGTACATCGTCACCCTGCTGGTGCTGTCGCTGTCGGCACAGCACCTGCGGATGCCGAAGGCGGACGGTCAGCCGTACCGGAAGGGACAGGGCAAGTGAGCGCCGACACGACGATCGACTGGGCGGGGCTGCGGCAGGAGGCGCGCGCGGCGATGACCCGCGCGTACGTCCCCTACTCGAACTACCCGGTCGGCGCCGCCGCCCTGGCCGACGACGGCCGGGTCGTCACCGGCTGCAACGTCGAGAACGCCTCCTACGGCCTCGGCCTGTGCGCCGAGTGCGGTCTGGTCTCGCAGCTCGCGAACACCGGTGGCGGCCGGCTGACGCACTTCACGTGCGTGGACGGCAAGGGCGAGATCCTCGTCCCGTGCGGGCGCTGCCGCCAGCTGCTGTACGAGTTCGGCGGGCCGGAGCTGATCATGGAGACCCCGGCGGGAATCCTGCCGCTGTCCGAGATGCTGCCGCAGGCCTTCGGGCCGGACCACCTCACCAAGTAAGGCCCGGGCGGCTTTCCCGAATCCCCCTGGGGCACCGAATCCCCTCGGGTCCGGGGAAGCCGCCCGACCCCTTCGCACCCCGGAAGGAACCGAACCCCATGGCCATGGACGCCATCTCCGTCATCCGCACCAAGCGGGACCGCGGCGAGCTCAGCGGCGAGCAGATCGACTGGGTGATCGACGCGTACACCCGCGGGGAGGTCGCCGACGAGCAGATGTCCGCGCTCGCGATGGCCATCCTCATCAACGGCATGAACCGGGGGGAGATCGCCCGCTGGACCGCGGCGATGATCGCCTCCGGCGAGCGCATGGACTTCTCGTCCCTGTCC
The DNA here is from genome assembly GCF_043081205.1 of Streptomyces sp. NPDC014889. Lineage (NCBI taxonomy): Bacteria > Bacillati > Actinomycetota > Actinomycetes > Kitasatosporales > Streptomycetaceae > Streptomyces > Streptomyces sp. NPDC014889. Next base: position 85,076 of record NZ_JBIBWH010000004.1, read on the forward strand.
CGCCCCACCGCCGACAAGCACTCCACGGGCGGCGTCGGCGACAAGATCACGCTGCCGCTGGCCCCGCTGGTCGCGGCCTGCGGCGCGGCCGTCCCGCAGCTCTCGGGCCGCGGCCTCGGCCACACCGGCGGCACGCTGGACAAGCTGGAGTCGATCCCCGGCTGGCGGGCGATGCTGTCCAACGAGGAGATGCTGTCCGTGCTGGACGGCGTCGGCGCGGTGATCTGCGCGGCGGGCGACGGTCTGGCGCCCGCGGACAAGAAGCTGTACGCCCTGCGCGACGTGACCGGCACGGTCGAGGCGATCCCGCTGATCGCCTCCTCCATCATGTCCAAGAAGATCGCCGAGGGCACCGGCTCGCTGGTCCTCGACGTGAAGGTGGGCACCGGCGCCTTCATGAAGACCCTCGACGACGCCCGTGAGCTGGCCTCCACGATGGTCGGCCTGGGCACCGACCACGGTGTGCGGACCGTCGCCCTCCTGACCGACATGTCGACCCCGCTCGGCCTGACGGCGGGCAACGCGCTGGAGGTCCGCGAGTCGGTCGAGGTCCTGGCCGGCGGCGGCCCCGCGGACGTGGTCGAACTGACCCTGGCCCTGGCGCGCGAGATGCTGGACGCGGCCGGCCTGAAGGACGCGGACCCGGCGAAGGCCCTGGCCGACGGCTCGGCGATGGACGTCTGGCGCCGCATGATCGCGGCCCAGGGCGGCGACCCCGACGCCCCGCTGCCCACCTCCCGGGAACAGCACGTGATCACGGCTCCGTCCTCCGGCGTCCTGACCCGCCTCGACGCCTACGACGTCGGTGTCGCCGCCTGGCGCCTGGGCGCCGGCCGCGCCCGCAAGGAGGACCCGGTCCAGGCGGCCGCGGGCGTCGAACTGCACGCCAAGCCCGGCGACCTGGTGACCGAGGGCCAGCCCCTCCTGACCCTCCACACGGACACCCCCGAGCGCTTCGAGTACGCGCTCCAGTCGGTCGAGGGCTCGTACGACATCGCAGCCCCCGGCACGGACTTCACCGCCTCGCCGGTGGTGCTGGAACGTATCGCCTGACCTGTACTTTCCTCGTTCGGGGGAACGGGATCGGTGGACCTCCACCGGTCCCGTTCCTCATGCTGGGATCGGTGACGCACCCCACAGGAGATCGCCATGAACGAACTCACCGTCAGCCATGACCCCGAGCAGAGCTGGGACGACCTCGTCCGGTTCTGGGAGGAGATGGAATGGCCCGAGGGCAGCAAGGTGGAGATCATCGAGGGGATCATCACCGTGTCACCTGCTCCCGCGTACCGCCACAACGTGATCGCGGCCCGCATCCAGCGTCGCCTTTACTCCGTGATCCCCGAGGACTGGGAGATCTTCCAGACGCTGGCGATCGCCGTGCCGTCGCGACTGGGGATGCTCATCCCGGACCTTGTGGTGGCCCCGGTGAGGGAGCACACGGAGGCGGACACCCATATCCCGGCCGCCTTGGCCGAACTCGTGGTCGAGGTGACCTCCAAGTCCAACGCCCGGCACGATCGGATCAGCAAGCCCGCCGCCTACGCCACGGCCGGCATCCCTTTCTACCTCCTTGTTGACCGCTGGGGCCCCGACGGCCCCACCGCCACGCTCTACGGAGAGCCCAAGGGTGATGTGTACCGCCCGCTGAGCAGCGTGAAGTTCGGTGAGGCGCTCAAGCTCCCCAGCCCCTTCGATCTCGTCATCGACACCACCGACTTCCCCGTCGACTGACGGTCGTCACCCCAGCAGCGCCGCGACCGTCACCAGTACCGGCACCGACAGGATCGTCGACAGGAGGATGGAGTCGCGGGCCAGGGACTCGCCGACGCGGTAGCGGCTCGCGTAGGTGAAAAGGTTCTGGGCGGCGGGCAGGGCCGAGGTCACCACCACGTCCAGCAGGGGTGCCCCGCTCAGGCCGAAGACGCCTGCCGCCAGGGCCCAGGCCGCCAGGGGCTGGCCCGCCGACTTCAGGGCGACGGCGAGCAGCACCGGGTGGCGGTCGCTGCCGCGGCCGGGCGCCGCGCTGCCGCGCAGGGAGATGCCGTAGGCCAGCAGGACGGCCGGGACCGACATGTTGCCGATCAGGGTGATCGGGTCCATGACCGGAGCGGGCACCCGCAGGCCGCTCGCCGAGACCAGGACCCCGCTCAGGGAGCCCACCGCGACCGGGTTGCGCAGCGGGGTGAGCAGGCGCCGCCACAGGGAGCCCTTCTCGCCCGGCCCGGAGAGGTCGAGCACCGTCAGGGCGATGGGCGTGACCATGATCTGCTGGAACAGCAGGACCGGGGCCACCAGGGACGCGTCGCCCAGGACGTACACGGCGATCGGGATGCCGAGGTTGCCGGAGTTGACGTAGCTGGAGCACAGGGCGCCGATCGTGGTGCGGCCCACGCCCCAGCGCCGTACCGCGCCGAACGCCACGAAGACGCCCGCCGCCGCGGCCGTGCTCATCGCCGTCACCAGCAGCCGGCTGGAGAAGATCACCGACAGGTCGGCCCGCGCGAGTGTCGTGAACAACAGGGCGGGCGAGGCGACGTGGAAGGCCAGCCTGGTCAGCACCTCGCGGCCCTGGTCGCCGAGGGAGCCGCGGCGTCCGATCACGTAGCCGACGCCGATCACCGCCGCGATCAACGCGAACCCGCTCAGCACCCCCCGCACACGGCCTCCTCCGTGGGCAGGAGGCCGTCGGGTATCCAGGGCGGTGCTGATCCAAGGGGCATACGGCCACCCTCCGGGGAGGGCGTGGAGCAGGTCAATGTGATCTTCGGCGGGCCTTCGGCTCCCGGTCCCCGATGAGTTGTGCCCGGCAGCGGGGTCTACAGACCGTGGATGCCAGGACACCTGCCGTGCTCGTGCTCGCCGGCCCCGTCACCCGGGAGGAGACGGCGGGGCTGTGCGCGGACGTGCGGGTCCTGCTCGAGAAGACCCGGGCCGGAGTCGTGGTGTGCGACGTCGGGGGCCTCGGACCGCCGGGGCTAGGCGTGGTCGACCTACTGGCGCGGCTTCAGCTGACCGCCCGCCGGGCCGGCGGCCGCATCCGGCTGCGTGACCCCGATCCCGCGCTGGACGCCCTCCTCGGTCTGGTCGGTCTCTCCTTCGAGATGGAGCGGCAGCCCGAACAGCGGGAACCACCGCTGGGTGTCGAGGAAGCAGTGGAACCCGGTGATACGGCCCTCTGACATCTCCAGGACCTGCACCGCCCACGGGCTGAAGCCGCCCTTCTCCGGGTCGGGCTTGTACTGGGCGAAGCCCGGCAGCCCGTTGGCCCGCACCGGCAGCAGCCGGGAGCCCGCGCAGGCCGCGCCCAGCGTCGTCATGAAGCCCGTGATGTCGGACGGACCCGTCAGCCACAGGTCGAACGGTGGCATCGTCATCACCGCGTCCTCGTGCAGCAGTGCGGTCAGCTCCGCCATGTCGTACCCCTCGAACGCCTTCACATAGCGCTCAAGGAGCCTTTGCTGGTCCTCGTCCAGCGGGTCCGAGACGGCCGCCTCGGCGGCCTTGTCGCCCCGCTCGGCGAGCGTGGCGCGCGCCCGCTGCAGGGCGCTGTTGACCGAGGCGACCGATGTGCCCAGCAGCTCGGCGACCTCGCTCGCCCGCCAGGCCAGCACCTCGCGCAGGATCAGCACGGCCCGCTGCTTGGGCGGCAGTTGCTGCAACGCGGCCATGAAGGCGAGCCGCACCGACTCCTTGGTGACGGCCGCCTCCGCCGGATCCTCGACCGGGGGCAGCACGCGGGCGTCCGGCATCGGTTCCAGCCATGTGTGGTCCGGGCGCGGGGACAGCGCCGCGCGGGACAGCGGCGTGGACTCGGTCAGGTCCATCGGCCGGGCCCGCTTGCTGCCCGCCGCCAGCATGTCCAGGCAGACGTTCGTGGCGATGCGGTACAGCCACGAGCGCAGGCTGGAGCGCCCCTCGAACTTGTCGAAACTCCGCCAGGCCCGTACCAGGGTGTCCTGGACCGCGTCCTCCGCCTCGAAGGACGAGCCGAGCATGCGGTAGCAGTAACCGGTCAGTTCGACCCGGTACTCCTCCAACCGCTGGTCGAGCCCCGTCGTCGCCGTCGTGCCGTTTCCCATCGTCCACCCGCCCCCCGTGGCCGTCCCGTCCATGTCCGCGCGCCTCTCACGCCCAACACTCCGGAAGCTACCGCAGCCCACTGACAACGGCCCCTGGAGCGAAAGAACCCCCAGGTCAGGAGGGCGCGTGCCCGGGTCCGGCACGCCGCCGTCCGGGACAGGCCCTCCGGGCGGGGGCGAGCAGCTCCCCGTACGGGGCCCGCCGCGTGACCTTCACCGGAGGCGACGGAAGGCGCCGCCCCCGGCCGACAGACAGGCGCCCGCCGTGGCTGAGTGGCCCGGCTTTCGGCACCTGCCGTGGCCCAGCGGTGCGGCTTCCGCGCGGCTGGGCTGTCCGGCGCCCGGCGGCGAGGACTTCGGTGCCCGGCCCCGGGCTCCCGCCGTGGCTGAGCGGCGCGGCGTCCGGCCGTGACGGGCGGGGCGGCTATGCCGGTACCGGATCCCGGCGGGCCGCGGCCCTTGCCGCGTGGGAGCCGGGATCTGTGATCGTGGGCGACGCCCAGGACGGCTGAATGGCCGGGCTCGTGCCGTGGCTGAGTGGCCCGCTTTCGGCACCCGCCGTGGCCCGGCGGTGCGGCTTCCGCGCGGCTGGGCTGTCCGGCGCCCGGCGGCGAGGGCTTCGGTGCCCGGCCCCCGGGCTCCCGCCGTGGGGGAGTGGCCCGGCACCTGGCCACGGTGGCCGGTCCGGCTCCTCGGCGCGGCTGCGACGGCTCGGCGCCCGGCCCCGGGTTCCCGCCGCGGCTGAGTGGCGTGGCGTCCGGCACCCCGCCGTGGCTGAGCGGTCCGGATCCCCACCGTGGCGAGTCGTCCGGTGTCCGGCCGTGGCGGGCGGTCCGGCGCGGCTGCGCCGGTACCGGATCCCGGTCGCGGTTACGCCGGTACCGGATTCCGGCGGGCCGCGGTCCTTGCCGCGTGGGAGCCGAGTGCGGTGATCGTGACGACGCCCAGGACGGCGAGCAGGCCGACTCCGACCGTTCCCGGCCAGCCCTGTGCGTGGAAGGCCATGGCGCCCACCGTGCTGCCGGCGCTGGAGCCGACGTAGTAGGCGGACTGGTAGAGCGCCGAGGCCTGGGCACGGCCGTGTGTCGCCATCCGGCTGACCGCCGAGGAGGCGACCGCGTGGCCGGCGAAGAAGCCCGCGGTGATCAGGACCAGGCCCAGCAGGACCAGCGCGACCGAGTCCGCCAGGGACACCAGCAGACCCGCCGCCGTCATGGCGCCCGCCAGGTACAGGGCGCCCCTGCGGCCCAGGCGGCCGACCAGCCGCCCCGCCGTCGACGCGGACACCGTGCCCACCAGGTACACCAGGAAGATCGAGCCGACGATGCCCTGCGGCAGGGAGAACGGCGCCTCGGTCAGGCGGTAGCCGATCACCGTGTAGACCCCGCCGAACACCGTCATGAACAGCGCGCCGATCACGTACAGGCGGCGCAGCAGCGGATCGGCGAGGTGGTCGCGGACCGAGCGCGCCAGCACCCGCGGGCGCAGCGAGCCCGCCCTGAAGTGCCGCGGCGCGGGAAGCAGCAGCCGGAAGGCCACCGCGCAGCCCACCGCGATCACCCCGACCACTCCTACGGCCACCCGCCAGCCCCACTCCTGGGCGACCCAGCCGGTGATGACCCGGCCGCTCATGCCGCCCACGCTGTTGCCGGCCACGAACAGGCCGATGGCGGTGACCAGGGCCCGCGGCCGGACCTCCTCGGCCAGATACGCCTGCGCCGAGGCGGGCAGCCCCGCGAGGGCGGCGCCCTGGAGCGCCCGCAGCACCACCAGCGCGCCCAGCGACGGCGCGAACGGCACCAGCAGCCCGACGACCACCGCGACCGCCAGCGAGGCCGTCATGACCGTACGCCGCCCGAAACGCTCCGACAGCGCGCTCGCCGGGAGCACGAACAGCGCCAGGCCGCCCGTCGCGGCGGCCACCGTCCAGCTCGCGTCGCTCGCCGCCACGTGGAACTCGCCGGAGATCAGCGGCAGCAGGGCCTGCGTGGAGTACAGCAGCGCGAAGGTGGCGACACCGGCGAGGAAGAGGGCGAGGCTCATCCGGCGGTAGCCGGGGCCGCCCGGGGTCATACGGGAGTCGGAGTCGGGGACTGAGGCGACGGCGCCCGTGGCGGTGGGCGCCCCGGTATCGGCGGGAGTCATGCGTCGACCGTAGGAAGGCCCACACTCATCCGTCCAATGCATGGACTCGGCATAATCGTTCCCATGGTGCATCAGCCGAGGTCGCAGCCGCGTCTGTCACAGACCGGTGACACAGAAGACATCGTCGCGTCGCTGGCGCCCCGCCTCGCGCACTTCGCCGGCGTGGCCCGTACCGAGCACGTCACCCGGGCCGCGCAGGAGATGAGGGTGCCGCAGTCGACGCTCTCGCGGGCCATGGTCCGGCTGGAGCAGGACCTCGGCGTCGACCTCTTCGCCCGCCGGGGCCGCACGGTCTCCCTGACCCCCGCGGGCCGCACCTTCCTCACCTCCGTGCAACGCGCCCTCGCGGAGATCGAGCGCGCCGCCGAGGAGGTACGCGCCGACGCCGACCCGGCCACCGGCAAGGTCGCCTTCGGCTTCCTGCACACCATGGGCGCCGAGACGGTGCCCGGCCTCATCCACGCGTTCCGCGCCGACCACCCCCGCGTCCGCTTCAGCCTGGTGCAGAACTACGGCGAGGCCATGCTGGAGGGGCTGCGGGCGGGCGAGCTCGACCTCTGCCTGACGTCCCCCGTGCCGGACGCCCCCGATCTGGTCGCCCGCCGCCTCGACGAGCAGAAGCTGCGCCTGGTCGTGCCCGCCGACCACCGGCTCGCCGCCCGCCGCCGCATCCGCCTGGCCGAGGCCGCCGAGGAGTCCTTCGTGACCCTGGAGCCCGGCTACGGCCTGCGCCGCATCACCGACGCCCTGTGCCGGGAGGCCGGCTTCAAGCCGCGCGTCGCCTTCGAGGGCGAGGAGGCCGAGACCCTGCGCGGCCTGGTCGCGGCGGGTCTCGGGGTCGCCCTGCTGCCCCCGCCGGCCTTCCCCCGCCCGGGAGTCGCCGAACTGACGGTGACGGCCCCGCGCGCGGTGCGGGAGATCGGCGTGGCATGGCTGGAGGGTCACCCGGACACGCCGCCGGTGGCGGCGTTCAAGAGGTTCCTGCTCGCCAAGCGCGGCAGGCTGCTCCCCACCTGACGGCGGACCGCTCCCCGGCTGAAGGCGAGGCTCTGAACGCGAGCCGCTTCCCGCCCGGCCCTACCGCCGCAGCGTCTTCCCGAACCCGGCCGCAAGCGGCATCCGCAGTCCCAGCGGCGGCGGAGCCGCCAGCGCGTCCTGCACCGGCCGCGAGAACACCCGCCCGAACAACGAGCCCATGACGAAGTCGACGGTGAGCGCGAGGACTTCGTCCCGGTACTGACGCAACCCGTGCCCGTCGGCGTGCACTTCGAACCGGCACACGTCCCGGTTCGCCTTCTTCGCCCGCTCCGCGAACCGGAAGGACAGCTCGGGATCGGTCCGTTCGTCGTTCGTGCCGTGCACCATCAGCACCCGGCGCCCGGCGAGCTGCCTGACCGGTTCGGGCGGGGCCGCCATGTCGTCCTCGGGCAGCCAAGGGGCCAGGGCCACCACGGAGTTGACGGTCTCGTGCCCGGCGGCGTGCAGCGCCGCCCGGCCGCCCATGCCGAGACCGGCCAGGCAGACCGGCACGTCCCCGTAGCGCCGGACGACCTCCTCGACCGCCCAGGCGGCGTCCGCGGCCGCATGCGCCTCGGCGCCGTTCCAGCCGCGGTAGCGGTAGTGCACCACGTGCACGGCCAGGCCCTCCTCGCGCCCGGCACGGGCCAGCCGGCGTCCCAGCGCGCGCACCGAGGCGGCCGCCAGCACGGGCGAGGGTCTGCGGCTGGACACCTCCTGGGCGCCAGGGAGCAGCAGCACCGCTCCGCCCGCCGTCCCCGGCTCCGTGCCGAGCGTCCTCCCCAGCCGGGCCGTGCGATCCGGCGTCGCTTGGTGTGCCATGGCAGAACAGTGTCAGAAGCACCGCTGTACGCCACCCGTCCGGGCGGTCACCGTTACATATCGACGGATGTGTACACACGATGATCTACGCGCGTAGGAGTTACAGTGCGGAAATGACGAGCCAGACTGCCCACGAGGGGAACACCCCGAGCTCGGACCAGATCCGCCGGGCGCCCAAGGTTCTGCTGCACGACCACCTCGACGGCGGGCTCCGCCCGGGAACCGTCGTCGACCTGGCCCGCGCGTCGGGCTACTCCCAACTTCCCGAGACCGACCCGGACAAGCTCGGCCTGTGGTTCCGGGAGGCCGCCGACTCCGGCTCGCTGGAACGGTACCTGGAGACGTTCTCGCACACCGTCGGCGTGATGCAGACCCGCGACGCCCTCGTCCGGGTCGCCCGTGAGTGCGCCGAGGACCTCGCCGAGGACGGCGTCGTCTACGCCGAGGTGCGTTACGCCCCCGAGCAGCACCTGGAGGGCGGGCTGAGCCTGGAGGAGGTCGTCGAGGCCGTCAACGAGGGCTTCCGCGAGGGCGAGCGGACCGCCCTGGAGAACGGTCACCGGATCCGGGTCGGCGTCCTGCTGACCGCGATGCGGCACGCGGCCCGCTCCCTGGAGATCGCCGAACTCGCCAACCGCTACCGGGAATCGGGCGTGGTGGGCTTCGACATCGCGGGCGCCGAGGCCGGTTACCCGCCCACCCGGCACCTGGACGCCTTCGAGTACCTGAAGCGGGAGAACAACCACTTCACGATCCATGCCGGCGAGGCCTTCGGACTGCCGTCCATCTGGCAGGCGCTCCAGTGGTGCGGCGCGGACCGCCTCGGGCACGGGGTGCGCATCATCGATGACATCCAGGTCCACGAGGACGGCACGGTCGAACTGGGGCGGCTGGCCTCCTACGTCCGCGACAAGCGCATCCCGCTGGAGCTGTGCCCGAGTTCCAACCTCCAGACCGGGGCGGCGTCCTCGTACGCCGAGCATCCGATCGGGCTGCTGCGCCGACTCCATTTCCGCGCCACGGTCAACACGGACAACCGTCTGATGTCCCACACCAGCATGAGCCGGGAGTTCGAGCAGCTTGTCGAGGCATTCGGATACACGCTCGACGACATGCAGTGGTTCTCCGTCAATGCGATGAAATCAGCATTCATCCCTTTCGATGAACGACTGGCGATGATCAATGACGTGGTCAAGCCGGGATATGCGGCGCTGAAATCCGAATGGCTGTTTCAGCAGACCGTGTCCACCAGGGGTTTCCCTTCCCCGGAAGAGTGACCGGCGGACACGGCGACACGGCCGGGGCCCATATTCCGTCCGTATTTCGATGTTTGCGGCGGACGGCTCGGCGTGTTTACGGTCGTGGACCGCTCAGTTCCCTGTCTTCCACCCAAGGACGCGTTTTCATGAAGCAGTCTGCCGCCAAGTCCCTCGGTGTCGCCGCCCTCGGGGCCGCCTTCGCCGCCGTCGGCGCGGGCGCCGCGAACGCCGCGCCGGCCGTTCCGGACGCCGGCCAGGCACTCGGCACCGTCAACAAGGCGCTCCCGACGGAGAACGTCACGAAGTCGCTGCCCGGGGCCGGCCAGGCGCTGGACCAGGCCAAGCCCGCGGTGCAGTCGGGTCTCGCCGCCGCGCAGCCGGCCGCCCAGGGCCTGCTCCAGAACGGCCCGACCAAGCCGGTCGCCGGTCTGCTCGGCGGCCTGCCGGTGCAGGGCCTGCCCACCCACGGCCTGCCGGTGAACGGGCTGCCGCTGGGCTGAGTCCTGAGCGATCCCCCACCGTGGACACCGGCACGGCTGGGGCGCACCTCCTGTTACAGGGTGCGCCCCAGCCGTGCCGTCGTGTCCGCGGGTGCCGCGTTCACCACGCGCTGCCGGCCGTCTCCTCGGAGGGCAGCAGGATCCACAGCGCGATGTAGACCAGGCACTGCGGGCCCGGCAGCAGGCAGGACAGCAGGAAGATCACGCGCATCGTCGTCGCGGAGGTGCCGAAGCGCCGTGCCAGCGCAGCGCACACTCCGCCGAGTACGCGGCCGTGGGTCGGGCGGGCGAGGGCGGTCATCTCGACTCCTTCGTGGTCTGTCGGTGCGGGGCCTCCCCGTCGGCTGCCCCGTCCTAGTGCCGCGACGGGGCGAACGTTGCCTGTCGCGGCACTGGTTCCACGTTACGGAGACGAAGGGGGCAGAGCGTCGCTCCACGGGCCGAGGCCGACCCTGGGAATCGTCGGGGTCCGCCCATGAGAAGGGTCCTCCTGGCGGGGGGCCGGCCGTTCCTCACGCTCCGCCCCGCGGCGGAGGCGGGAGCGGCCCGCGGGGACGACCGCGAGGTGGGCGAGGGCCACGCCCACGGTGTTCAGCAGGAGCGCGTCGACGTCCACCACTCGGCCCGGTACGCCGGTCTGCAGCAGGGCGATGCCCAGGGACGCCAGGGCGCCGGCGGCGACCGTGCGGATCAGGGAGCCGACCGGAGAGACGCGGAGGCAGCCGTGCGTCATCGGCAGCAGTACGCCCAGCGGCGCGAGCAGCGCCAGTCCCTCGCCGATGCGCCGGGCCGCCTCGGGCCAGCCCAGTGCCAGGTCGGCCCGGACGGTGGCGAGCGGACGCAGATTGGGCGGCGTCACCCAGGGAACGTCCAGCGGGCGCAGCGTGAGCCAGGCGACGAGCGCGAGGTGGGCGACGAGGAGGACACCCCCTGTCACACGGACGTGGATCGCGGCGCTGCCGCGGTTGGAGCCTTGACGCTGCACGCCACACAAGACGCACCCCCCGGCACGATCGGTTCCGGCCGGACCCCCCACTGACAGGTGAGTGCTGCGCCACACCCGGTGTCGTCCCCACGTGCCGGCCCTGGAGCGATGGCGCCCCGCAGCGACGCCGCTCCCGCGCGCCGCACCTGCCTCAGCCGTCCGCCACCTGGGTCGACGGGGGCAGGGCCCCGCCCGGGCGGGAGCGGAGTTCTCCGGTGCACTCGTAGCGGCGCAGGGCCGTGTCGTCCGGGCCGCCGAGGACGACGGAGCCGTCGCCCTCGGCGGCGGCCGAGTCGGACAGGGTGCACACGATCTGGGCGAGGGCGTACGGGGAGAGACCGGCCGGCGCGCTGCTCAGCCGGAGCGTGTCGGCGGGGTCACGGGGGCGCGGCCCCTCGACCCTCAGACCGCCCGGGACGTGCGTGGTGTAGCCGGCCGCCTTCTCGCCGGGCGACGGCGGCGCGGCGAGCTGGTCGAGCAGCCCCTGGGCCACGATCACCCGCCGCCGCGAGTCCGCGGCGCCCTCCGGCACCCGCACCGTCCGGTCGACGGTGACCAGCGACGAGCCGCACAGCAGGAACACCTGGACGGGCATGCCGCGCGAGGACTGGACGGTCACGTCGGGCTGGGACAGCGAGCAGGGCACGCGGGAGGGCGCGCCGCCGAAGTCCGTGGGCACCTCGGTGGGCCGGATCCCGCACCCGGCGAGCAGCAGGCCGAGGGCGGTCAGCGCCGCCGGCAGAAGTCGGCGTGCGTTCATCGGGCGGCTCCCTTCGAGCCCTTGGCCCCGTCCCGGTCCCGCTCGGTCTGCTCCCGCTCGCTCCGCTCCGCTGCGAGCGCGGAGGCGTCCTGCGGCAGCCGCAGCGTGAACACGGCCCCGCCGTCGGGCGAGTTGGCCGCGGTGATGTCACCGCCGTGGATGTGCGCGTTGTTCAGGGCGATGGACAGCCCGAGGCCGCTGCCCTCGGAGCGCGGCCGGGACGCGCTCGCCTTGTAGAAGCGGTCGAAGACGTGCGGCAGCACGTCCTCGGGGATGCCCGGTCCGTGGTCGCGCACCTCGATGACGATCTCGGCGGGCCGCTCCGCCTCTGCGGCCGACTCGCGCACCGACACCCGTACCGGCGAGCCGCCGTGCTTCAGCGCGTTGCCGATGAGGTTGGCGAGGATGACGTCCAGACGGCGCGGGTCGAGCCGGGCGTGGATGCCGCGCTCGGCGTCCAGCTCGACCGCGTCCAGCCAGGCGCGGGCGTCGATGCAGGCGGTGATCTGGTCGGCGATGTCGACGTCGTCCAGGACCAGCCGGGCCGTGCCCGCGTCGAAGCGGGTGACCTCCATCAGGTTCTCGACCAGGTCGTTCAGCCGCCGGGTCTCGCTGACGACGAGCCGGACCGCCGGTTCGATCATCGGGTCGAGGCCGCCGCCCTCGGAGTCCAGCTCCTCCTCCAGCACCTCCGTCACGGCGGTGATGGCGGTCAGCGGCGTACGCAGCTCATGGCTCATGTCCGCGACGAAGCGGCGGGAGGACTCGTCGCGGGCCGCCATGTCGGCGACCCGTTTCTCCAGCGCCTCGGCCGCCTTGTTGAACGTCCGGGACAGATCGGCGAGCTCGTCGGTGCCGGACACCCGCAGCCGGGTGTCGAGCCTGCCCTCGCCGAGCCTGCGCGCGGCGACCCCCAGCCGGTGCACCGGCTTCAGCACCGTCGTGGCGGCGGCCTGGGCGAGCAGGGCGGCACCGATGAGGGCAAGGCCGGTGGCGATGCCCAGGGACCAGGCCAGCGAGTTGAGGTCCTTGGCCTCCGGCTCCAGCGACTTGAGCATGTAGCCGGTAGGACCGCCGCCGATCACGCGCGTGCCGGCCACCAGGTACGGGGTGCCGTGTATGACGATCCGCTGCCAGTACAGGTGGTACGGCGCCTTGTTGGCCGAGGAGAGCGGCTGCTGCCTGTTCACCGCGGTGCGCAGCGAGGTGGGCACGTCCTCCAGCGAGAAGCCGTTCAGGCCGGCGGAGTTGCCGTACAGCGTCCTGCCGTTCGCGTCCTGGCCGACAAGGAGCACGCTGAAGCGCCGGCTGCTGCCGGCCATCTGTCCGGCGGTGTGCTGGAGCTGGTCCTGCGTGGTGTGCACCGGCAGCGCGCCCGCGCGGTTCTGCACCTCCTGCTGGAAGTCGCGCAGCGCCGCGTCCTGGGCGCGGGTCAGCACCGCCTCGCGGTTGAGCCAGTACGCGATCCCGGACGCCGACACGGCCGCGGTCAGCGCGACCAGCGCGAAGACGACGACCAGCCGCAGTCGCAGACTGGTGAACCGCAGCCGGGACAGTGTCCCCTTGTTGCGTTCCGAGTCCCAGCTCCGGAGCCCGCCCTGCTCGTCCGTCACTGAGGCGCGTCCAGGCGGTAACCGACACCGCGCACGGTACGGATCAGCGTCGGGGACGAGGGCACGTCCTCCACCTTGGCGCGCAGCCGCTGCACACAGGCGTCCACCAGCCGGGAGTCACCGAGGTAGTCGTGCTCCCACACCAGCCGCAGCAACTGCTGCCGGGACAGCGCCTGCCCGGGCCGGCGGCTCAGCTCCAGCAGCAGTCTCAGCTCGGTCGGGGTGAGCTGGAGGTCCTCGCCGTTCTTCGTCACGGTCATCGCCGCCCGGTCGATGACGAGGCTGCCGAAGGTCGCCGAGTCGTTCGCCTCCCGCTCGCCGCGCCGCAGCACGGCCCGGATCCGGGCGTCCAGCACCCTCCCCTGCACGGGTTTGACCACGTAGTCGTCGGCACCGGACTCCAGTCCGACCACCACGTCGATGTCGTCGCTGCGCGCGGTGAGCAGAATGATCGGCAGCTGGTCCGTGCGCCGGATGCGCCGGCACACCTCGAACCCGTCGATGCCGGGCAGCATCACGTCCAGCACGATCAGGTCCGGCCGCTGCTCGCGCAGCAGCTTCAGACCGTCCTCGCCGCTGGCAGCGGTGGCCACCCGGTGTCCCTGGCGCGTCAGTGAGAGCTCCAGGGCCGTTCGGATGGCGTCGTCGTCCTCGATCAGCAACAGGGAAGGCACGGACCTCATTCTGGCGCATGCGGGGTCGCTGTTTCGACACCCGTACGGCGACCTGCGCGCGGTAACGGGTTCCCGGCCCCTGTGACAGGTCTGTGACAGTCGGCGGACACGGCCATGAAGTGACCACGGCAAGATTTTCGGCACGGGGCAAGGAAGCAGGACGGAACCGGGACTCCACGACGGGGGGCGCGAATGAACACGCTGCACAGCACCAGCCACAGCGCAGTGGTCACGCGTCTGCACGACATGGCCCGGTCTCCGGAGAAGTCCGGTGCCGTGAGCGGGCGGGGGTGCGCTCGCGGCACCGGGCGTCAGCACACCGCGCATGCGCCGCAGGGGCTTCCGCCCCGCATGACGGTGGTTGACGCGAACACGGGGGAAACACACGGGGGAACCGCGTACGGGGAGGGCTCGGGGGAGCGCCGCGCGCTGTCGGAGGCGGAGTTCACCGCCTACGTCCAGGAGCGCCGCGCCTCCCTGTACGCAACCGCCTACCACCTCACCGGCGACCGCTTCGAGGCCGAGGACCTGCTGCAAAGCGCGCTGTTCTCGACCTACCGGGCGTGGGACCGGATCAGTGACAAGGCGGCCGTCGGCGGATACCTCCGCCGCACCATGACCAATCTGCACATCAGCGCCTGGCGGCGCCGCAAGCTCAACGAGTACCCGACCGAGGAACTGCCGGAGACGCCCGGCGACACGGACGCCATGCGCGGCACCGAGCTGCGCACCGTCCTGTGGCAGGCGCTCGCCCGGCTGCCCGAGCTCCAGCGCACCATGCTGGTCCTGCGTTACTACGAGGGCCGCACGGACCCGGAGATCGCGGACATCCTCGGCATCAGCGTCGGCACGGTGAAGTCCAGCATCTGGCGGTCCCTTCGCCGGCTGCGCGAGGACGAGGTCCTCAGCTTCGGCCGTGACCGTGAGGAGTCCTTCGGCGAGCTGGTCGCCTGACACGACCGAAGGGCAGGGGGAAACGGGGGAAGGGGAAAGACGGGGGGATCCCGGGCCACGGGGACTTGGGGAAGTTCGCGGGACCCGGGGAACACGGGGGAAGTGGGGACACGGGGGAAAGCACGGGGGAACCCACGGGGGAAAGTGGGGGAGCACCAAGGGGAGCGGGGCTGGAGGACCGGGGGGTCTGTCCAGTCCCGCTTTCGTGTCTCCCTTCCGGGCGCCTGTGCCGTACGAGGTCGTACGCCCGTGTCACGTATGCCCGTGTCACGTACGCCGGTTGAGCCGTACGCCGGTCAGGCGGCCGTCCGCGTCTGCGCCTGCCGTCCCGCCGCCGCGGCGGCCAGCCGGCCCAGGGCCTCGTCCCGGTCGCAGGCGCGGGCGCCCAGCGCGATCTGACGGGCCACGATCGAGCGCTCGGCGCGCATCAGCCGCCAGCCGCGGCGCACCAGGAACGGCACCGACTTGCGGCCCTCCTTCAGATCCCGCAGGAAGCGCCGCCGGAACGTCGTGAACGGTCCGCGGTTCAGGCACAGCGCGTCGGCCAGCACGCCGAGTTCCCGGCAGCGTCCCACGATCTCGGCGGCGAAGATGCCCTCCGCGATGTACAGCGGGGTGCGGCCGATGTGCAGGATGTCCTCGCCGGTGCGGGCGCTCAGCGAGATGTCGTACACCGGCACGCTCGTGGTGCCCGTCGCGCACAGCCGGCCGATCGCCGTGACCGCGGCGTCCGCGTCCCAGGAGCCGGGGTGGTCCCAGTCGATGTCCGAACTCCCCGCGACCAGCGGCAGCGTCGGGTCGCCGGCCTCCTTGTAGAAGTCGTCGAGGCGCAGTACGGGCAGTCCGGAGCGGGCGGCGACCAGGGACTTGCCCGAGCCCGAGGGGCCGCACAGCAGCACGACACGGGCGGGAGACGGAGGATGAAGGCTCACGGAACACCAGTTTGACGCATGGTGGCGCGCCTGCCGACCCCGCGGGTCGGCTTTGGAACGTGGGTTACGTCTCAACTACCCTGTGCGCTGTTCTCGTTACCCACCGCATGCGTAAGGCGGCACCAGTCATGGCTCGACACGCGTCCTCCCCCCGTCCCACCGCCCGGCGCGCTCTGGTCGCCGTCGTGACCGCCGGGGCCGCCCTGGGTGTGGGGGCGACGACGGCCTCTGCGGAGATCCTCCCGGGCGGCGGCGAGGGCCGCCTGCTCGGCTCGCTGGGCCGGGCCGACGCGCAGTCGGGCGTGCAGGCGCTGGCCGGCACGGTCGGCCACACCACGGGAACGGTCGCGGCCCTCAAGCCCAACCCGCTCGCGGGCACCGGAGTCGACCCGCTCGACAACGGCGTCGGCACCCAGGTCGCCGACTTCCGGCCGGTCAGCTCGCAGATGCTCACCGGCCCGGTGGCCCAGGCCCCGTCGGTGGGCGCCGTGCCGGTCGTCGGCCAGTTGCTCGGATCGGTGCGCTGACCCGGGCGACCCGAGTGACCCGAGGAACACGGAGAGCCGCGCCTCCCCCGGACGGAGGGGAGACGCGGCTCTCGTTTCGTGCGGGGCGCGTGCGGTGCCCCGCACGGCTCAGTAGGCCGAGCCGGACGCGCCCAGGGAGCCCGTCGGGTGCCAGACCGTCTTGGTCTCCAGGAAGGCCGTCATGCGGTCGATGCCCGGCGTCGCGGCGTGGTCCACAGGTTGTGGACGAAGGACGCGCTTGAGGTTGTCCGCCGCCGCGACCTCCAGCTCCCGCGCCAGTTCCGCGTCGGCGCCCGCGAGGTCGATCGCGTTGACGTCCTGGTGCGCGGCGAGCGGCGCGGCGATCTCCGCCGTACGGCCGGACAGGACGTTCACCACACCGCCCGGCAGGTCGGAGGTGGCCAGCACCTCGCCGAGGGACAGCGCGGGGAGGGGGTGCTTCTCGCTCGCGACCACCACCGCCGTGTTGCCGGTCGCGATCACCGGGGCGATCACCGAGACCAGGCCCAGGAACGACGACTCCTGCGGGGCCAGGACGGTCACCACGCCGGTCGGCTCGGGGGAGGAGAGGTTGAAGTACGGGCCTGCGACCGGGTTTCCGCCGCCCACCACCTGGGCGATCTTGTCGGTCCAGCCCGCGTACCAGACCCAGCGGTCGATCGCCGCGTCCACCTGGGCGGCCGCCCTGGCCTTGGACAGGCCCTCGGCCTCGGCGACCTCGCGGACGAACTGCTCGCGGCGGCCCTCCAGCATCTCGGCGATGCGGTAGAGGATCTGGCCCCGGTTGTACGCGGTCGCGCCGGACCACGCCCCGAACGCCTTGCGCGCGGCCACGACCGCGTCACGGGCGTCCTTGCGGGACGAGCGCGGAACGTTCGCCAGCCAGTTGCCCTTCGCGTCGCTCACCTCGTACACCCGGCCGCTCTCGGAACGCGGGAACTTGCCGCCCACGTACAGCTTGTAGGTCTTGAGGACCGAAAGCCGCGGCTCGGTCGTCGCCCCGGACTTCTCCGACTTCTCAGACATCGAGGTACGCCTCCAGGCCGTGCCGACCGCCCTCGCGGCCGAAGCCCGACTCCTTGTAGCCGCCGAACGGCGAGGTCGGATCGAACTTGTTGAACGTGTTGGACCAGACGACACCGGCGCGCAGCTTGCTCGCCACCGCCAGGATCCGGGAGCCCTTCTCCGTCCAGATGCCCGCCGACAGCCCGTACGGGGTGTTGTTGGCCTTGGCGACGGCCTCGTCCGGGGTGCGGAAGGTGAGGACGGAGAGCACCGGGCCGAAGATCTCGTCCCGGGCGATGGTGTGCGCCTGGGTGACGCCGGTGAACAGCGTCGGGGCGAACCAGTAGCCGCTCTCCGGCAGTTCGCAGGCGGGCGACCAGCGCTCGGCGCCCTCCGCCTCGCCCTGGTCGGCGAGCGCGGTGATCCGGGCCAGCTGCTCGGCGGAGTTGATCGCGCCGATGTCGGTGTTCTTGTCGAGCGGATCGCCCAGGCGCAGGGTGGAGAGCCTGCGCTTGAGGGAGTCCAGCAGCTCGTCGTGGATCGACTCCTGCACCAGCAGCCGCGAGCCCGCGCAGCAGACCTGGCCCTGGTTGAAGAAGATGCCGTTCACGATGCCCTCGACGGCCTGGTCGATCGGCGCGTCGTCGAAGACGATGTTGGCGCCCTTGCCGCCCAGTTCGAGGGTGAGCTTCTTGTCCGTGCCGGCGACCGTGCGCGCGATCGCCTTGCCGACGGCCGTGGAGCCGGTGAAGGCGACCTTGTTCACGTCCGGGTGCGCCACCAGCGCGGCGCCCGCGTCGCCGTAGCCGGGAAGGATGTTGACGACACCCTTCGGCAGGCCCGCCTGGCGGCAGACGTCCGCGAAGAACAGCGCGGAGAGCGGCGTCGTCTCGGCGGGCTTGAGCACCACCGTGTTGCCGGTCGCCAGCGCGGGGGCGATCTTCCACGCCAGCATCAGCAGCGGGAAGTTCCACGGGATGACCTGGCCGGCCACGCCCAGCGGCTTCGGGGCCGGCCCGAAGCCAGCGTGGTCGAGCTTGTCCGCCCAGCCGGCGTAGTAGAAGAAGTGCGCGGCCACCAGGGGCAGGTCCGCGTCCCGGGTCTCCCGGATCGGCTTGCCGTTGTCCAGCGTCTCCAGGACCGCCAGCTCACGGCTGCGCTCCTGGACGATGCGGGCGATGCGGAACAGGTACTTGGCGCGCTCGGAGCCGGGCAGCGCCGACCACTTCACGAAGGCCTTGCGGGCCGCCTTCACCGCGCGGTCCACGTCCGCCTCGCCGGCCTGGGCGACCTCGGACAGCACCTCCTCGGAGCTGGGGGAGACCGTCTTGAAGACCTTGCCGTCGGCCGCCTCGGCGAACTCGCCGTCGATGAACAGGCCGTAGGACGGCGCGATGTCGACGATCGAGCGGGACTCGGGCGCCGGTGCGTATTCGAAGGGGGAAATCTGGTTTTCCGTGTTCATGGGATCTCAGTCCACCGTCACGTAGTCGGGACCGGAGTAGCGGCCGGTGGCCAGCTTCTGACGCTGCATCAGCAGGTCGTTCAGGAGCGAGGAGGCGCCGAAGCGGAACCAGTGGTTGTCCAGCCAGTCCCCGCCGGCGGTCTCGTTGACCAGGACCAGGAACTTGATCGCGTCCTTGGAGGTGCGGATGCCGCCGGCCGGCTTCACGCCGACCTGCACGCCGGTCTGCGCCCGGAAGTCACGGACGGCCTCCAGCATCAGCAGCGTGTTGGCCGGGGTGGCGTTGACGGCGACCTTGCCGGTGGAGGTCTTGATGAAGTCGGCGCCCGCCAGCATGCCGAGCCAGCTCGCCCGGCGGATGTTGTCGTACGTGGACAGCTCGCCGGTCTCGAAGATGACCTTCAGACGGGCGGAGCTCCCGCAGGCCTCCTTCACGGCGACGATCTCGTCGTACACCTTCAGGTACCTGCCGGCGAGGAACGCCCCGCGGTCGATGACCATGTCGATCTCGTCGGCGCCCGCGGCGACCGCCTCACGCACGTCCGCCAGCTTCACGCCCAGCGACGCCCGGCCGGCCGGGAAGGCGGTGGCGACCGAGGCGACCTTCACGGTCGAGCCGGCCACGGCCTCCTTGGCGGCGGCCACCATGTCGGGGTAGACGCAGACCGCGGCCGTGGCGGGGGCCGTACGGTCCGTCGGGTCGGGATGGACCGCCTTGGCGCCGAGCGCCCGGACCTTGCCCGGGGTGTCCGCGCCTTCCAGCGTCGTCAGGTCGACCATCGAGATGGCGAGGTCGATGGCGTACGCCTTCGCGGTGGTCTTGATGGAACGGGTGCCGAGCGAGGCGGCGCGCGCCTCCAGGCCGACCGCGTCGACACCGGGCAGCCCGTGCAGGAAGCGGCGCAGCGTGCTGTCGGACGCGGTGACGTCAGCGAGAGGGGGTGCAGTGGTGGGCATGGTCACCAGGCGAGCATATCTACGCGCGTAGCGGCTGTACAGCCCCGGTGCTTATCTTGTGACCCGGCCGGTCTTCGCACGGTGCCCGTCCCGTCCCGGGGCACCGCGGATGAGAGCCCGCCGGGCCGTCGGGCAGAATCGGGACCATGACGACGCCCGAGCACGAACCCCCCGCGCCGCGACCCGCCGCCCCCGAGTTCAAGGACCGGGTCAACCGGTCGTCCGCAGGCATCGCGAGCGGTGTCCTGCTCCTCGCCGTCGTCGGCTGGCTGGGCATCGACGCGCTGGTGGTCGGCGAGGGCCGCACCCCGTGGCTGGCGCTCGCCGGGATGATCCTCGTCGTGCCGCTCGTGGTCGCCTTCACCCTGCGGCCCGCCGTGTACGCCAACAGCGACCGGCTGCGCGTCCGCAACCCCTTCCGCGTGATCGTGCTGCCCTGGGGCCAGGTCTCCGGCCTGCGCTCCGGCTTCTCCAACGAGGTGTTCGACCAGTCCGGCACCAAGTACCAGCTCTGGGCGGTGCCCGTCTCGCTGCGGGGGCGCAAGCGGGCCGCCCGGCAGCAGGCGCGGGCCGAGGCGGCGGGCGAGCGCGCGGCGGCGGGCACACCCGGCGGACGCGCCGGCGGCGCCCCCCGGTTCGGGGGCGCGGCCACCGACGGTCCCGTCCGCGCGGCGGGCGACCAGTTCATGGACGACCTGCGCGAGCTGCACGAGGTCCGCGAGCACGCCGAGAGCGCCCAGGGCGAGGTGACGGTCCGCTGGGCGTACGAGATCGTGGGTCCGGCGGTGGCCGGCGCGGTGGTGCTGGCGATTCTGATCGCGGTGGGTTGACGCGGGCGCGTCGGCGACGTGTGTGCCGGCGGCGCGTGTGCCCGTCCGGCGCCGTACGCGTCCGTCCGTTCGGTGTCCGTGACGCGTGTGCCCGTCCGGTGCCCGGTCGGACGTGTGTGCGCCGGGTGTCTCCCGCTGTTTTCCGGCCGGAACGGGTGTCCCTCGCGGTGAGGGGCACCCGTTCCGTTTCCGTACGGGTCAGATGCCCGCGGCGGCCGACAGGTCACGCTTGATCGACGCGAGCAGCGCGGTGGCCTCGGCGCGGGCCGCCGGGAGGTCGGTGTGGGCGCCGACCGGAACCACGACCTCCAGGTAGCACTTCAGCTTGGGCTCCGTGCCGCTGGGCCGGACGATCACGCGGGCGCCGTCGAGGGTGTAGCGCAGACCGTCGGTGGGCGGCAGCCGGTCCGTGCCCCGGGTGAGGTCCTCGGCGCGGGTGACGCGCAGGCCCGCGAGCGCGGTCGGGGGCTGCTCGCGCAGGCGCCGCATCGCGTCGGCGATCAGCGAGAGGTCCTGAACGCGGACCGAGAGCTGGTCGGTGGCGTGCAGGCCGTGCTCGACGGCGAGGTCGTCGAGCAGGTCCAGGAGGGTGCGGCCCTCCTGCTTGAGCCGCGATGCCAGCTCGGTGATCAGCAGGGCGGCGGTGATGCCGTCCTTGTCGCGTACGCCGTCGGGGTCGACGCAGTAGCCGAGGGCCTCCTCGTAGCCGTAGCGCATGCCCTCCACGCGGGCGATCCACTTGAAGCCGGTGAGGGTCTCCTCGTACGGCAGGTTCGCCTTCTCGGCGATGCGGCCGAGGAGGGAGGAGGAGACGATCGACTCCGCGAAGGTGCCGGTCGCGCCGCGGGAGACCAGGTGGGCGGCGAGCAGGGCGCCGACCTCGTCGCCGCGCAGCATGCGCCAGTCGGAGCCGTCCTTGACGGCCACCGCGCAGCGGTCGGCGTCCGGGTCGTTGGCGACGATCAGGTCGGGGTCGGTCGCGCGGGCCCTGGCGAACGCCAGGTCCATCGCGCCGGGCTCCTCCGGGTTGGGGAAGGCGACGGTCGGGAAGTCCGGGTCCGGCTCGGCCTGTTCGAGGACCAGCTCGGGGGCCGGGAAGCCGGCCCGGGCGAACGCGGCGAGGAGGGTGTCCTTGCCGACGCCGTGCATGGCCGTGTAGACGGTGCGGGCCGTGCGCGGCGAGCCCGGGGCGAGGACCGCGTCCGTGCGGGCGAGATAGGCCTCCAGGACGGAGTCGTCGAGCGTCTCCCAGCCGGAGTCCGGACGGGGGACGTCGTGGAGGCTCTTGATCGCGTCGATCTCGGCGGCGATCCCCGCGTCGGCGGGCGGCACGATCTGGGAGCCGTCGCCCAGGTAGACCTTGTAGCCGTTGTCGCGGGGCGGGTTGTGGCTGGCGGTGACCTCCACGCCTGCGACCGCGCCCAGGTGCCTGATAGCGAAGGCGAGGACCGGGGTGGGCAGGGGGCGGGGGAGCACGACGGCGCGCAGCCCGGCGCCGGTCATGACGGCGGCGGTGTCGCGGGCGAAGTCGGCGGACTTGTGGCGGGCGTCGTAGCCGACGACGACGAGGCCGGCCTGCTCTCCCTGTGCGGGGCTGTTCTTCTTCAGGTACGCGGCGAGGCCGGCGGCGGCGCGGATGACGACGGCGCGGTTCATGCGCATGGGCCCGGCGCCGAGTTCGCCGCGGAGGCCCGCGGTACCGAACTGGAGGGTGCCGGCGAAGCGCGCGGTCAGCTCCTCGATGTCCTCGGTGTCCAGGAGCCGGGCGAGTTCGTCACGGGTCTCGGCGTCGGGGTCCTCGGCCAGCCACGCCTTGGCCCGTGCGATGAGGTCGTCGTGCACGTTGGGGTCAGCCTCTCGTGTGTGTGTCTGCCCGGGCCTCCGGCGGTGGGTGCCGGTGCCTCCGGCGGTGCGTGCCGGTTGCTCCGGCGGTCGGTGCCGGGGCGCCCGGGGTGCGTTGTGGGTCGGGGCCGTGGGGGTGGGGCCGGCCCGCCGCGCTCGGGCGTACTGCCCAGTATCTCCATGGTCGGACTGGGCAGAGACGAAGTATGCGGCGGGCTGTCGACCCACCCCCACGGCCCCTTCCGCCGTTCGGCGTCCTCCCCGTCGCCGTTGGGGGGGGGGGGGGGCTGCCTTCCGGCGGGCCGCGTGGTTCCTACAGCCGGCCCAGCACCTGGGTCAGCAGGGAGCCCATGCGGGTGGCGCTGTCGCGGCCCGCCTGGAGGACCTCCTCGTGGTTGAGGGGCTCGCCGGTCATGCCCGCGGCGAGGTTGGTCACCAGGGAGATGCCGAGGACCTCCGCGCCCGCCTCGCGGGCGGCGATCGCCTCCAGGACGGTGGACATGCCTACCAGGTCCGCGCCGATGGTGCGGGCCATGCGGATCTCCGCCGGCGTCTCGTAGTGCGGGCCGGGGAACTGCGCGTAGACGCCTTCCTCCAGGGTGGGGTCGACCTCCTTGCACAGGGCGCGCAGGCGCGGGGAGTACAGGTCGGTGAGGTCGACGAAGTTGGCGCCCACGATCGGCGAGGTGGCCGTCAGGTTGAGGTGGTCGCTGATCAGCACCGGCTGGCCGGGGCGCATGCCCTCGCGCAGGCCGCCGCAGCCGTTGGTGAGCACGATCGTCTTGCAGCCGGCCGCGACGGCGGTCCGCACGCCGTGGGCCACGGCGGCGACGCCCCGGCCCTCGTAGTAGTGGGTGCGGCCCAGGAAGACCAGCGCACGGCTGTCCCCGATGGTGTACGAGCGGACCTTGCCGCCGTGGCCCTCGACCGCCGGCGGCGGGAATCCGGGCAGCTCGGTGACCTGGAACTCGGCGTCGGGGGTTCCCAGGGCGTCGACGGCCGGTGCCCAGCCGGACCCCATCACGAGGGCGACGTCGTGGGACTCGGCACCCGTGAGTTCGCGCAGGCGCGCGGCGGCGGCGTCGGCGGCGGCGTAGGGGTCGCCCTGGATGTCGTCCGGAAGGAGAGATGCGTTCACGCGGAAGAGCGTAGCCGGTATTCGCCTACGCGCGTAGATGCCGATGGTCACGGCAATGCGATCGTTGTCTTGTCGTTTCCGACGAGGAACGGCTCCGGAGGGGCCCGTACGACGGTCCGGTCAGGCTTCCGGGAGCCCCGCGCCGCCGCTCAGCACGGCCGCTTGCGCAGCTCCATCACATAGTCGTGGGGCGCCCCCGCCGACTCCGCCGCGTCCGCGATCTCGCCGAGGTAGCGGGCGGAGGGGAGGCCGCCCTCGTAGCCGTCGAGGACGTAGACCCAGGCCCGTTCCTCGCCCTCCAGGGTGTGGACGCGCACGCGTGCCCGCCGGTAGACGCCGAGCCCCACGCCCACCCAGCGGTCGAGGGCGTCCTCGTCCATCGGGGCGATGTCGTACAGGGCCACGAAGACCTGGGAGATCGGATCCTCCACAAGGGTCGCCAGCGCGCCCTCCCAGCCCATCTGCTCCCCGCCGAAGGTCAGCCGCCAGCCGTTCATCCAGCCCGTGGCACGCAGCGGCGAGTGCGGGGCGCGGCGGGACATCACCCGCGCGTCGAGATTGCCGGCGTATGCGGCATAGAGCGACATGCGTCGAGCGTACGGCAGCCGCGCATCCGTCTCACGGGTCCCACGGGCAACGCGGGACCACCGTGCCGTGCCCCGGGGCCGTAGCACTTTGAACGGTGCGGGACAATGGAGTACGTGACTCGGATCGTGATCATCGGTGGTGGACCCGGCGGCTACGAAGCGGCGCTGGTGGCGGCGCAGCTCGGCGCGGAGGTGACCGTCGTCGACTGCGACGGTCTGGGCGGAGCGTCGGTGCTGACCGACTGCGTGCCGTCGAAGACCCTTATCGCTACGGCCGAGGTGATGACCACCTTCGACTCGTCGTACGAGGAGCTAGGGATCACCGTCGCCGACTCCGGCAGCGGCCCCGCCCAGGCGCTGCCCGCGGACCTGGTCGCCCGGGTCGTCGGCGTCGACCTGGGGAAGGTCAACCGACGGGTGAAGCGGCTCGCGCTCGCCCAGTCCCACGACATCACCGCGTCCGTGACGCGGGCCGGCGCCCGGGTCATGCGCGGGCGTGGCCGGCTGGAGGGCATGCAGGCGCTCGACGGGTCGCGCACGGTCGTCGTCCGGGTGGCCGACGGGAGCGAGGAGAGGCTCACCGCGGACGCCGTGCTGATCGCGACCGGCGGCCACCCGCGCGAGCTGCCCGACGCCCAGCCGGACGGCGAGCGCATCCTCAACTGGACCCAGGTCTACGATCTCGACGAGCTGCCCGACGAGCTCATCGTGGTCGGCTCGGGCGTCACCGGCGCCGAGTTCGCGGGCGCCTACCAGGCGCTCGGTTCCAAGGTCACCCTGGTGTCCTCCCGCGACCGCGTGCTGCCGGGCGAGGACCCGGACGCGGCCGCCGTCCTGGAGGACGTCTTCCGCCGCCGCGGCATGAACGTCATGGCGCGCTCGCGGGCCGCCGCGGCCAAGCGGGTCGGGGACCGGGTGGAGGTGACGCTGGCGGACGGCCGGGTCATCACGGGCAGCCACTGCCTGATGGCCGTCGGCGCCATCCCCAACAGTGCCGGGCTGGGCCTGGAGGAGGCCGGCGTCAAACTGCGCGAGTCCGGTCACATCTGGACCGACAAGGTGTCGCGGACGACGGCTCCGGGCGTGTACGCGGCCGGTGACGTGACCGGGGTCTTCGCGCTGGCGTCGGTGGCGGCGATGCAGGGACGCATCGCGATGTACCACTTCCTGGGCGACGCGGTGGCCCCGCTGAACCTGAAGACGGTCTCCTCCAACGTCTTCACCGACCCCGAGATCGCCACCGTCGGCTACTCCCAGGCCGACGTGGACGCCGGCAAGATCGACGCCCGCTGCGTGAAGCTGCCGCTGCTGCGCAACCCGCGCGCCAAGATGCAGGGCATCCGGGACGGCTTCGTCAAGATCTTCTGCCGCCCGGGCACGGGGATCGTGGTCGGCGGCGTGGTCGTGGCCCCGCGTGCCTCGGAACTGATCCACCCCATCTCGATCGCCGTCGACAACAATCTGACGGTCGAACAGATCGCGAACGCCTTCACCGTGTACCCCTCGCTGTCGGGATCGATCGCCGAGGTGGCACGGCAGTTGCACACACGCAAGGCGACGGGCGAGGCCTAGGCGCCCGGGTTCCGACTCCCCGCCGGTCACGGGGAGTTGCGGACCTTGCCGGCGGCACGAGCGAGCGGAACAGGTCCTATACCACTTCGCCCCCTGCGTTGCGAACAACATCTGCTATTCGGCGCAAACTGCTGAAAGCAGACGGTCGCTGGGGTTACTGTCAGTTTCGTGTTCGCTGCTGAACGTCGCCAATTGATCCTCGAAATGGTGCGAGCGAACGGTGCCGTGTCGCTCCGTGAACTCGCCCGCGTCGTCCAGACCTCCGAAGTGACCGTACGGCGGGACGTGCGGGCGCTGGAGGCCGAAGGACTCCTCGACCGCCGGCACGGCGGTGCGGTACTCCCGGGTGGGTTCACCCGGGAGTCCGGCTTCCCGCAGAAGTCGCATCTCGCGACCGCGGAGAAGACGGCCGTCGCCGACCTCGCCGCGGGCCTCGTCGAAGAGGGCGAGGCGATCGTCGTGGGCGCGGGTACGACCACTCAGGAGCTGGCCCGCAGGCTCGCCCGGGTACCCGGCCTGACCGTCGTCACCAACTCCCTGCTGGTCGCCCAGGCGCTGGCCCACGCCAACCGCGTGGAGGTCGTGATGACCGGCGGCACGCTGCGCGGCTCCAACTACGCGCTCGTCGGCTCGGGGGCGGAGCAGTCCCTGCACGGGCTGCGGGTGTCCAAGGCATTCCTTTCGGGGAGCGGACTGACGGCCGAGCGCGGCCTGTCCACCTCCAACATGCTGTCGGCGTCCGTCGACCGGGCCCTGGTGCAGGCCGCCGCGGAGGTGGTGGTCCTCGCCGACCACTCCAAGCTCGGTACGGACACGATGTTCCAGACCGTCCCGACCGACCTCATCACCCGCCTGGTGACGGACGATCCCCCGGCCCACGACGACCGCGCGGCCACCGAGCTCCAGGCCCTCGCCGACCAGGGCGTCCAGATCGCCGTGACCGGCGCGACGGGAAACCCGGCTACGGACCAGCCCCCGCCCCGCGACCGCCGCCGTGAGGTGCCCCTCCCCGGCCCCCGCCGCACCCAGCCGACGGGCGCGAACCTCCGCCCGGCGCCCCTGGGCGGTGACCAGCCGAACGGCACGGAACGCCCGGCCGCACGGGTGGCGGACCTCCGGAGGCGCTGAGGGCTTCGAAGAGCATGAAAAGCACGGAGCCCGGCGGCCGCTCGCGCGGCTCGCCGGGCTCCTGCGTGTGCTGGTGCGGCTGCTCCGGGAGATCAGTCCTTGATCTCGCAGATGACGGCGCCGGAGGTGACGGAGGCGCCGACGTCGGCCGACAGGCCCTTGATGGTGCCGCTGCGGTGGGCGTTGAGGGGCTGCTCCATCTTCATGGCCTCCAGGACGACGACCAGGTCGCCCTCCTTGACCTCCTGGCCCTCCTCGACGGCGACCTTGACGATGGTGCCCTGCATCGGCGAGGCGAGGGTGTCGCCGGAGGCGACGGGGCCGGACTTCTTCGCGGCGCGGCGCTTGGGCTTGGCGCCCGCGGCGAGGCCGGTGCGGGCCAGGGACATGCCCAGCGAGGTGGGCAGGGAGACCTCCAGGCGCTTGCCGCCGACCTCGACGACGACGGTCTCGCGGCCCGCCTCCTCGTCGGCCTCGGCCTCGGCGAGGGCGGTGAAGGGCTTGATGTCGTTGACGAACTCGGTCTCGATCCAGCGGGTGTGGACCGTGAAGGGGTCGCTGGAGCCGGTGAGTTCGGGGGCGAACGCCGGGTCGGTGACGACCGCGCGGTGGAAGGGGATCGCGGTGGCCATGCCCTCGACCTGGAACTCCTCCAGGGCGCGGGCGGCCCGCTGGAGGGCTTCCTTGCGGGTGCGGCCGGTCACGATCAGCTTGGCCAGCAGGGAGTCCCAGGCCGGGCCGATGACGCTGCCGGACTCCACGCCCGCGTCCAGACGGACGCCGGGACCGGAGGGCGCGGCGAAGTTCGTCACGGTGCCGGGGGCGGGCAGGAAGTTTCGGCCCGGGTCCTCGCCGTTGATGCGGAACTCGAAGGAGTGGCCGCGCAACGGCGGGTCGTCGTAGCCGAGTTCCTCGCCGTCGGCGACGCGGAACATCTCGCGCACCAGGTCGATGCCGGCGACCTCCTCGGTGACCGGGTGCTCGACCTGGAGGCGGGTGTTGACCTCCAGGAAGGAGATCGTGCCGTCCTGGCCGACCAGGAACTCGCAGGTGCCGGCGCCGACGTAGCCGGCCTCCTTCAGGATCGCCTTGGAGGCGCGGTACAGCTCGGCGACCTGCTCCTCGGACAGGAACGGCGCCGGGGCCTCCTCGACCAGCTTCTGGTGGCGGCGCTGGAGGGAGCAGTCACGGGTGGAGACGACGACCACGTTGCCGTGGCGGTCGGCCAGGCACTGGGTCTCCACGTGCCGGGGACGGTCCAGGTAGCGCTCGACGAAGCACTCGCCGCGGCCGAAGGCGGCCACGGCCTCGCGCACCGCCGACTCGTACAGCTCGGGGACCTCGTCCAGGGTGCGGGCGACCTTCAGACCGCGCCCGCCGCCACCGAAGGCGGCCTTGATGGCGATCGGCAGGCCGTGCTCCTCGGCGAAGGCGACGACCTCGTCGGCGCCGGAGACCGGGTCGGGGGTGCCGGCCACCAGGGGCGCGCCGGCGCGCTGGGCGATGTGCCTCGCCGCGACCTTGTCGCCGAGGTCGCGGATGGCCTGCGGCGGCGGGCCGATCCAGATGAGGTCCGCGTCCAGCACGGCCTGGGCGAATTCGGCGTTCTCCGAGAGGAAGCCGTACCCGGGGTGGATCGCGTCCGCGCCGGACTCCTTCGCGGCCTTCAGGACCTTGTCGATGTCCAGGTAGCTGGTGGCCGGGGTGTCACCGCCCAGGGCGAACGCCTCATCCGCGGCGCGGACATGCAGAGCGTCCCGGTCCGGGTCGGCGTATACGGCCACGCTCGCGATCCCGGCGTCCCGGCAGGCCCGGGCAACGCGGACAGCGATTTCGCCACGGTTGGCGATGAGCACCTTGCGCACGATTGAGGCTCCCTCCTTGAAACAAGCCGAGTTTAGGGACTGCCGACACGGCACTTCGACCCGTCCCCGATGGTGAGCTTGCCCACACGGAGCGTGATTCGAGGCGCGCTCGACCTGCGAAATCCCTTGTCGCATCGCTGTACGCAGGACTCCTCCGGAAAACCCTAGCCCTCCCATGTGGCCAAGGTCTCTGTGAGGGCGTGCTGCGACGCACTTCGTTTCTTTGTGGAGTCCCTACGAATGGCCCAATGATTCTTTGCCGGTGGCAGGACTCTTGTCCCCGGGTTTACCCGTTAGTAGCGTTCACGATGTATGGGCAGTACTCGCGGTAACAGGGTCCGGGCGGAGCGGCAGGCGGAAGTGGGTGGGACCGGTGGTGCGCAGACCGGTGGCGTGGGTGGTGGCGCTCGTGCTCTTCGCCGAGGCGTTCGGCGTGGCGGCACTGAACTGGTTCCTCGGCGTGGTCGTGCACCGGCAGAGGATGTCGCTGGCGGGCCTGGATCCGAACGTCATGTCGACCTCGTCGAAGGCCGGCGGTCTGGTCTTCGGCCTCTACTTCGCCCTGTGCGGCCTGGTCGCCCTGCTCGTGGCGCTGCGGGGCCGCCGCCCGGCCGGCGTCGGGCGTGTCCTGCTGATCAGCGCGGCCGTGGTGCACGGCCTCCTGGGCGCGTTCGCCTGGGGGCTGGTGGGCCCGCGGGCGTTCGTGTTCATGGTGGTGGTGCTCGCCCTCATCGTGCTGCTGCTGATGACGCACGACCACGAGGAGGGACCGGCGGGTGAGGCGGGGGACGGCGGACCCGGGGAGGCGGACGGTCCCGGCACCGAAGCGGACCCTGGCTCCGAAGCGAACGCTGGCTCCGAAGTGGACCCTGGCTTGGAGGGCCCCGCCGGTTCGCTTGGGCTCGCGAAGCCGACGGATCACGCGCATGAGGCGCCGCCCACACCCCTCACCCCTCCTCCGGCCGAGGCCCGGACCTCCTGATCAGCCCGCGGTCGGCGCCCACAACTCGGTGATGCCCACGCCGAGTTCCGCCAGCAGGCGGCGGACCAGGGGCAGGCTGATGCCGATGACGTTGCCGTGGTCGCCGTCGATGCCGTCGATGAAGGGCGCCGAACGGCCGTCCAGGGTGAAAGCGCCCGCCACGTAGAGGGGCTCGCCCGAGGCGACGTACGCGGCGATCTCGTCGTCGGTCGGCTCGCCGAAGCGGACCACGGTGGAGGCGGTGGCAGAGGCGTGCCGCCCGCTCTCCGTGTCCCAGACGCAGTGCCCGGTCTGCAGGGTGCCGGCCCGGCCGCGCATCGCTTTCCAGCGGGCGGTGGCCTCCTCGGCGTCGGCGGGCTTGCCGAGGGCCTGGCCGTCGAGGTCGAGCACCGAGTCGCAGCCGATCACCAGCGCGCCCCGGAGCTCCGGCCGGGCCGCCACCACGGAGGCCTTCGCCTCGGCGAGGGCGAGCGCGAGTTCGGCGGGGGTGGGCGCGGTGACGGCGTCCTCGTCGACGCCGCTCACGACGACCTCCGGATCGAGCCCGGCCTGCCGGAGCAGCCCGAGCCGGGCGGGGGACTGGGAGGCGAGCACGAGTCGGCGGCGGGGCTGGTCTGTCATACGGTCAGCGTATCGGCGGCGGCTCCTCCGGCTCACCTCACGCCGATCACGAACATGGCCAGCACCATGGCCAGCGCCATGAGAACGCCGAGCCGCCGCAACATGTCCTGCGTGTCACGCAGTTCCTTCGGCGGCTCGTTCTCGGGATCGGACCACAACATCCCCCGATCCTGCGGCCCACGCGGCGCCGCGCGCCTGAGTACGCGTACTCAACTATTCCGGGGCGGAGCCCCGGGCTCCCCGCTCAGCCCGGCCAGTACGTGCGGGACCAGGCCGCGGGGCCCGGCGACGGGACCCGCCGCGCGGCGAGCCGCGACGGGTCGGACCACGCGTCCCGGGGGCCCACCGCGCCGGACGGCTCCGCAGCCGCCGCGGCGCGGGCCCGGACCACCGCCAGGGCGGCGGCAAGCTCCTCCGGGGTCGGGTTGCCTCGTAGGACCTTGATCACAGCGGCTCCTTACAGGGGGATGTTGCCGTGCTTCTTCGGAGGCAGGGATTCCCGCTTGGTGCGGAGCTGACGCAGCCCGCGCACAAGATGGGAACGGGTGTCCGACGGCTTGATCACCGCGTCGACGTACCCGCGTTCGGCCGCCACGTAGGGGTTGAGCAGCGCGTCCTCGTACTCCTGGATCAGCCGGGCGCGCGTCGCCTCGGCGTCGCCCGCCGCCTCGGCCTCGGCGATCGTGCGGCGGTGCAGGATGTTGACCGCCCCCTGGGCGCCCATGACGGCGATCTGGGCGGTCGGCCAGGCCAGGTTGAGGTCGGCGCCGAGGTGCTTGGACCCCATGACGTCGTAGGCGCCGCCGAAGGCCTTGCGGGTGATCACCGTGATCAGCGGGACCGTCGCCTCGGCGTAGGCGAAGATCAGCTTGGCGCCGCGGCGGATGATGCCGGTGTGCTCCTGGTCGACGCCCGGGAGGAAGCCGGGCACGTCGACGAAGGTGAGCACCGGCACGTTGAAGGCGTCGCACGTCCGTACGAAGCGGGCGGCCTTCTCGGAGGCGTCGATGTCCAGACAGCCGGCGAACTGCATCGGCTGGTTGGCGACGATGCCGACCGGGTGGCCCTCCACCCGCCCGAACCCGGTGAGGATGTTCGGCGCGAACAGCGGCTGGGTCTCGAAGAACTCGGCGTCGTCCAGGACGTGCTCGATCACCGTGTGCATGTCGTACGGGTGGTTCGCGCTGTCCGGGACGACCGTGTCCAGCTCCAGGTCCTCGGCGGAGACCGCCACGTCGGCCTCCTCGGGGAAGACCGGCGGCTCGGAGAGGTTGTTCGACGGCAGGTACGACAGCAGCTGCTTGACGTACTCGATTGCGTCCTTCTCGTCCCCGGCCATGTGGTGGGCCACGCCGGAGGCGGTGTTGTGGGTGCGGGCGCCGCCCAGCTCCTCGAAGCCGACGTCCTCGCCGGTGACCGTCTTGATGACGTCCGGGCCGGTGATGAACATGTGCGAGGTCTGGTCGACCATGATCGTGAAGTCGGTGATCGCCGGCGAGTAGACCGCGCCGCCCGCGCACGGGCCCACGACCAGGCTGATCTGCGGGATCACACCGGAGGCGTGGGTGTTGCGGCGGAAGATCTCCCCGTAGGCGCCGAGGGAGGCGACCCCCTCCTGGATCCGGGCGCCGCCCGAGTCGTTGATCCCGATGACCGGGCAGCCCGTCTTCAGGGCGAAGTCCATCACCTTGACGATCTTCTGCCCGTAGACCTCGCCGAGCGCTCCGCCGAAGACGGTGAAGTCCTGCGAGAACACCGCGACCGGGCGGCCGTCGACCATGCCGTAGCCGGTGACGACGCCGTCCCCGTACGGCCGGTTCTGCTCCAGGCCGAAGTTGGTGGAGCGATGCCGGGCGAACTCGTCCAGCTCCACGAACGACCCCTCGTCGAGCAGCAGTTCGATCCGCTCGCGGGCCGTCAGCTTCCCCTTGGCGTGCTGCTTCTCCACGGCGCGCTCGGAGCCGGCGTGCGTCGCTGCCAGGACGCGGCGCTGGAGATCCGCGATCTTGCCCGCGGTCGTGTGAATGTCGATCTCTTGGCGCTCTTTCGGCTCGGACATCGGGATCGCGGCTCCCTGCCTGCTCACAAGGGGGGACGGTTACTCATTCGTAGCGTAGTAGGGGGTCCACCGATCGGCAGTGCGGCGTTTCCCACACCTAGGGTGGCTTGCATGACGCCGCGAGATGCAGCAGACGACAACCCCGACGCAGACGGCAACCCGGACGACGCGCCGCACGGCAGCCGCTGGTCCGACCTCGACCGCCCGCCCCTGAACGCCGGGGCGCTGCGGCGCGGCCTGGTCCGGGCGGGCGGGCTGTGGTCCGAGGTCGACGTGGTGCAGAGCACCGGCTCCACCAACACGGACCTGGTGGCCCGCGCCGCCGCCGGGAAGGCGGCCGAGGGGGCCGTCCTGGTCGCTGAGGAGCAGACCTCCGCCCGGGGCCGCCTGGACCGCCGGTGGACGGCGCCGCCCCGCTCCGGCCTGTTCTTCTCGGTGCTGCTGCGGCCCAGCGAGGTGGAGGTGGCCCGCTGGGGCTGGCTGCCGCTGCTCACCGGCGTCGCGGTGGCCACGGGACTGTCCCGGGCCGCCGGGGTCGACACGGCGCTGAAGTGGCCGAACGACCTGCTGGTGACGGTCGGCGGCGAGGAACGCAAGGCCGGCGGCATCCTGGCCGAGCGGGCCGGTGAGGACGCGGTGGTCATCGGCATCGGCATCAACGTCTCACTGCGGCAGGACGAGCTCCCGGTCCCGCAGGCCGGCTCCCTCTCGCTCGCCGGAGCCGTGAGCACCGACCGCGACCCGCTGCTGCGGTCGGTCCTGCGCTCCCTGGAGGACTGGTACGGCCGGTGGCGGGCGGCGGGCGGCGACGCGGCCGTGAGCGGTCTGCAGGAGACGTACGCGGCGGGCTGCGCGACGCTCGGCCGGGTGGTCCGTGCGGAGCTGCCGGGCGACCGGTCGGTGGTCGGGGAGGCGGTCGCGGTGGACGGGGACGGCCGTCTGGTCATCGCCACCGGGGAAGGCGTGCAGGAGCCGGTCGGCGCGGGCGACATCGTGCATCTGCGCCCGGCGTGAACCGCACGGGCGGGGGCGCTCCGGGTGCGCGCGGCGGCCGCGCACTGTCACGGTGGGCTCGGGCGTCGTTCGCGGCTCCCGCGCCCGGTGACGCCGCCGCGGGGTGCCGGAACAGCGCCGGTCAGTTCCCCGGTGGGCTCCGCGCTCGGCTCCGCTCTCGGCGGAACCTGACGGAGTGAGCTGGCGCACACCTGCCGTAGAGTTGAGGCCGGTCGATACCTGACCGTGGCAGATCGGAAGGGCAGCAGGCGTGACCGTCGACGACACGGGCTCCGGCGCGGACGCGGACGGCCGGGACGAGCCTCCGCCATTCTCGTCCTCGCACGAGCAGGAGGACCCCGACGCCGCCGACTCCGGCGGACACCCTCTCGCGCTCCGTCTCGAACAGCTCATCCTGGGCGCGGAGCGGCGCTACACCCCGTTCCAGGCGGCCCGCAGCGCCGGCGTCTCCATGGAGCTCGCCAGCCGCTTCTGGCGGGCCATGGGCTTCGCCGACATAGGCCAGGCCAAGGCGCTCACGGAGGCCGACGTACTGGCCCTGCGGCGGCTCGCCGGTCTGGTCGAGGCGGGACTGCTCAGCGAGGCCATGGCGGTGCAGGTGGCCCGGTCCACCGGGCAGACCACCGCCCGTCTGGCCGAATGGCAGATGGACTCCTTCCTGGAGGGTCTGACCGAGCCGCCCGAGCCCGGCATGACCCGCACCGAGGTGACGTACCCGATCGTCGAGCTGCTGCTGCCCGAGCTGGAGGAGTTCCTGGTCTACGTCTGGCGCCGCCAGCTCGCCGCCTCGGCCGGCCGGGTCGTGCAGGCCGCCGACGACGAGGAGATGGTCGACCGGCGGCTGGCCGTGGGCTTCGCGGACCTCGTCGGCTTCACCCGGCTGACCCGCCGCATGGAGGAGGAGGAGCTCGGCGAGCTCGTCGAGGCGTTCGAGACGACCTCCGCCGACCTCGTGGCCGCGCGCGGCGGACGGCTGATCAAGACGCTCGGCGACGAGGTGCTGTACGCCGCCGACGACGCCGGCACTGCGGCGGACATCGCGCTGCGGCTGGTCGAGACGATGGCCCACGACGAGACGATGCCGGAGCTGCGCGTGGGCATGGCGTTCGGCACGGTCACCACTCGTATGGGCGATGTGTTCGGCACCACCGTCAACCTCGCCTCCCGGCTCACCTCGATAGCTCCGCGCGACGCCGTCCTGGTGGACAGCGCCTTCGCCGAGGAGCTGATCCGCACCGGGGACGCCCCGGCGTCCGAGGCGGAGGCGGCCGAGGCCGCGGCGACGGCGGAGAAGGAGGGCGAGGAGCCGCCGGTGTACCGGTTCGCGCTTCAGCCGATGTGGCAGCGCCCGGTGCGCGGTCTGGGCGTCGTCGAGCCCTGGCTGCTCACCCGGCGGAACGACGGGCCCGCGTAACCGGCGGTCGCGGGCCGGATCAATGGGCCTGTCCGGCCCCCACACCGACGCACAGCCCGATGATCGGCAGGCACAGGCCGCCGCCCCGTCCCGGGGGCGGGGCGGAGGGCTGCGCGCTCGGGGTCGGGGCCGGTGCGGGGCGCGGCGCCGGGGCCGTGGTGGCGGACGGCCGTGGTGCGTCGGCGGCGGGTTCCGGGAGCTCCGGCGGGTCCGTGTCCTCGGGGAGCGCCGTGGGACCGGTCGTGGTCTCCGGGAGCCCCGAGGGCTCGGCGGTGGCGGCCGCCGCGGACGGGGACGCCGCCGGTGCGGAACCCGACTCGGGGACCGGTGCGGCGCTCTCCCCGCCCAGGGGGACGGTCGTCCAGGGCGACGACGTCGGACGGGCCCCGGCGGCCGAGGCGGGGGTTGGGGTTCCGGCGGAACGGCCGGAGCCGTTGCCCGGGGCCGCGTGCGGCTCGGCCTCCGCGCCGCCCAGGCCGCCGAGCCCGGACTCGGGCGCCAGCCGCACGAGGCTCAGCACACCGGCGGCCACCGCGAGCCCTCCGGCGGCCAGCAGCGCCTTGCGGGGCCGGCGCCTGCGGTGCCGCCCGCGGGCGCGGGACGACCAGGGCCGCGTTTCCGTCCCGGCGGTCTCCTCCGTCCCGGCGGTCTCCTCCGTCGCGGCGTCGGCGCCCGTGCCCGTCTCGTCTATGCCTGTTGTGTCGTCGTCCTGCCGGACTCTGGCCGTGTGCGTCGTCATCGCCGTCCTCCCCGATGCGCTCGCGCCCCCCGAAGCGCCATGGCGCACGCACGTTATGCGCTCTCCTGGGGGTTCGGCGGGAGTTGTGCGGGGATGTCACTCGAACGGGGTGCCGGGTCTCGACAACGGGGCCGCGCCTGTAAGCCGTCCGCCCTTCCCCCAGCGCGCGCCCTGCTGCGATGATCGGGCCCGGTTTCTTGTTAACCCACGTTAACCAGGAGGGTGTCATGAGCGAGGAACGGTTCGGCGAGTTCGTGCTGGTGCGGCGGCACGAGTACGTCGCGGAGCTCGTCCTGGACCGGCCCAAGGCGATGAATGCCGTGTCCACGGACATGGCCCGGTCCATCGCCGGGGCGTGTGCGGCGCTGGCCGCCGATCCGGACGCGCGCGTGGTCGTCCTGACGTCCTCGCACGAGCGGGCGTTCTGCGTCGGGGCCGACCTGAAGGAGCGCAACTCCTTCAGCGACGCCGACCTGGTGCGCCAGCGCCCGGTCGCGCGCGGGGCGTACACCGGCGTACTGGAGCTGCCGATGCCGACGATCGCCGCGGTGCACGGGTTCGCGCTCGGCGGCGGCTTCGAGCTGGCCCTGTCCTGCGATGTGATCGTGGCCGACCGTACGGCCGTGGTGGGGCTGCCGGAGGTCTCGGTGGGGGTGATCCCCGGCGGTGGCGGTACGCAGCTCCTGCCCCGGCGGGTGGGGGCCGCCCGGGCCGCCGAGCTGATCTTCACGGCGCGTCGGCTGGAGGCGCCCGAGGCGGCCGGGTTGGGTCTCGTGGACCGCCTCGTGGACGAGGGCCGCGACCGCGAGGAGGCCCTGGAGCTGGCCTCCCGGATGGCGGCGAACTCCCCGATCGGGCTGCGCGCAGCCAAGCGCGCGCTGCGGCTCGGCCACGGCCTCGACCTCCGGGCCGGCCTCGAGGTCGAGGACGCGGCCTGGCGCTCGGTCGCCTTCTCCGCGGACCGCGCGGAGGGAGTCGCGGCCTTCAACGAGAAGCGATCCCCGCGGTGGCCCGGAGAGTAGCCGGCCCGTAGTGGCGGCAGCGCCTCCGGGGACGCCCGGAGACCCGGGGGCGCTCGCGTCGCACTTTCCTGTGGGCCAATGTCTCGATTCGACCGAAACATCCCTAGCCTGGGGTGATGGGCGAGAACAGGCGGCTGACGGCCGTTGTGGCGTTGGCGCAGGGGATGGCCGCGGCGCAGACCTCGCGTGAGTCGTGGCGGGCGGCCGCGCTCGGCGCGTGCCGCGCGCTGGAGGGGAGCTTCGCCGCGCTCTCGGTGTGGGAGCGCGAGCACGGCCGGCTGCGGGTCCTGGTGAACGTGGGGGACCGGGCGCCGGAGGAGCGGGAGTTCCCGGAGGACGAGGCCTATCCGGTGCATCAGTTCCCGGAGATCACCGAGTTCCTGCACGAGCGGTGGGCCTCGGGCGGTGAACCCGACGCCTGGGTGGAGACCGCCGACGGCGCGGCCGCGGGCCACCCCGGCTACAGCCACCGGCGCGTGGCCGCGCTGCGCCGGCGTGGGCGCGGCTGCTGCGTGGTCGCGCCGATCGTGCAGCACGGACGCGCCTGGGGCGAGCTCTACGTCGCCCGCCCGGTCGGCCTCCCCCTCTTCGGCCGTTCCGACGCCGACTTCGCGACCGTGCTGGCCGCCGTGGTCGCCGCCGGGCTCGCCCAGAGCGAGCGGCTTGAGGAGGCCCGCAGGCTGGCGTTCACGGACGCGCTGACCGGGCTCGCCAACCGCCGTGCCGTCGACGTGATGCTCGACGAGGCGATCGAGCGGCACCGGCTGGACGGGGTCGCCGTCAGCCTCGTCGTCTGCGACCTCAACGGGCTCAAGCAGGTCAACGACACCCTCGGGCACGCCGTCGGCGACCGGCTCCTCGAACGGTTCGGCTCCGTGCTGTCGCGGTGCGGCGCGATGGTGCCGGGCGCTCTCGTGGCACGGCTCGGCGGCGACGAGTTCTGCCTGGTCGCGGTGGGGCCTCCGGCCGACGAGGTGGTCAAGGCGGCCGACGAGCTGTGCCGGCGCGCGGCCGAGCTGGAGCTGGGCGAGGGCGTGGCCTGCGGGGTCGCCTCGACCGAGCACGCGATCGGGCCGGTACCGTCGGCCCGGCGGCTGTTCCGGCTCGCCGACGCCGCCCAGTACCGGGCGAAGGCGCTGCGCGCCGACCGGCCCGTGGTCGCGGGCCGCGAGGGCCCGCGGGACCCGGTCGTCCGCCTCGCCGACGCGCCCCCGCCCGTGCCGGAGGCCCCGGCCGAGCGGCGCCGCTTCCGGGGGCGCAGGCCCTGAGTCGCGCCGGACGACCCGCCGCGGGTTGTAAGAGTCACTCCCGGCATCCACTAGTGACATCTTCGCATTCACTGCGTACGCTCCTGAATATGGATATGCATACTGTGGTGGTGGGGACGTCGGGAGTCACCGCGTCCGACGTTCTCGCCGTGGCACGCGGCGGCGCCCGTATCGAGCTCTCCGACGAGGCGGTGGCGGCCCTGGCGGCGGCGCGGGAGATCGTGGACGCGCTGGCGGCCAAGCCCGAACCCGTCTACGGCGTCAGCACCGGCTTCGGCGCCCTGGCGACCCGGCACATCAGCCAGGAGCTGCGCACCCAGCTCCAGCGCAACATCGTCCGCTCGCACGCCGCGGGCCTGGGCCCGAGGGTCGAGCGCGAGGTCGTGCGGGCGCTGATGTTCCTGCGGCTGAAGACCGTGTGCTCCGGGCACACCGGCGTGCGCCCCGAGGTCGCCCAGACCATGGCCGACGTGCTCAACGCGGGCATCACCCCGGTCGTCCACGAGTACGGCTCCCTCGGCTGCTCCGGCGACCTCGCCCCGCTGTCCCACTGCGCCCTCGCCCTCATGGGCGAAGGCGACGCGGAGGGCCCCGACGGGGTCGTACGCCCCGCCGGCGAGCTGCTCGCCGAGCACGGCATCCAGCCCGTCGAACTGCGCGAGAAGGAGGGCCTGGCCCTCCTCAACGGCACCGACGGCATGCTCGGCATGCTGATCATGGCCCTCGCCGACCTCGACGCCCTGTACAAGTCCGCCGACATCACCGCCGCCCTCAGCCTGGAGGCGCTGCTCGGCACGGACAAGGTCCTCGCCCCCGAGCTGCACGCCATCCGCCCGCACCCGGGACAGGGCGCCTCCGCCGCCAACATGCTGGCCGTACTCAAGGGCTCCGGCCTCACCGGGCACCACCAGGACGACGCGCCCCGCGTGCAGGACGCCTACTCCGTGCGCTGCGCCCCGCAGGTCGCCGGCGCCGGCCGCGACACCCTCGCGCACGCCCGCCTGGTCGCCGAGCGCGAACTGGCCTCCGCCGTCGACAACCCCGTCGTCCTGCCCGACGGCCGGGTGGAGTCCAACGGCAACTTCCACGGCGCCCCGGTCGCCTACGTGCTGGACTTCCTCGCCATCGCCGCCGCCGACCTCGGCTCCATCGCCGAGCGCCGTACCGACCGGCTGCTCGACAAGAACCGCAGCCACGGCCTGCCGCCGTTCCTCGCCGACGACGCCGGTGTGGACTCGGGCCTGATGATCGCCCAGTACACGCAGGCCGCGCTGGTCAGCGAGATGAAGCGGCTCGCCGTACCGGCCTCCGCCGACTCCATCCCGTCCTCGGCCATGCAGGAGGACCACGTCTCCATGGGCTGGTCGGCGGCGCGCAAGCTGCGGACGGCCGTCGGCAACCTGAACCGGATCATCGCGATCGAGCTGTACGCCGCCGCGCGCGCCGTCGAACTGCGCGAGGGCCTGACCCCGGCGCCGGCGAGCCGGGCGGTCATCGACGCCGCTCGCGAGGCGGGGGTCGGAGGACCGGGCCCGGACCGCTTCCTCGCCCCCGACCTCGCCGCCGCGGACGCCTTCGTGCGGGACGGCGGACTCCTCGCCGCGGCCGAGACCGTGACCGGTCCGCTGCTGTAGGACGACCCAAGTCGCGGGAGCGCCGGGCGGGTTCAGAAGCCCAGGCGCTCCCGGCGCACGGAGTAGACCACGAAACCGGCGCCCAGTATGAGGAGCGAGGTTCCGCCGACGACGTAGGGGGTCGTGTCGATGCTTCCGGTGTCGGCGAGTTCGGTCCCGGTGGACGCGTCCTCCTGGGCGGTGGACGCCTCCGTCACCGCGGCGGCCCGCCCCTGCTCCGTGACCTGGGCCGTCGGGGCCGCGGGCTCCGCCCCTCTCGCCGGAGTGCCCACCGACGCGTCCGCGGAGGGGACGAACCACAGGGCGCCCAGCAGGGTGCCCGCGGCGGTGGCGGTCAGCATCGTTCGGCGAGCGGATGACACGGAATATCGATCCCCTTGTGGCGCTGGTGAATTGGCCGTGTGGGGCGATGTTAGTGAACGTCGCGGGTCACGGGAAAGTCACGGGACGTTTGAGCCGTACGCTCCGTCCATGAGCACTCCAGAGACTTCACGATTTGTCCGCGTCAGCGTCGAGCTCGTCGTCGAGATCGAGGACGAGGAAACCGTCATCGCCGCGGCCCGCAGCCGGATCGCCGAACACGCCGAGGGCGGCGAGTTGGACCCCGCGGAGCGGGCGCACGCCGAGGGCGCTGTGACGGAAGACACCGCCGAGGCCCTGGCGTACCTGGTCGATCCGTTCGACCTGGTGGGTGAGGTGCCGGGGGTCGAACTCCAGCAGGCCTCCTGGTCGAGCGAACGCATCGACTACGACCCCGATTCGCCGGACTGGGAGTTCGGCGAGGATGATGGCGACGGGGACGACGAGGACGACGAGGCAGTGGGCGGCGCGGGCCACTCCGGCTGACGTCGCCCGGGTCACATCGGCGACCCCCGGGCGCAACCGGCGTCCGGGGTTTCGTCGTCTCACGCAACGCGCAGGCCGGGCCGCGCACCGTCCGCTGCGGCGGACGTGGCGAGTTCCACACCTCACGACGTGGGAAATGGGACGAAACGGTCGTAGCGTTGAGTGCTCGCGACGGGGGACTCGAGGGGTTTTGGGACTCGCCAACGATGGAGAAGCGTGTGATGACGAACAGTAAGCGGCGCAGGCGCCTGACGGCCGCGTCCGCACTGCTCGGCGGTGTACTGGTGCTCACGGCCTGTTCCGGCAGCAGCGACGCGGCCGACGGCGGTGGGGACTCCTCGCGGGCCAAGGCTGACAAGGCCGCGGCCGAGGAGTCGTCGGAGGCCCAGATCAAGATCACGCCGGCGGACGGCTCCGACAACGCCTCGATCAACAACTCCGCTGCCGTCACCGTGGCCAAGGGCACGCTGACGAAGGTGACCATGACGACCGCCGACGGCAAGGCCGTCGAGGGGCAGATATCGGCCGACAAGAAGAGCTGGAAGCCCAGCGCCCAGCTCGAGCGGGCCACCACCTACAAGGTGGCCGCGACCGCCACGGACGCCAAGGGCCGCGACGCCCACGAGAACGGCTCCTTCACCACGGTCGCCCCCGCGCACAGCTTCATCGGCTCCTTCACGCCGGACAACGGCACCACCGTGGGTGTCGGCATGCCCGTGTCGATCAACTTCGACAAGGCGATCACCAACAAGGCGGACGTCGAGAAGGGCATCACCGTCACGTCCTCCAGCGGACAGGAGGTCGCCTGCCACTGGTTCGGCGTCCAGCGGATGGACTGCCGCCCCGAGCACTACTGGCAGGAGAACTCCACCGTC
Organism: Streptomyces sp. NPDC014889; assembly: GCF_043081205.1. Taxonomy (NCBI): domain Bacteria; kingdom Bacillati; phylum Actinomycetota; class Actinomycetes; order Kitasatosporales; family Streptomycetaceae; genus Streptomyces; species Streptomyces sp. NPDC014889. Next base: position 126,209 of record NZ_JBIBWH010000004.1, read on the forward strand.
ACGCTGAAGCTCGATCTCGACGGCGTCGAGGGCGCCCAGGGCGTCTTCGGCGTCCAGCAGAAGACGGTCACCTTCCACATCGGCCGCAACCAGGTCTCCTACGTCGACGCCAAGACCAAGCAGATGAGGGTCACGCGGGACGGCAAGACCGTCAAGACCATCCCGATCTCCGCCGGCGCCCCCGAGAACACCACCTACGAGGGCGCGATGGTGATCTCCGAGAAGTTCCAGCAGACCCGGATGAACGGCGCCACGGTCGGCTTCACCGACGACGACGGCAAGGGCGAGTACGACATCAAGGACGTGCCGCACGCCATGCGTCTGACCAACTCCGGCACCTTCATCCACGGCAACTACTGGGGCGGACCGGGCGTCTTCGGCAACGTCAACACCAGCCACGGCTGTGTGGGCCTCCAGGACAAGAAGGGCGCCAACGACCCGAACACCCCGGGCGCGTGGTTCTTCAACAGCTCGATCGTCGGTGACGTCGTCGTCGTCCAGAACACCGGCGACAAGACCGTCGCCCCGGACAACGGCCTCAACGGCTGGAACATGAGCTGGGCTCAGTGGAAGGCCGGTTCGTCCGCCTGACGACCGCTCGGCCTCTCGAAGACCGGTGCCGCCCCTCGGGGCCGCACCGGTCTTCTCATGCTTCTCTTATCGCGGCCTCAAGTCCTCATCACGGTGCGCCCCTACGGTCGGCGCATGTTCTTCACCTACCTGAGGCGCGAGCTGCGCCGCCGTCGAAAGGCGGCTCTCGTCGTCGCCTCCGGCCTCGCGCTGGGCATCGCGCTGGTCATCGTGGTCAACTCCGTGTCCAGCGGCATGGGCAGGGCGCAGGACAAGGTCCTGCAGTCGCTGTACGGGCTGGGCACGGACATGACCGTCAGCAAGGCCGCCACGCCGACGTCCGGCGACTCGCGCCCGCGCTTCAAGTTCGACGCCCAGGAGGACGGCGACAAGAACAAGCAGAGCAGCGACCGGGTCATGGCGCAGGGCTTCACCACCCTGCCCGCCTCCACGGTCGCCAAGGTGGCCGACCAGCAGGGCGTCTCCTCCGCGGTCGGCGGGCTCAGCCTCAACGTGGTGAGGATCGACGGCCAGTTCACCCGCGGCCAGTTCCAGCAGGGCGACGAGGGCGGCCGGACGCGCGGCGCGCCCGGCTCCGGACCGCAGGGCCGGGTCATGGGCGGCGGCGCCGACTTCGACGTCAACCAGTACACGGTCTACGGCACCGACGTCACCCACCCGGAGCTCGGCCCGCTGACCTCCTCGAAGATCACCGACGGCCGTACCTTCAAGGCCGGCGAGACCGACGCCAAGGTCGTCGTCGCCGACTCGGCGTACGCCAAGGAGAAGAAGCTCAAGGTCGGCGGCAGCGTCACCATCAAGGACGTCAAGTACGAGGTGATCGGCATCGCCACCGCGAACAGCGGAGACGCGGCGGCCAACCTGTACATACCGCTGAAGCAGGCTCAGACACTCAGCGGCGACAAGGACAAGGTCACCACGATCTACGTCAAGGCGAGCGACTCCCAGCAGATCGACGCCGTCAAGAGCGCCATCCAGAAGAACGTCCCGGACACCACGGTCACCACCTCCGCCGACCTGGCCAAGACCGTCTCCGGCTCCCTGTCCACCGCCTCCGACCTGGCCACCAGCGTCGGCAAGTGGCTGTCCATCGCGGTGCTCGTGGCCGCCTTCCTCGTCGCCGGACTGCTGACCTCCTCTGCGGTCTCCCGGCGGGTGCGCGAGTTCGGCACGCTCAAGGCGCTGGGCTGGAAGTCGGGCCGGGTGACCCGGCAGGTGGTCGGCGAGGCCGTCGTCAACGGACTGGTCGGCGGTGTCCTCGGCATCGCGCTCGGCCTGGCGGGCGCCTACGCGGTGACCGCGATCAGCCCGACGCTCCAGGCGCAGCTCGGCGGCTCGGGCGGCGCTCCGGGCGGCGCGGGCGGCGAGGCCGTCTTCCGCGGCGGGGGCCTCGGCGGTCCCGGCCGGCAGGCCGCGAAGTCCCTGGAGGTAGCGCTCACCGCGCCGGTCAGCCTCACCACCATCGCCCTCGCGGTCGGCCTCGCCGTGGCCGGCGGCCTGATCGCCGGCGCGTTCGGCGGCTGGCGGGCCTCCCGGCTGCGTCCGGCGGACGCCCTGCGGCGCGTCGAGTAGCGCGCCGCCCTCCGCGAACCGGCGGGCCACCGGCCCCCCTTCTCCCCGCATCCCAGGAGCTGTTTCCTCCATGTACGAACTCACCGGCGTCACCAAGCACTACACCCGGGGCAAGGAGGTCGTCCGTGCCCTCGACGAGGTCGACCTGACCATCGGCGACGGCGACCGGCTGGTCATCCAGGGCCCCACCGGCGGCGGCAAGTCGACGCTGCTGCAGATGCTGGGCGGCCTGGACCGGCCCACCTCCGGCCAGGTCGTCCTCGACGGCACCGATCTGGCGAAGCTGCCCGAGGCCCGGCTGACCCGGGTGCGCAGCGAGAGCATCGGCTTCGTCTTCCAGTCCTTCAACCTGATCCCGACGCTGACCGCGCAGGAGAACGTCGAGACCGCCCTCGTCCCGCTCGGCATCAAGGCCGCCATACGGCGTGAACGGGCCGCCGAGGCACTGGAGTCGGTCGGTCTCGGCGAGCGGCTCGGACATCTGCCGTCCGAGATGTCCGGCGGCCAGCAACAGCGCGTCGCCATCGCCCGCGCCCTGGTCAAGCAGCCGAAGGTGCTGCTCGCCGACGAACCCACCGGAAACCTCGACGAGTCGATGCGCGACGAGATCATGGACGTACTCGAACGCATGTGGAAGGAGCACGGGTTGACGTTCGTCATGGTCACCCACGACTCCACCATCGCGCGGAAGGCCCCGCGCGTGGCGACCATCCGCAAGGGGCGCATCACCGTCAAGGAGAACGCGGGCGCCTGAACGGGCGGGAGACGAGAGGAACCGACCGCACCCCGCCATTGAGTACGTGATCACCCCCCGGCATACTTCCTCTTCCGGGGGGTGGGGGTGTCGCGCACTTGTACGAGCCTTCCCCCGGCCGAGTGGACAGGGAATCCGCTCGGCACTCCGTTTCCAGGGGGAGTTTTGCGCACACAAGTGAAAAGAGCGGGCGCGGCCGTGGTCGCCACGGCGGCGGCCGTCGCCCTCGCCGCAGGTTTGACCAGCCCCGCCTCGGCGCGGCCCGAGCACCGCCCGGCCAACGCCGCCGGGCCGGCGGCCCACCGCACCATCACCCTCATCACCGGCGACCGGGTCACCGTGAACGCCAAGGGCCGCGTGGTCGGCCTGCACCGGGCCGAGGGCCGCGAGCAGATACCCGTGCAGGTCCGCCGGACGGGCGGACGCACCTTCGTCGTGCCGGCCGACGCGTCCCGGCTGATCGCCTCCGGCAAGCTGGACCAACGCCTGTTCGACATCACCGAGTTGAACAAGTCCGCCACCCGCAGGTCGTTCAAGGACGGACTGAAGGTCATCGTCGGGTACCGGGGCGCGGCCACCGCCGCCCGGGCCGACGTCCGCGAGGCCGGCACCCTGCGCCGCGCCCTGAAGGCGCTGAACGCCGACGCGGTGCAGACCCCCGTCAAGGACACGCCCGAGCTGTGGAAGGCGCTCACCGACGGCGACCGGACCAGCGCCGGCATCGCGCACATCTGGCTCGACGGCGTCCGCAAGGTCACCCTCGACAAGTCCGTGCCGCAGATCGGCGCGCCGACGGCGTGGCAGTCCGGCTACACCGGCAAGGGCGTGAAGATCGCGGTCCTGGACACCGGTGTCGACGCCACCCACGCGGACCTGAAGACCCAGGTGGTGGCGGCCAAGAACTTCACCACCAGCAAAAGCACCACGGACCGCGTCGGTCACGGCACCCATGTCGCCTCCATCGCGGCGGGCACCGGCGCCAAGTCGGGCGGCAAGTACAAGGGCGTGGCGCCCGGCGCCAAGATCCTCAACGGCAAGGTCCTCGGCGACGACGGCTTCGGCGACGACTCCGGCATCCTGGCCGGCATGGAGTGGGCGGCCCAGCAGGGCGCCGACATCGTCAACCTCAGCCTCAGCGGCGAGGACACCCCCGGAGTCGACCCGCTGGAGGCGGAGGTCGACAAGCTCTCCGCCGAGAAGGGCATCCTCTTCGCCATCGCGGCGGGCAACGAGGGCCCCGAGTCGATCGGTTCGCCCGGCAGCGCCGACTCCGCCATCACCGTCGGCGCGGTCGACAAGAAAAACCGTCTCGCGGACTTCTCCTCCACCGGCCCGCGGCTGGGCGACGGCGCCATCAAGCCCGACGTCACCGCGCCCGGCGTGGCCATCACCGCCGCCGCAGCCAAGGACAGCCTGATCGGCCAGATGGTCGGCGAGAGCCCGGCCGGCTACCTGACCATCGACGGCACTTCGATGGCGACCCCGCACGTCGCCGGTGCCGCCGCGCTCCTCAAGCAGGAGCACCCCGACTGGGGTTACGCCGAACTGAAGGGCGCGCTGGCCGGCTCCGCCAAGGGCGGCCCGTACACCCCCTTCGAGCAGGGCGCCGGCCGTATCGCCGTCGACAAGGCGGTCAAGCAGACCGTGATCGCCGACCCCGTCTCGGTGAGCTTCGGCATCCAGTCCTGGCCGCACACCGACGACGAGCCGGTCACCAAGCAGCTGACCTACCGCAACCTCGGCACCGAGGACGTCACGCTCAGCCTGGCCATGACGGCCGCCGACCCCAAGGGCCGGCCGGTCCCGGACGGCTTCTTCACCCTCGGCGCGACGGAGGTGACGGTCCCGGCCGGCGACAAGGCCTCCGTCGACCTGACCGTGAACACCCGGCTGGGCGGCACGCTGGACGGCGCGTACTCGGCGTACGTGACGGCGACCGGCGGCGGGCAGAGCGTCCGCACGGCCGCGGCCGTGCAGCGCGAGGTCGAGTCGTACGACGTCACCGTCAAGCACATCGGCCGTGACGGCAAGCCCACCGGCGGCCACGGCACGGTCCTGTACGGCTACACCGGACTCGGCGCGAACCGCGCCTACCAGGTGCCGGACGGCTCCGGCACGACGACCGTGCGCGTGCCCAAGGGCACCTACGTGCTGGACGCCTGGATCGCGAAGGACTTCACCACCTTCAAGGGCGGCCTGGACTGGCTGGTCCAGCCGAAGCTGACCGTCACCGGGAACGTCACAGTCACGGTCGACGCACGGAACACCAAGCCGGCCGACATCACCGTGCCGGACAAGGCCGCACGCCAGCACAGCGCCACGATCGGCTACGACTACGACCCGGCGATGTTCGGCATCTCCATGACCCTCGGCTCCTGGTCGCAGCTGCGCACCGCCTCCATCGGCGGCGACGTCAGCGGGTTCAGCCAGCTCTGGAGCGGCCAGTGGACCAAGGGCTCGTCGGCCGAGTACGACGTGGCGACCACCGCGAAGGTCAAGCGGTTCCAGGGCGGTAAGGTGCGCCACTACGCGGCGCGTGACCTCGCCACGGTGAAGAACTCCATCGGCTCGGGCGCCTCCGGCAAGACCGGCGCCGTCACACCCTGGGGCTTCGTCGGCGACAGCGCCGTCATCGCGGACAGCATCGAGCAGAAGCTGCCTGGCACCCGGACGCTGCACCTGTCGACGGGCAGCGGCACCTACTGGTTCCTCCTCGCGGAGCAGTACGCCGGCCACGACGACAAGGGTGAGCCGATCGGCGAGGCGCTGTACGTGCCCGACGACATGAAGGCCTACAAGGGCGGCAAGACCTACACCAACACCTTCAACAGGGCGGTGTTCGGTCCCCACCTGAACCAGGACTACGGCGTCTTCCGCTACAAGAACGAGCTCTACGGCTCCCTGCCGCTGTTCGCCGACTCCCAGGCGCACTGGGGCTTCTCGAAGTTCAGCTCGGTGCAGACGACCCTGTACCGCAACGGCAAGAAGGTCGCGTCCAACCACGACCCGCTGCTCGGGGACGAGGCCTTCAACGTCCCGGCCGGTGACGCCCAGTACCGGCTGACCACCTCGGTCAAGCGCAGCGCGAAGGTCGCGGGCGCCTCCACCCGCGTCGACGCGAGCTGGACGTTCCGCTCCAAGAAGCCCTCCGGCTTGTCCGAGGTCCGGCTGCCGGCCTCCACGCTCCGCTTCAAGGCCACCACCGGCCTGGACAACCGTGTCCCGGCGGGCAAGAAGGCCACCTTCCCGGTCACCGTGGAGGGCGCGGCCGCGGGCAAGAACCTCAAGTCGCTGACCGTCTGGGTGTCCTACAACGACGGCAAGACCTGGAAGAAGGTCACCGTCAAGAAGGGCAAGATCACGGTCAAGAACCCGGCGAAGGGCAAGGCCGTCTCGTACAAGGCCAAGATCACCGACAAGAAGGGCAACGTGTCCACGCTGTCGATCTACGGGGCGTACCGCGGCAAGTGAGCCTCTGGTCGGGAACCGTCGAGGGCTCCCGACGGCTGAGCGGCCCGCTGGAAGCACGGCTTCCGGCGGGCCGTTCCCGTGCTCGTGAGCAGCTTGCTCCCGCCGGGCGGATGTGCGGGACGGGCCTCGCTGGATACAGTCGTCCCTTTACACCTGGTTGTGGGGACAGCCAGAGCGCCTCGGGGAGGGCCTGCAGCACATGAGTCGTCGTTCCAATGGCTTGGTCGGTGCCTGGGCTGAGATGCAGAGGCAGCAGCAGCGCCAGACGGAGGCCGAGGCCCGGCGGCGGCGACAGGAAGCCCAGCAGGCACGTGCCCAGCAGCGGCGAGCGGCACAGAGCCACCGCGACTACCGGCAGGCGGAGGCCCGGCGCCGTACCGAGGAACTGGACGCACAGGTCGCGTCCCTGCAGGGTCTGCTCGCCGCGGGGTGCCGGGCCCCGGCCTTCAGGGCTTCCTCGCTCACCCGCCCCGAGGAGGTCGAGCCCTTCGCCCCCGGCCCACTGGCTCAGCCCGTGCCCATGCCGGATTTCGAGCACTACCAGGCGCAGGGCGGGTGGACCGCCGGTCGCCGAGCACAGGCGCAGGCCGAGGCCCGGGCGCGCTTCGAGCGGGACTGGCACGCGGCGCAGGCGGCGGAGGCGCAGCGGCAGCAGCAACTGGCGTCGTACCAGCGGGAGTACCAGCGGTGGGCCGACACCCGACTGGCCGATGTGCGGCGGCACAACGCCGGCATCGCCGAGCTGACCCGGGGAGTCGGGCGCCGCGACCCCGACGCCGTGGTCGAGTACTTCTCCGCCGCCCTCTACGCGTCGACCGCGTGGCCGGAGGGGTTCCCCCGCCAGGTGGCGGCGGCCTACGACTCCGCAGCCGGACAGCTCGTGCTGGACTGGGAGATGCCCGCGTACGACGTCGTCCCGGAGGCCAAGTCCGTCCGGTACGTGTCCACGACGGACCAGGACAAGGAGACGCCCCGGCCGGTCACGCAGCGCAGGGCCCTGTACCGGGAGGTCCTGGCGCAGTGCGCGCTGCTCGTCCTGCACGAACTCTTCGCCGCGGACGAGCTGGGCGCGCTCGAGTCAGTGACCCTGAACGGGTTCGTGGACGGGCACGACCCCACGACGGGCCGGCCGGGCCACATCCACCTGGTGACCGTCATGGCCCCGCGCTCCACCTTCCGCGACCTGCACCTGGCGCAGGTGGACCCCTGCAGCTGCCTGGCCGACGCGCTGCACGGGCAACTCTCGGCCCGCCCCGACCAACTCACTCCCGTGCGGCCGAGCCGCCGACCGCAGGAGGTCGGGAACCGCGTCGTCACGCATGGCGGCGACGAGGATCCCGACCTGTACGCGATGGATCCGATCGCCTTCGAGGATCTCGTCGCCGAACTCTTCCGGGCCATGGGGATGCAAGCGGTCACCACCCAGCGTTCGAACGACGGCGGAGTGGACGTCGACGCGCTGGATCCGGCACCGATTCGCGGCGGCAAGATCGTCGTGCAGGTCAAGCGCTACCGCAACACGGTGCCGCCGACCGCCGTGCGCGACCTGTACGGGACCGTGCAGGACGTGGGCGCCAACAAGGGCGTCCTCGTGACGACGTCGAAGTTCGGCCCCGGCTCGCACACCTTCGCCAACGGCAAGCCGCTGGAACTGATCCCGGGAACCGAACTCGTCGACCTGCTGCACCGTCACGGGCTCCGTGGCCGCCTGGGCGACGGCGTCCGTCCCTCCGCGGCGCAGCCGACGCCGACGGCCGTGGACACCCGGCTCCCCGACGACCACAACGTCCTGGGCATGTCGTGGACCGGAAGCGTCGCCCTGGACGTGTGCGCCCTCGTCTGCCGTGGCAACCGCGTCCTCAGCGACGATCACTTCGTCTTCTTCAACAACCCGCGGACACCGGACGGTTCGGTGCGGGCCCTGCCCGCCGAGGCACCCGACAAGGCCGCGATCTGCGTCTCCTTCGACGCGTTGCCGGACGAGGCCGACCGATTCGTCCTCGTGGCCGCCGTCGACCCCGAGGTCAACCCGGACGCCGACCTCTCCGGCTTCACCGACGCCCGCATCCGCCTGCTCGACCCGCAACGGGCCGAGTTGGGCCGGCTGGAGGTCTCCGACGGCCGGCCCCGCGAGACCGCCCTGGTACTCGGCTCCTTCCGCCGCAGGCCGAACGGCGACTGGGACTTCGTCCTGGGCGGCAAGGGCTACCCGGGCGGCCTGGAGGAGCTGGTGCGGGACTTCGGCATCGAGGTGGAGTGACCCCGGCGCACGCGCCGTATGACCGGACCGAGGTCACGCAACGGTGGCGGAACGCGGTACCGGGCGACGTCACTCGGGGGCGAAGGAGAAGCTGTGCCAGGGACCGGTGACCCTGGCGACCTGGTCGGACTGCCCGATGTCCAGGTAGTTGCTCTGCCCGCCCGGCGGGACGGTGCAGTCCGCTGTGTTGTACAGAACCAGGTTGCTCTGTGTCTGGTTCTCGACGTGTGTCACGCCCTCGGGGAAACGGTGGCATCCGTGGATCGGCGGGTTGGAGAGGGTCTCCACGAGCCTGGCACCGCTGCGTGCCACGACCTGACCGGACGCCTGGTCCTGACACGCGGTGAGCGCAATGCCGAGCAACGCGATACCGATGAGCGCGGCCGGCGACCGTGAAGAAGGCATCGAGCCTCCTGAGGTACGGGGAGCTGCGGCGGACGTCGTCCTCCTTCACTATCCGCCAGACCCGACGGCCCCGCATGGTGAGAACGACCGTCGCGCTCCGTGATCGGACCCAACCCGACCATCGGGCTTCCGCCACCGTCGTCACTGCCGCCGGGCTCACGCTCACCGACGAACGGCACGAAGGCGAGATCCGGTGCTGGCCCGGGGCAGCGGATCCAAGCTGCATGTGCCCGCACTGTTATCACGAGAAACGTGCGGCACATTGGGTGACTCCGTTAACGTGCGATGGCTTAGATTTTACTGGCACGTTAGAAGGGCGTTGCTCATGGCGCAGTCTCTCGCCGATCTCGCGTCGGCAAGAGTACGGGGGATCTTGCGGTACTTTCCCGAGAGTTCGCAAGCCGAGCGCGAGGAGTTGCGTGCCACGGCGCGGGAACTGCTCGACACCCACGGCGAGGGGGTGCTCACCGGTCTCCCTCCGCTCGAGCGCGTCATATGGTATCTGGCTGCCGAGGGGCGCGCCGAGGATCTTGTCGAGGTGGTCCGGCACCAGCGCAGGGACCCGGGCGGCTTCCTCGTGGCAGGCGCCCGGCGCCCCCGGCTGGTGCTGCCGGGGCTGCGGGGCCTGGCGCTGCCTGAACGGATCACCGCGCTCACGCGTCGCGACTTGCCGGTGACGGCGCAGCTCACCTCGGTCGGCTGGCGCGGCGACGATCTGGTATGGGAAGGGTACGCATTCGTCGCGAACCTGCCGCGTCCATCGGGCCGCGCCATCGGCCGATTCGCGGTGCTGAAGAACGACGAGACCGGCCGCCGCATCAGACTGCGCATACGCCGCACCCGCAGCGAGCAGGCCACCGTCGCCTCCGGACAGGCCCTGCACTGCTACGACGACACGGGCTTCGAAGTCGTCGTCTCTGCTCGTCGGCTGCGCGAACTCGCCGGGCAGGGTGCCGGCCAGTGGTTTCTGCAGGTCGGGATCCTGGGACCGGGCGGGACCTACGGCGCGCGGGTGCGCCAGCACGACGCGGGCACGGCCGGGCACAACCAGGTTCGTCATCTGGCGGACGGCTCACGTCTCGTGGTCGGCTTCACCAAGAATGCCGTGAGCATCACGGTGCAGCAGCCCCCTGTCGAGGTCGAGTCCTGCACCGTCGCGGACGGCGAGCTGCGACTGGTCACCAGGGCGCGGAGCGGCGCCAAGGCCCCCACCGCCGTGAGCATCGTCGAAGGCGACACCGGACTCGACAGCCCGCTCACTCCCCTGTCCGGTTCCCCTGACGCGTTCCGGCGCTACCAGTCGGTCTTCAGTCTTGCCCAGCTGGCCGCGAACGACCTGCCGGGAACCAAGACCCGGCAATTCAAGGTGACTTTGAGGGGAGCCGACGGCCGGGGCCAGGCGGCCCTCCTCGCCGAGGGCTTCACGACCGGCAGGCACCTGCTTGCCCCCGGCCGCGAGCTGGCCGTCCACCGCGACGGGCCCGGCAGGCTGGTGCTGGCAACGCGAGCCGTCCGACCCGTGGTCGACGCGATGACCGTGACGGGGTCGGGGGAGCTGGTGCTCGAGGGGACGTATCCCGGTGAGGAAGCGGCCGGGAAGAAGGTCATCCTGCGGCACGGGGTCCGCTTCGAGGAGAAGGAGCTGCCGGTCGAGCTTGCCGACGGGCGGTTCACGGTCCGGATCGAGCCCGAGGCGGCCCCGCAGGCGCACGGTCCCGCGCTGCCCCTGTGCCCCGGTCGCTGGTACCTGTACTTCCGCGACGTGGACGCCTGGGACAAGTCCGGGGACGTCCCGGTGACCCTGCGTCCGGAGCAGGTGCAGGAGCTGCCCATGCGCTTCAGCGGCCCGCAGCGTGCTTACACCGTGGACCGCCGCCACTTCGACCGCATCTTCATCGAGCCGGAACGGCTGCTCGGCCCCGGTGAGCACGGCGCCTACCGGCAGCGCAAGCTGTGCGAGGAGTACTTCCACGAGCAGCGCAAGCTCCCCTTGCGCGACGCGGTGCTCTACATGAGCCTCAGCGGCAAGCAGTTCTCGGACTCGCCGCGGGCGGTCTACGAGGAGCTGGTGCGCCGGGGGGTCGACGTCGAGCACATCTGGACCCAGGACGGGGGACTGCCCGAGATGCCGGCGGGAGCCCGTGTGGTGGGCCGTGGCAGCCGCGAGTGGTACGAGGCACTGGCGCGCAGCCGCTACATCGTCGTCAACACGACGGTGGGCGATTGGTTCGTCACCCGCCCCGGGCAGCGGGTCGTGCAGACCTGGCACGGCACGCCGCTGAAGAAGATCGGCAAGGACCTCCAGGGCACTACCAAGTCGAATCCCGCCTATATCGCCAGCCTGCCGCACAGCTACCGGCAGTTCGACTTCGTGGTGTCGCCGAACGCGTACACCACAGAGATCATGCGCAGGGCGTACACCATCGAAGGCGAAATGCTCGAGAGCGGTTATCCGCGCAACGACGTCTTCCACGCCCCCGACCGCGACGCGCGGGCCGCGCGGGTCAGGGAGCGGCTCGGCCTGCCCGAGGGCAAGAAGGTGGTGCTCTACGCTCCTACCTGGCGGGAAGACCAGAAGCACGCGAGCAAGCTGTACAAACTCGATCTGCGGATCGACCTGGCCGCGGCCCAGGCCGAACTCGGTCACGACCATGTGCTGCTCTTCCGCAAGCACCCGAGGGTCCATGACAACGTACCGGGTGCCGGCCGGGGCTTCGTGTGGGATGTCACCCGCTACCCGGACATCGCCGATCTGTACCTCGTCGCCGATGTGCTGGTCACCGACTACTCCTCGGCGTTCTTCGACTTCGCTCACTCGGGTAAGCCGATACTGTTCTTCACCTACGACCTGGAGCACTACCGGGACACGCTGCGCGGCTTGTACTTCGACCTCACCACCCGGGCGCCCGGCCCGCTGCTGGAGACCTCCGAAGAGCTGGTCAAGGCCCTGCGCGACGTCGATGCCGTCGAGGAGGAGTACCGGGAGAAGTACGCTCAGTTCATAAGGGACTTCTGCGAGCCCGGGGACGGTCTCGCGACAGCGCGGGTCGTGGACCGCATGCTCGCCGGCGGACCGCACGCCGCAGCCCCGACCGACGGCTGAGCGTGCCGCGCAGGGCCGGGCGGGACCGGCCCTGCGCGGATGCGACGGCGCGCTGGTCGTTGCCGCAGGCACCCGAGGCGGCCCCGGGTTCCTGCGCGGGCTGAGGACAGGGGTTCCTTCGGGCGGGCACGAGGACGGGCGAGGAATCGCTTCGAAGCCTTGCGCGTTGAGGACGGTGGGCATGCCGGTGGTGTGCGAGCCGAGTAGCCCGAGCGATCGAGCGGACAGACATTGGAGGGCCGTAATGGCTGCGCAGACGCAGAGGGCAGTGCTGGCCGGCGGATGCTTCTGGGGGATGGAGGAGCTGATCCGCCGGCTTCCGGGCGTGACGGCGACCCGGGTCGGATACACGGGTGGTGACGTGCCGAACGCGACGTATCGCAATCACGGCACGCACGCGGAGGCCATTGAGATCCTTTTCGACCCCGCGAAGACCGACTTCCGCGCGATCCTGGAGTTCTTCTTCCAGATCCACGACCCGAGCACCAAGGACCGCCAGGGCAACGACATCGGCCTCAGCTACCGCTCGGCGATCTACTACGTGGACGACGAACAGAAGCGGATCGCCGAGGACACGATCGCTGATGTGGACGCCTCCGGACTGTGGCCCGGCAAGGTCGTCACCGAGGTGGAGCCGGTCGGCCCCTTCTGGGAGGCCGAGCCCGAGCACCAGGACTACCTGCAGCGTTACCCGGACGGCTACACCTGCCACTTCCCGCGCCCGGGATGGCGGCTGCCCGCCCGCACGGAGGGCTGACCGCAAGGCGGCTTGGCGGAAGGCGGAGACCGACAGGCCGAGGCTCCGCAGCCGGGGAAGCGCCTGCGGGGCCGTCGTCGCTGCCCGGCTGCGGGGTGCAGTCGGGGCAGAAACGAGTTGCCCAATTCAGCGGTGTCCGGTGGATCCGATGATGATCAGCGGGTCGCGCGGGGCAGGAGGCTCCTCCTGGCGTTCCGCGGCGGGCCCGTCCGTCACAACGGGCCCGTCGGTTCCGCCGGCCCCGCTTGCGCGGGCGGCGGCATCAAGGACAACGATCCCGCTGCCGCAGTCATTCCGGCCCGCACCGGCTTCCGCCCCCGCGGCCGGGACCGCTCAGTGGTGCAGCGTCGCCGGGCTGCCGCCGTTGGCCTCGTAGCCCGCCACGGCCAGCGCACGGTAGACGGCGAACTCCGCCGCCGGGTCCTCGGACAGGGTCCACGGCACCGCGCCCACATGGCCGTCGATGTGCATGAGCTGGCTCATCGCCTCCGCCCAGCGCTCGGAGCGGACCAGGAAGAAGAGCAGCAGATGGCGGACGTGGGCGAGCATCGGGTCGTCGGGGCGGGCCGCGTGCACCGCGAAGAGCGCTCCGTGGACCGCCTTGGTCACGACCTCGCTCTCGTAGAAGCCCCTGACCAGGTTGACCTCGGGCAGGTGCTCGAAGACCGCGAACAGCGGCATGGCCGCCAGCAGCGAGCCCCGGGGCGCACGGGCCGCGGCGGCCTCCGCGAAGGAGTACGCCAGGTCACGCGAGCCGTGCCACTTCTCGCACCAGTAGTGCAGGGCAGCCAGATGCGCCCCCATGTGGGCCGGCGCGCGGTCGAGGATCCTCAGCCACAGCTTCTCGAACTCCGGGTGCGAGTACGCCAGGCCACGCGCCACGGACAGTTCGACGATGCAGGGGACCGGGTCGCCCGGGGCCAGCAGCGCCGCCTGCCCGCACGCCTCCCGGGCCTCCTCCATGATGATCCGGAACTCGTCCGTGCCGGGCGTGGCCGTACGCCATGCCTGCTGCACGAGGAACTCCGCGTACACCGCCGCGCAGCCCGGGTCCTTGGGCGCCTCGGCCCGCCACACCCGCAGCCACTGCCCGCCGGGCGTCTCGGCGACCCCGCCCGGCCGCTGCTGCAACTCCACCGAGGCCGCCCCGGCGAAGGCCTGCACCCGCTGCCAGCGCAGCTCGCCCTCCTTCTCCGTGCCCGCGAGGAGCTGGGAGGCGGCGCGGTAGTCCTGGGTGCGCTGCACCAGCTCCAGGACGTCCAGCAGGTCCTGGTCGGGTCCGGGCATGCGGACGTCCAGCTCCTCCTGCCGGACGAATCCGTAGTTCGCCGGGTCCGCGGCGTCCGGGTGTCCCGGCGGTACCTGCCCGATGCCGGCACGCCTGCGCATGAGGAAGGGGACCAGCACGAAGCTCAGCATGGCCATCGCCATCAGGACCCAGAGAATCTCCATGCGACAAGCGAACCAGACGGCGCCGACACTTGGCCAACCTGTGCCGCGAGCCTGTGGAAAACTGCGCCCGCCGTGCCGCCGGGGGCCCGCGGTCCCGCACCACCCCCGCGGGCGCACTACCCTCGGGCCCATGAGCGACAGGCACATCAGTGAGCACTTCGAGACGCTCGCGATTCACGCGGGCAACACGGCCGACCCCAGGACCGGGGCGGTCGTCCCGCCGATCTACCAGGTCTCGACCTACAAGCAGGACGGCGTGGGCGGTCTGCGCGACGGCTACGAGTACAGCCGCAGCGCCAACCCGACCAGGACCGCCCTGGAGGAGAACCTCGCCGCCCTGGAGGGCGGCCGCCGCGGACTCGCGTTCGCGTCCGGACTGGCGGCCGAGGACTGCCTGTTGCGTACGCTGCTCAGCCCCGGCGACCACGTCGTCATCCCCAACGACGCCTACGGCGGCACCTTCCGTCTGTTCGCCAAGGTCGTCTCCCGGTGGGGTGTGGAGTGGTCGGTCGCGGACACCGCCGACCCGGCCTCGGTACGTGCCGCCATCACACCGAAGACCAAGGCCGTGTGGGTGGAGACCCCGTCCAACCCGCTGCTCGGCATCACCGACATCGCCGCCGTCGCTCAGGTCGCCCGGGATGCGGGCGCGCGGCTCGTCGTCGACAACACCTTCGCGACGCCGTACCTCCAGCAGCCGCTCGCGCTCGGCGCGGACGTGGTCGTGCACTCGCTGACCAAGTACATGGGCGGTCACTCGGACGTCGTCGGCGGCGCGCTGATCGTCGGCGACGCCGCGCTCGGCGAGGAACTGGCGTTCCACCAGAACGCGATGGGCGCCGTCGCAGGCCCCTTCGACTCCTGGCTGGTGCTGCGCGGCACCAAGACGCTGGCGGTGCGCATGGACCGGCACAGCGAGAACGCGACGAAGGTCGCCGACATGCTGTCCCGGCACGCGCGCGTGAGCCAGGTCCTCTACCCGGGGCTGCCGGAGCACCCCGGGCACGAGGTGGCCGCCAAGCAGATGAAGGCGTTCGGCGGCATGATCTCCTTCCGGGTCGAGGGCGGCGAGGAGGCGGCCGTCGAGGTCTGCAACCGCGCCAAGGTGTTCACGCTCGGCGAGTCCCTGGGCGGTGTCGAGTCGCTGATCGAGCACCCCGGTCGCATGACCCACGCGTCGGTGGTGGGCTCCGCCCTCGAGGTCCCCGGCGACCTGGTGCGCCTGTCCGTGGGCATCGAGAACGTCGACGACCTGCTCGAGGACCTGAGGCAGGCCCTCGGCTAGTCAGTAACCGGACACGGGTGGAGTCGTCTGCGACGGCGGTTCCACCCACGGGCGGGCCGTCAGCGCCCACACGGTGAAGGCGACGGCCGCCGCGGCCAGCACCAGCCACATCAGCCGGCGGGCGGCCGTGCGGCGGCGCAGCATCCGTCCACCGCGGCGCACGGCGTCCTCGTACAGCTCCGGGGGCACCTGCGGCGGACGCTGCTCCAGGATCCGCCGTACGGCCGCCTCCCGGTCGGCCCTGTTCACGGCCGGCTCCGGCCGCGCGAGCCGCATGAGCCCGTAGGGCGACACCTGCCGTTCGCGCCGGACGGACCGCTCATGACGCTGCCGCCCCGTCGCCCCCGGCTGCCGCCGCCCGGCCCGCAGAGGCGCGGGTGAGCCTCGTGACCGCGCGGTCGCAGATGAAGCGGACCCGGTCCGTGGGCAGCCCCAGCACGGCCGCCGTCTGTTCCTCGGCCAGCCCCTCGAACAGCCTGAGGACGATGATCAGGCGCTCCTGGGCGGTGAGTGCGGCCAGGTCGCCGGGCGGCCTGCGACGGGTGCGGCCCGTACCGCCGCGCCGGTGCCACGCCTCGCGGGCGAAGCGGGCGGCCAGATGCCGGCGGGTGTCGTGGTACGGGTCCTCGCCGCGCAACCGGTCCCAGCACGCGTACGTGTGCGCCAGGGCGAGGGTCACCAGGCGCCGCGCGCGCGGGTTGTCGCCGGGGGCCTCGGCGGTCAGGAGCGTGGCGGTGTGCAGCAGGCGCCCGGCCGCGCCCGCGACGAACGCCTCGAACTCGCGGGCCCGGCGAGCGCCTCGGGCCGCCTGCCGCTCTCGCACCGCGCCTCCCCCCAAGGGCGACCGTGACCGCGGGACCCGTTCTCGTGCGCCCTCCCGCACCGAGCAGGACGAGGGTCCGGTCTCATATGAGGGCAGGGACGGCCCGTCGGTCAAGAGCCGCGTTCACACCCCGTGGAGCGCGCCCGGCCGGGGCCTCAGGACGCCGAGGGGGAGTCCGTCTGCGGTATGCCCTGGCGGGTGGAGAGTGCCACGTTGAAGCGGGTCAGCAGGGAGCAGAAGATCTCGCGTTCCGCCGGTTCCCAGTCGCGGGTCAGCTCGGCCATCAGCTGCCGCCTGGACGAGCGGACCTCCTCCAGCCGCGAGAGTCCGCGCGGGGAGAGCTGGAGCACCACGGCACGCCCGTCCTCGGGGTGCGAGGTGCGTTTGACGAGGCCGGTGTCGACGAGCGGCGCCACCTGACGGGTGACGGTGGAGGAGTCGATGCCCATGCTCGCGGCGAGCGCCTTGACACCCATCGGGCCCTCTTTGTCGAGGCGGTTGAGCAGCAGGTACGCGGCGCGGTCCATGGAGTTGCGCACCTGTCCGACGCCGCCGAGGCGGGTCTGCTCGGCCCGGCGGGCGAAGACCGCCACCTCGTGCTGGAGGGTGTCGAGGAGACCGGTGTCACCGACGGTCGTCCCGTCCGTCGACATGTCGGGGGTTGTGGGCATGGCCGGGGGCTCGCTTCTGGAGAGCTGCTGGGTTGGGGGACAGGTTACGCGGACTGGTGGCAAGTCGTACCGGCGCTGCGCGATCCGGTCTCGGAGGATGGTCACAACAGCGTCCGCGGCCTGCGAACTGCGAGACTTGAGACATGAGCTACAGCACGGCCGGCTCCCCCTGGCCCGTCACCCTGGACGACGTGCGCGGCGCGCAGAAGATGCTCTCCGGGGTGGCACGGGTGACCGCGATGGAGGGCAGCAGGTACCTGTCCGACCTGGTGGGCGCGCCGGTGCACCTGAAGTGCGAGAACCTCCAGCGGACGGGTTCGTTCAAGCTGCGCGGCGCCTACGTCAGGATCGCGGGACTACTGCCAGAGGAGCGGGCCGCCGGGGTGGTGGCGGCGAGCGCCGGGAACCACGCGCAGGGCGTCGCGCTGGCGTCGTCGCTGCTCGGGGTGCACTCGACGGTGTTCATGCCGAAGGGCGCCCCGCTGCCGAAGATCAGCGCCACGCAGGACTACGGCGCCGAGGTGCGCCTGCACGGCCAGGTGGTCGACGAGACGCTGGCCGCCGCCCAGGAGTACGCGGACCGGACGGGCGCGGTGTTCATTCACCCGTTCGACCACCCGGACATCATCGCGGGCCAGGGCACGGTGGGCCTGGAGATCCTTGAGCAGTGTCCGGAGGTGGGCACGGTCGTCGTCGGCATCGGCGGCGGCGGGCTCGCGGCCGGCGTCGCGGTGGCGGTGAAGTCGCTGCGGCCGGACGTGCGGATCGTCGGGGTGCAGGCGGCGGGCTCGGCCGCGTACCCGCCCTCGCTGGCGGCGGGCCGCCCGGTGACGGTCGGCACCCCGGTGACGATGGCCGACGGCATCAGGGTCGGGCGGCCCGGCGACGTGCCGTTCGGGATCCTCCGCGAACTGCTGGACGAGGTGCGCACGGTCACCGAGGACGAGCTGTCCGCCGCGCTGCTGCTGTGCCTGGAGCGGGCCAAGCTGGTGGTCGAGCCGGCCGGGGCCAGCCCGGTCGCGGCGCTGCTGGGCCGTTCGGGGCCGCCGGCCGGTCCGGTGGTGGCGGTGCTGTCCGGTGGGAACGTCGATCCGGTGCTGCTCCAGCGGGTACTGCGGTACGGCATGGCCGCGCAGGGCCGCTACCTGGCGGTCCGGCTGCGGCTGACCGACCGGCCGGGCGCGCTCGCCACGCTGCTGGGGGTGCTCTCGGCGGTCGACGCCAACGTTCTCGACGTCAGCCACGTCCGGACCGACCCGCGGCTCGGACTCGCGGAGGCGGAGGTGGAGCTGCACCTGGAGACCAAGGGTCCGGCGCACTGCGCGGAGGTCGGCCAGTGCCTGCGGGAGGCCGGCTACACGGTCATCGACTGAGCCCGCCCTCCGGCCGGACGGTCGGGCGGCGGTCGGGCGGAACACGGAGGCCACCAGCTCTTCATCACTCGTTCGGGAAAACTCATTGAGCAGACGCGATACATCGCGTTATGGTGTGTCGTGTTCGCGAGCGACCGGCGCTGCCTGCGCCGACGCTGCCGCGGCGCGCACGAAATTCCCAGCGGAACAACACCTGCCTCTCCAGGCTTTTCCGACCATCCCCGACGACGTGGAGACTCACATGCCAGGCGCCATCTATGCCGAAGGTCTGGTGAAGACCTTCGGCGACGTAAGGGCTCTGGACGGCGTCGACCTCGATGTCCCCGAGGGCACGGTGCTGGGACTGCTCGGGCCCAACGGCGCGGGCAAGACCACCACCGTCCGCTGTCTGACCACGCTGCTGCGACCCGACAGCGGCAAGGCCGTCGTCGCGGGCCTGGACGTGCTCAAGCATCCCAACGAGGTACGGCGCTCGATCGGCCTGTCCGGCCAGTTCGCCGCGGTCGACGAGTATCTGACCGGCCGCGAGAACCTCGAGATGGTCGGCCGGCTGTACCAGATGCGGGCCGCGGCGGCGAAGACCAGGGCGGGGGAGCTGCTGGAGCAGTTCAACCTCGCCGACGCCGCGGACAGGCCCGCCAAGACCTACTCCGGAGGCATGCGCCGCCGGCTCGACCTGGCGGCTGCGCTCGTCGTCTCCCCGCCGGTGATGTTCATGGACGAGCCGACGACCGGCCTCGACCCGCGCAACCGCCAGCAGCTGTGGGAGGTCATCAAGCAGCTCGTCTCCGGCGGTACGACCCTGCTGCTCACCACGCAGTACCTGGAAGAGGCCGACCACCTGGCGCACGAGATAGCGGTCGTCGACCACGGCCGGGTCATCGCCCGCGGCACCTCCGACCAGCTCAAGGCCCGCACCGGCGGCGAGCGCGTCGAGGTCGTGGTGCACGAGCGCGAGCACATCCCCACCGCCGCCGAGGTGCTGCGCGGCTTCGGCAAGGGGGACACCACCGTCGAGGAGCACACCCGCAAGATCACCACGCCCGTCACCGGCGGCGCGAAGCTCCTCGCCGAGATCATCCGGGAGCTGGACACCCGCGGCATCGAGATCGACGACATCGGTCTGCGCCGCCCGACCCTCGACGACGTGTTCCTGTCCCTGACCGGTCATGTGGCCGAGGACAAGGACGAGAACGGCACGAGCGGCGCCCGGGGCGCCGACGCCAGGGACCGCCGGCACAAGAAGGAGACCGCCAAGTGAGTGCCGCCACCGACACCGCGCGGATCGCGCCGCCCGGCAACGTCCTGACCCAGTCCGTCCGTGACTCGATGGTCGTCGCCAAGCGCAACCTGATCCGCATGACCCGCATCCCCGAGATGGTCATCTTCGGGCTCATCCAGCCGATCATGTTCGTGGTGCTGTTCACCTACGTGTTCGGCGGCTCCATGCAGATCCAGGGCACGACCGATCCCAGCGTCTACAAGAACTTCCTGATGGCGGGCATCTTCGCGCAGACCGTCACCTTCGCCACCGCCAGCTCCGGCGCAGGCATCGCCGACGACATGCACAAGGGCCTCATCGACCGGTTCCGCTCGCTGCCCATGGCGCGCGGCGCGGTGCTCACCGGGCGCACCTTCGCCGACCTGGTGCAGACGGCGCTGACCCTGTTCGTGCTCGCCGCCGTCGCCCTGCTCGTCGGCTGGCGCGTCGGATCGAACGGCGACACGAACGTCGGCCGGGTGCTGGCCGCCTTCGGCCTGCTGCTCCTGCTCGGTTACGCGTTCACCTGGATCGGCGCCCTGATCGGACTGTCGGTCCGCACGCCCGAGGCGGCCACCTCCGGCGGTCTGATCTGGCTCTTCCCGGTGACGTTCGTCTCCAACGCGTTCGTGGACTCCGGCAAGATGACGCCGTGGCTGCGGCATGTCGCGGAGTGGAACCCGTTCAGCGCCACCGTCCAGGCCTGCCGTGTGCTCTTCGCGAACCCCGGCCAGTCCACGTCCACCGCCTGGCCGATGCAGCACCCGGTCTGGGCCTCACTGATCTACTCGGCACTGATCATCCTCGTCTTCCGCACCCTGGCGGTGCGCAAGTACCGCTCGGCCACGGCCTGAGCGCGAGCGACGGCGGAGCCGGCCCGCCCCGGCGGTGGGCGGCCGCACATGACGAAGCCCCCGGAGCTCACGCGGAGCGCCGGGGGCTTCGCCGGAAGGCGGTGCGGGGGCTCAGCCGCTGTACGGCTCGGCCTTGAGGATCTTCACCGAGGCGACCTTGCCGTTCGGCAGCTCGTACTCCGCGTCCTCGCCGACCTTGTGGCCCATCACGCCGGAGCCCAGCGGGGACTGCGGCGAGTAGGTCTCGATGTCGGCGCTCGCGTACTCCCGCGAGGCCAGCAGGAAGGTCAGGGTGTCGTCCTCGTCGCCGTCGAAGGCGATCGTGACGACCATGCCCGGCGCCACCGCACCGTCCGCGGCCGGCGGCTCGCCGACCTGGGCGGTCTCGAGGAGCTGGGTCAGCTGGCGCACACGGAGCTCCTGCTTGCCCTGCTCCTCCTTGGCCGCGTGGTACCCGCCGTTCTCGCGCAGGTCGCCCTCCTCGCGCGCGGCCGCGATCTTGGCGGCGATCTCCGTGCGCGCAGGACCAGTAAGGTACGCAAGCTCGTCCTTGAGCTTGTTGTACGCCTCCTGGGTCAGCCAGGTGACGTTCTCGCTGGTCTGGGTCACAGGTGCTCCTCGTCGGTGCTGGGAATACAAAGCATCGCCCTACCCAGAAGAATGTTCCCTCATGGATGGGCGAAACCACGAGCCTAACAATTCAGGGCTCAAAGGGGGAGGACATAAGCCGTGAGACCTACGTCAACGCAGGTCAGCGACCATGTATTCCGGTCGGCGCCGACGCGTCACCCGGCGTTGCAGCCCAGCAGCTCGGCCGTTGTGCCCCGGGCCGTCGTCCGCAGGGTGAGCACCTTGTCGATCCGCGAGGCGTGCTCGTCGAAGCGGAACTCCGCCCGTCCGACCTCGGAGCCGTCGGCCGCCTGCGAGCGCAGCGTGCAGTAGCCGCGGGCGCCGGCGTCCTTGTGGACCTCCAGATGGACCCGCACCGCGTCGTCGGACGTCTGGAAGGCGACGACCTGCGCGCTGATCTTGTTCTGGCCGACGTAGTGGTAGGCGAAGTAGCCGATCAGGGCGAGCAGGGCCGCGCCCAGTACGGCACCGGCGATCTTGAGTTTGTGGTCGGCGCGCTCGTCCGCGGAGCGGCCGTAGCGGCCCTCGGGCAGCCGGGTGCTCGCCGTACTCATGATCGTCCTCTCGGCCGGTGCGGGACGGGCGCCCCGCGGAGGGCTTCCGGAGCCGGACCCCGGAATTATTCGCCCCCCGATTCGGTCACTATAGAAGCCGTCGCCCGCCCGACCGACCGCGACCCCGGACCGGTCCTGCCGCGGGACGGCACCGTTGACTGCCCTCCGAACGGGCACCGACTTGACCTGAGGACTGAGCCTTGACTGACCAGTTGCGACTGATGGCCGTGCACGCGCACCCCGACGACGAGTCGAGCAAGGGCGCGGCCACCATGGCCAAGTACGTTTCCGAGGGGGTGGACGTGCTGGTGGTGACCTGCACGGGCGGGGAGCGTGGCTCCATCCTCAACCCCAAGCTCCAGGGCGACAAGTACATCGAGGAGAACATCCACGAGGTGCGCAGGAAGGAGATGGACGAGGCCCGCGAGATCCTCGGCGTGCGCCAGGAGTGGCTCGGCTTCGTCGACTCCGGACTGCCCGAGGGCGACCCGCTGCCCCCGCTGCCCGAGGGCTGCTTCGCCCTGGAGGACCTCGACAAGGCGGCCGGTGAGCTGGTCCGCCAGATCCGCTCCTTCCGTCCCCAGGTGATCACCACCTACGACGAGAACGGCGGCTACCCGCACCCCGACCACATCATGACCCACAAGATCTCGATGGTGGCCTTCGAGGGCGCCGCGGACGCCGAGAAGTACCCGGAGGACGAGTACGGCCCGGCCTACCAGCCGCTGAAGCTGTACTACAACCAGGGCTTCAACCGGCTGCGCACCGAGACGCTGCACCAGGCTCTGCTCGACCGCGGCCTGGAGTCCCCCTACGGCGAGTGGCTCAAGCGCTGGGAGAAGTCGGGGCACAACGAGCGCACGCTCACCACGCACATCCCCTGCGCCGACTTCTTCGAGATCCGCGACAAGGCGCTGATCGCCCACGCCACGCAGATCGACCCCGACGGCGGCTGGTTCCGGGTGCCGATGGAGATCCAGAAGGAGGTCTGGCCGACGGAGGAGTACGAGCTCGCGAAGTCGCTCGTCGACACCTCGCTCCCGGAGGACGACCTCTTTGCGGGCGTCCGGCAGCCGTGAGGGACAATGCCTGACATGAGTGCAAGCGTGAGCCTGGCAATGACGCACCTGGTCCCTCTGGCCGAGTTCGACAAGAACAAGGTCACCCCCGGCGTCCTCGGCTTCGTCGTCTTCGCGGTGATGGCCCTCGCGGTGTGGGGCCTGATGAAGTCCATGAGCCGCCACATGGGCAGGATCGACTTCAAGGAGGCCCCGGACCCCGCGGCAGGGCCCGGCGCCGCCTCCGGCGAGGCCAAGACCGAGCGGGGCTGACACCCGGGCGGGCCCTGCCGCCCGCCCCACGGCCGCACTAGCGCCCGTCCGGGTTCCCGTCCGGCACCGCGACCCCCATCACCTCCCGTGCGTGCCGCTCGGGCACCATGCCCAGGCGCCAGGCCTGCCAGCCCGCCTCCAGGCTCACGCCGCGCTCCAGGAGGAGCCGGTAGGCCTCGACGTAGTCGTTCAGCTTGCCGTCGCGCAGCGGATGGGCGCCGCGGGCGAGCTGGGCCAGTTCCTCCTGGGCCACCGCCGTGCCGACCTCCGTGCCGCCGGGGGCCGCGTACGGCAGCAGGGTGCAGCGCAGGAACCGCGCCCAGTCCTCACCGCGGCGGTCCCCGTAGGTGGCGAACAGCGCCAGCGCCTCGTCGCACAGGGCCAGCGCCTGCTGGGTGCGCGCGTTGCCGGCGTCCACCACCGCCAGCTCCAGACACGTCCACGCCTCGCCGTGCGCGACGCCGATGCGCTGGAAGTCGGCGCGGGCGTCGACGAGGAGCTGGCGGGCGAAACCGGAGTTGCGCAGCGAGCCGGTCTGCGCCGCCCGCTGGTCCCGGGTGACCCGGGCCGAGTGGTGCCGGGCGCAGGCCAGTCCGTACACGTCCCGCATCCGCGAGAACATGGTGCGGGCGCGCTCCAGCTCGCGCACCGACTGGTCGAGTGCGCCGGTCTCCTCCAGCGCCTGACCGAGGTAGTACAGCGTCCACGCCTCGCCGCGCGCGTCCTCGTTGTCCCGGTGCCGCGCCGCCGCCCGCCGCAGCTCCTCCACCGCCTCGGCGGTCTCACCGGCCAGCAGCCGGGCCCGGGCGAGCTGGGTGAGGGCCCAGGCCTCGCCGCGGGCGTCCTGGGTGCGGCGATAGCGTTCCAGCGCCTGCCGCAGATCCGCCTCGGCCCGCTCCGCGTCACCCCTGCGCAGCGCGAGCTGGCCGAGCTGGAAGTGGGCCCACGCCTCGCCGTGCACCGAACCGCCCTCCCGGTGCAGCACCAGCGACTGGGTCAGCAGCTCCAGCGCCTCGGCCAGGTGGGCCCGGTCCCGTTCCACCGCCGCCAGGGCGTGCATCGTCCAGGCGCGGTCGGTCGCCAGCTCGGGCGCCGCCTGGAGATCGAGGGCCTCCCGCAGCCTGGCCGCCGCCTCCGTCAGGTTGCCCTGGTGGTGCAGCGTGATGCCGAGGGAGTTCAGCGCGCGGGCCGCGCCCGCGTCGTGGTGGGCCTCCCGGTAGAGGTCGACGACCGAGGCCAGCGTGGACCGCGCCTTGTCCAGCTCACCGAGCTGGCGGGCCGCGATACCGGTGCGCCACTGCACCGACCGGACCAGGAGCCCCTGGTCGACGGCCTGGGTCAGCTCGCTGATCTCCCCCAGGCGGTACAGGTCGCCGCGCAGCAGGCAGTAGTCGCACAGGGCGCCGAGCAGGTTCAGCACGGCACCCTGGTTCACGCCCTCCGCGTGTCTGAGGGCGGCCGTGATGAAGCTGGACTCGTCGTCCAGCCAGCGCAGCGCCTCGTCCAGGGAGGTGAAGCCGTGCGGGCTGAAGCGGTCCGACCGGGTCGACATGTTCCCGTCGACCAGGCGCAGCACCGAGTCGGCCAGCTCGGCGTAGTTCTCGATCAGCCGCTCCTGCGCTGCCGTCCGCTCGGCGGGGTCCTCCTCGTCCAGCAGACGCGCGTGGGCGAACGCGCGCACCACGTCGTGCAGCCGGTAGCGGTTGCCCCGCACATGGTCGATCAGCCCCGCCCGGGCGAGGGCCGCGAGCTGCTGATTCGCCTCCGTCTCGTCCGTGGCCAGCAGGGCGGCCGCCGCCGCGCCGCCCATCGAGGCGCGGCCGGCCAGGGCGAGCCGTCTCAGCAGCCGGCGGCCCTGCTCCGACTGGTCGGTGTAGCGCAGCCACAGCGCCCGTTCCACCGGTTCCACCGGGCCGTACGCGCCCAGGTCCGTGGCCAGCCGGCGCGGTGAGCGCGGGCCGAGACAGGAGCCCGCGACGCGCAGGGCCAGCGGCAGCCCGCCGCACAACTGCGCGATCCGGTCGGTGGATTCCGCGTCGTAGGGTCCCGAGCTGTCCTGTGCGGCGGCGGTCAGCAGTTCCTCCGCGCCCACCGCGTCCAGGGCCTGGACGGGCAGTTGGTGCACCCAGGCCGGCAGGTCGGCGGGCAGCCTGAGCGGTTCGCGGGTGGTGACCAGGACCAGGCTGTCCGACCGCTCGGGGATCAGGGCACGGACCTGTTCGGCGTCCGAGGCGTCGTCCAGCACGATCGTGACCGGCAGCCCCGTCAGATGCTGGTGGTACAGCTCGGCCAGCCGTTTGAGCTGCTGATCGGGGGAGGAGCGGTCACGGAACAGCAGCTGTTCACGGGGCGCGCCGAGCCGGTTCAGCAGGTGCAGCAGGGCGTCGCGCGTGGGCAGCGGCGGCTCCTCCCGGCTGCCGCCGCGCAGGTCGACCACGACCGCGCCCCGGAACTGGTCCTTCAGATCGTGCGCCGCGCGCACCGCCAGCGTGCTGCGGCCTGAGCCCGGCGCTCCGTGCAGGACCACGACGGTCGGCATGGTCCGCGTGGACGCGCGGGCCGCCTGCACCCACTGCCGGATCCGGGCCATCTCCTGCCGCCGCCCCGCGAACACGCCCACTGACTCGGGAAGTTGCGTGAACGACTGCTCGAGGACACTGCGTCTGCGGGCCGCCGCGCTCTTGTCCGTGCCGCGCAGCCGGGGGGCCGCCTTCTTCGGCGTGGTGGACGCGCTCAGCACGCGCTGCTGGTCGAGGAAGGGGCGGATGCCGCGCACCTCCAGCGCGGTCAGCCACTGCAACCGCAGTTGCTGCGGACCGCCGGGCTGGCCGGCCGCCCCGGCCCGGCGGTGCGCGGCCGGCACATGGGCGGCGGTCACCTTCACCACGGTGGCGGCGGCGCCCACCACCCCGGCGGTCACGCCCGCGCCCACGGCGGTGCCGCCGCCAGTGCCGAGCGCCAGGTCGGCCACGACCGCGGCGAGTCCCGCGACTCCCGCGACGAGCAGGGGAGTTCCGCCGCCCTCGCGGGCGTAGCGCTGGGAGAACGTGAGCTGCCCGGCGGCCCCCTCGTCCAGCGCCCGTGTGTAGGCCTCGTACTCCTCCGCCGCGGTCTCCGCCATGGTGTCCAGCGCGCCGCGCGCCCGGGACAGCAGCACACCTCCGTCCACCCGGCCGCCCGAGCGGCGAACCTCCTCCTCCACGGCCCGAGTCAGCAGCCGCTCGGCGTCCGCCCGATGGCCCTCTCGCATGTCCCGTCCCCCTCCGGCGACCAACTCCGTTTCCTACGAGTGTCCTTCGGCTCGCGCGGGAGCGCGAGGGGGCGGCGATCACGGGTGTCCCCGACGGTCGCCGACCGTCCGGGAAAGAGAGCGGAGAGCACACGAGGAGTCGCGGGACGATCACCTTCCGCGTCCGGCGGGGCCGGGTGAGGCAGGATGGGGGTATGCCGAACCGACTGGCCCACGAGACGTCCCCCTACCTGCTCCAGCACGCCGACAACCCGGTCGACTGGTGGCCGTGGTCGGCGGAGGCCTTCGAGGAGGCGCGGCGGCGCGATGTCCCGGTGCTGCTGAGCGTCGGGTACAGCAGTTGCCACTGGTGCCACGTCATGGCGCACGAATCCTTCGAGGACGCGGCCACCGCCGCCTTCCTCGACGAGCACTTCGTCAGCGTCAAGGTGGACCGCGAGGAGCGCCCCGACGTCGACGCCGTGTACATGGAGGCCGTGCAGGCGGCCACCGGGCAGGGCGGATGGCCGATGACCGTGTTCCTCACGCCCGACGCCGAGCCGTTCTACTTCGGCACGTACTTCCCGCCGCGGCCTCGCCACGGCATGCCCTCCTTCGGGCAGGTCCTCGAAGGGGTGCGGCAGGCCTGGCAGACCCGGCGGGCGGAAGTCGCCGACGTCGCCGGGAAGATCGTGCGGGACCTGTCGCAGCGGGAGCTCGACTACGGCGCCGCGCGGGCCCCCGGCGAGGAGGAGCAGGCGCAGGCGCTGCTCGCGCTCACCCGGGAGTACGACGCCCAGCGCGGCGGGTTCGGCGGGGCGCCGAAGTTCCCGCCGTCGATGGTGATCGAGTTCCTGCTGCGGCACCACGCCCGCACCGGCTCCGAGGGCGCCCTCCAGATGGCGGCGGACACCTGCGAGCGGATGGCCCGCGGCGGCATCCACGACCAGCTCGGCGGCGGCTTCGCCCGGTACTCCGTCGACCGCGACTGGGTGGTGCCGCACTTCGAGAAGATGCTCTACGACAACGCCCTGCTGTGCCGCGTCTACGCCCACCTGTGGCGGGCCACCGGCTCCGACTTCGCCCGCCGGGTCGCCCTCGCGACCGCCGACTTCATGGTGGGCGAACTGCGCACGGCGGAAGGCGGGTTCGCGTCGGCCCTGGACGCGGACAGCGAGGAAGAGGTGTCGCGCGAAGCGCGTCTTCAGAAGGGCGGTGGTGGGAGACGGGAGGGCGGCACGGGCCGGCACGTCGAGGGCGCCTACTACGTGTGGACCCCCGCCCAACTGCGGGAGGCACTCGGCGCCGAGGACGCCGAACTCGCCGCCCGCTGCTTCGGCGTGACCGAGGAGGGCACCTTCGAACACGGCGCCTCCGTTCTGCAACTACCCGTCCAGGAAGGAGTCTTCGACGCCGACCGGGTCGAGTCCGTCCGGCGCCGGCTGCTGGCGAAGCGGGCCGAGCGCCCGGCGCCGGGCCGGGACGACAAGGTCGTCGCCGCCTGGAACGGGCTGGCGATCGCCGCCCTCGCCGAGACCGGCGCCTACTTCGACCGCCCGGACCTGGTCGAGGCCGCGGTCGGCGCCGCCGATCTGCTGGTCCGGCTGCACATGGACGAGCACGCCGGGCTGCGCCGTACCAGCAAGGACGGCCGGGCCGGAGCGAACGCCGGGGTGCTGGAGGACTACGCCGACGTCGCCGAGGGCTTCCTCGCCCTGGCCTCCGTCACCGGCGAGGGCGTCTGGCTGGAGTTCGCCGGGCTGCTCCTCGGGCATGTGCTCACCCGGTTCGCCGACCCGGAGTCGGGCGCGCTGTACGACACGGCCGCCGACGCCGAGCAGTTGATCCGCCGGCCCCAGGACCCCACCGACAACGCGACCCCCTCCGGCTGGTCGGCGGCGGCCGGCGCCCTGCTCGGCTACGCCGCCCACACGGGGTCCGAGGCCCATCGCACCGCCGCCGAGCGGGCGTTGGGCGTGGTGGGCGCGCTCGGTCCACGCGTTCCGCGCTTCATCGGCTGGGGTCTCGCCGTGGCCGAGGCGCTGCTCGACGGCCCGCGCGAGGTCGCGGTCGTCGGCCCGTCCCTCGACGACAAGGCGGCAAGGGTCCTGCACCGTACGGCACTCCTGGGCAACGCCCCCGGCGCCGTCGTCGCGTACGGAACCCCGGAGAGCGAGGAGTTCCCGCTGCTCGCCGACCGCCCGCTCGTCCACGGCGAGCCGACCGCCTACGTCTGCCGCAACTTCAGCTGCGACGCCCCCACGACCGACCCGGACCGCCTGCGCGCCGCGCTCGGCGGCTGAGCCGGGCACCGGGCGCCCGCTCGGGAGGGACGTCAGCCCGGGTCGGCGTACCCCGCCAGGGCGCGTTCCACAATGGCCTCCAACTGGTCGTGGTGGGCGCCCTTCCAGTAGGCGCGGCCGCAGTCGAGGCAGCGGGCGAAGACGTCGTACGTACGGTGCGTGCCGTGCTCGAGCTGGTCGGCGACCTCGTCCTTCGTGGCCTCCCGCACCAGGCCGTTGCAGGCGGTGCAGCGGGTCCACGGGCGCAGCTCGGGGCGGAAGCGGTCGAGGACGTCCTGGAGCTGCTCCTCGGGGCGGGTGCTGTAGACGTAGGCGCCGGCCCACAGTTCACGGCGGCGCAGCAGGCCGCGGTCGCGGCTGAGCATGACCCGCTTCTCGGCGGCCGAGCGGGCGGCGAGCGCCGGGTCGCCGATGTCGGTGGACTCGTACGCCGTGTCGACGCCCAGCAGGCGCAGCCGGCGGGCGAGGGTGCCGAGGTGCACGTCGAGGAGGAAGCGCAGGGGAGCGCCGGGGACCCGCTGGGGGCGTGCGACGGCGTACACCTGGACCGTCTCGTCCGCCCGCGACACGTACGACACCGGAACCTCACGGCCGTCCACCACCAGGGCGCCGACCTCGGTGAGCGGCACGCCGAGGGACTCCACGACGTGGCCGAGCGTCGAGACGCCGTCCGTGACGACCGCGGTGGTGCCGCGGCGCCGGGTGTGCGGGACGAACAGGTGCAGGCCGGGGTCGAACCCGACGTGGATCTCGGGACCGTTCACCCGGTCAGGATGGCACGGGCGAGGGGCCGCGGGCTCACGGATTTCCGGTGGGGAGGCCGTGTTCCAGGACGTCCATGGCCTGGTCCATGAGGTCGCTCAGCTCGCCCTGGCACCCGTTCTCGGCCCAGTACAGGGAGACCTCCATCAGGCCGCCCATGAGGGACATGGCGAAGACCCGCACCTCCAGGCTGTCCGGGTCCAGGCCGGTGCGGGTCGCGATGGCCTGGCGGATGGGCAGGCCGGCTTCCGACATGCTCTCCATCATCCGGGCGCGGACCGCGGGCACCTGGACGCCCAGCCGGGCGCGCAGCCGGGACACCTCGGGCTCGTCGGTCATTCCCAGCGCGAGGGCCTTGTGCATCACGTGCCGGAGGGAGTCCATCCAGGGCTCGTCGGCGGGCCGGGCCCGCAGCTCCTCCGGCATGATCGCGTCGTACTCGTCCGTGAGGACGATGTCCTCCTTGGTCGGGAAGTAACGGAAGACGGTCGACGGCGACACTTCGGCGCGGTCGGCGATCTGCTCGATCGTCGTGGCGTCGTACCCCTGCTCCTCGATCAGCGCGTACGTCGCCGTACGGATCGCCTGCCGGGTCTTGAGCTTCTTGCGTTCCCTCAGCCCCATCGGGGGGCGATCGGCTGGGGTGGTGGTACGTGCGGCCGTCATGATGGTCATTGTCCGGCATCGGGTCTGGGTCGGGCCATGGCCGGGTCCTCCTCCGGCTCGGCCCCCACGGTGCCGCGGGCGCCGCCCGGCAGGAACGCGGCCGCCAGCAGCGCCGCCGCCACCGAGGCGATGCCGCCCACCAGCAGCACCAGGCCCATGCCGTGCACGTACGCGCCGTTCGCGGATGCCGCCAGGTGCGCCGAACCCGTCCTCTCGGCGACGAGGTGTGCCGCGACCACGGACCGTTCGGCGGTGTGCGCGGCGGGGGCCGGCAGCCCGGTGACGTGGAGCCGTTGCCGGAAGGCGCTCGCCAGGAGGCTGCCGAGCAGGGGAGCAGGAAGACGCACGCCGCCACACCGATAGCGGCCATGGGCACATTGATCAAAAACACCGAGCCCCACCAGAAGTGGTTCAGCAGCCAGCCGCCGATGATCGGGCCGAGCGGCAGGCCGAGCGCGGAGGCGGCCGAGATGACGCCGACGGCCTTGGTGCACTCCTCGGGCCCGAACAGCGAGGGCATGGCCGGGGACGTGCACGCGGTGATCGCCGCCCGCGCGGTCATGGGGATCGGCGGGCCCTGGTCATGCCGCTCGCCCTGTCCGTGCTGAGCATCAGCGCCGCGAAGACGACGACGTACGCGTCCACCATCCTCCCCCAGTGCTAAACGCCTGGGGGGACACCCAGCTGCTGTCCGTTGGTGGCGCCGAGGTCCTTCGCCATGGTCGGCAGTGCGACGTTGAGGATCGTCATGTCGAAGCCGAGCACGAGCATGCTCGCGACCAGGGCCCCGAGCGCCCACCAGCGGCGGGGATCGCGCCGCATGTCTTCCGCGTGAGTAACCATGAAATGAGAGTTGCCCTCAAAAGCAAGGCTATGTCAATCGGCATCGGCTTGCGCGCGCACGAAAACGGCCACGGCTCGTGCGAGCCGTGGCTGGAAGGGGAGTGGGTGACGCGTTACGCGTGCTGGTACGCCACCAGCGAGATGCCCACGTAGTGCACCACGAAGGCGGCGAGCGTGAACGAGTGGAAGACCTCGTGGAAGCCGAACCAGCCCGGCGACGGGTTCGGCCGCTTGATGCCGTAGACGATGCCGCCCGCGCTGTAGAGGAGACCGCCGACGACGACCAGGACCAGGACGGCGATGCCGCCGGTGCGCAGGAAGTCCGGCAGGAAGAAGACGGCCGCCCAGCCCATCGCGATGTAGCAGGGGGTGTAGAGCCAGCGCGGGGCGCCGACCCAGAAGACGCGGAAGACGATGCCGACGGCCGCCGCGCCCCATATGCCCCACAGCAGCCACTGGCCCTTGGTGCCGGGCAGGAGCAGCAGGGTGAGCGGCGTGTACGTGCCCGCGATGATCAGGAAGATGTTGGCGTGGTCGAGCCGGCGCAGCACGCCCCCCATGCGCGGGCCCCAGTTGCCCCGGTGGTACAGGGCGCTGACGCCGAAGAGCAGGCAGGCGGTGAGGACGTAGATCCCGCAGGCGATCCGCCCGCGGGTGGATCCGGCCAGTGCGGTGAGTGCGAGCCCCGCGACGAGTACGGCCGGGAACATGCCGAGATGCAGCCAGCCGCGCAGCTTCGGCTTGACCGGGTGCGGCAGGGTGGGCGCGACCGGACCGCGGCCGGTGACCGGCGTGTCCAGAGGCGCGTCGGAGGCGGACGCAGTCATGCGCGCATCGTACCGACGCCACCGTAAGTCGTGTGTCAGACCCGGACCGTGAACGCCGGTGACCGGGCCGAACGCAAAAAGACCTTCAGCCGAACCCAACGTGGACGCAAAGAATCCCGGAAATCGTGGCATTACTCACGTCGCTCACCTGTGACGCCCCCTGGACAGATGGGCGCTCTCGTCGGATGATCAAATGAGTGCGGTCGGCCCCGGATGAGCGGCTACGAAGCGTCCGGGTCGCAGCCCCCACGGGGCGACAAGACAAAAAACCCCTCATTTAGGAGCGATCGTGGCGCGCGACATCGCGGCTCCCCCCGTCATCCCCACCCACCACAAGGAACTGATCTCGTGGGTCAATGAGATCGCCGAACTGACGCAGCCGGACAGAGTGGTCTGGTGTGACGGATCCGAGGCCGAGTACGAGCGACTGTGCGAGGAGCTCGTCCGGAAGGGCACCTTCCGGAAACTCGACCCGATCAAGCGCCCCAACTCCTACTATGCGGCGTCGGACCCGTCCGACGTGGCCCGCGTGGAGGACCGGACGTTCATCTGTTCCGAGAAGGAGGAGGACGCCGGCCCGACCAACCACTGGAAGGCGCCCGCCGAGATGCGGGAGATCTTCCAGGGGGCAGAGGCGGAGGGCGAGGGAGGCATATTCCGCGGCTCGATGAAGGGCCGGACGATGTACGTCGTGCCGTTCTGCATGGGCCCGCTGGGCTCGCCGCTGTCCGCGATCGGCGTCGAGATCACCGACTCCGCCTACGTCGCGGTGTCCATGCGCACCATGACCCGCATGGGGCAGCCGGTGCTGGACGAGCTCGGCGACGACGGCTTCTTCGTCAAGGCCGTGCACACCCTGGGCGCCCCGCTGGAGCCGGGCCAGGAGGACGTCCCCTGGCCGTGCAACTCCACCAAGTACATCTCGCACTTCCCCGAGGCCCGCGAGATCTGGTCCTACGGCTCCGGATACGGCGGCAACGCGCTGCTCGGCAAGAAGTGCTACGCCCTGCGCATCGCCTCCGTCATGGCGCGCGACGAGGGCTGGCTGGCCGAGCACATGCTGATCCTCAAGCTCACCCCGCCCACCGGTGAGGCCAAGTACGTCGCCGCCGCGTTCCCGAGCGCCTGCGGCAAGACCAACCTCGCCATGCTGGAGCCCACGATCTCGGGCTGGACCGTCGAGACCATCGGTGACGACATCGCGTGGATGCGGTTCGGCGAGGACGGCCGGCTGTACGCGATCAACCCCGAGGCCGGTTTCTTCGGCGTCGCGCCCGGCACCGGCGAGCACACCAACGCCAACGCCATGAAGACGCTGTGGGGCAACTCGGTCTTCACCAACGTCGCCCTCACCGACGACGGCGACGTGTGGTGGGAGGGCATGACGGAGGAGACCCCGGCGCACCTCACCGACTGGAAGGGCAACTCCTGGACCCCCGCGTCCGGGACGCCCGCCGCCCACCCCAACGCCCGCTTCACCACGCCCGCCGCGCAGTGCCCGATCATCGCGCCGGAGTGGGAGGACCCCAAGGGCGTGCCGATCTCGGCGATCCTCTTCGGCGGCCGCCGCGCCTCCGCGGTGCCGCTGGTGACGGAGTCCTTCGACTGGAACCACGGCGTCTTCCTCGGCGCCAACGTCGCCTCCGAGAAGACGGCGGCCGCCGAGGGCAAGGTCGGCGAGCTGCGCCGCGACCCGTTCGCCATGCTGCCGTTCTGCGGCTACAACATGGGCGACTACATGGGCCACTGGATCGAGGTCGGCAAGGCCGCCGAGCAGCGTGACGGCGACCAGTCCAAGCTGCCGAAGATCTACTACGTCAACTGGTTCCGCAAGAACGACGAGGGCAAGTTCGTCTGGCCCGGCTTCGGCGAGAACAGCCGCGTCCTGAAGTGGATCGTGGAGCGCCTGGACGGCGCCGCCGAGGGCGTCGAGACCCCGATCGGCGTCCTGCCGACCAAGGCGGCCCTGGACACCGACGGCCTCGAACTGTCCGAGTCCGACCTGGAGTTCCTGCTCACGGTCGACAAGGACGTATGGCGCGAGGAGGCCGGACTGGTCCCCGAGCACCTGAACACCTTCGGCGACCACACGCCCGAGGAGTTGTGGGACCAGTACCGCGCGCTCGTCGAGCGCCTGGGCTGACGAGGATCCCCTCGAGCCCCGCGGCCGGCTGACCGACCTGCCCTGACCTGCAACGTCGTCCCGGCCGGCCGCGGCGACGAACCCGAGAGGCCGGGTGCGCACAACGGCGTGCGCACCCGGCCTCCTCGGCGTGCGCGCGATGGTGTGCTGGCGGTGCCCGGCGCGGACGCGGCGAGCCGCGCCCAAAAGCGGTATTCAGGGGCAATTCGCCTATGGTGATGCCATGCGCGGAATCCTGTTGGCCGGAGGTACCGGCTCGCGACTGTGGCCCTTGACCCGCACGGTGTCGAAGCAGCTCCTGCCGGTCTTCGACAAGCCCATGGTGTATTACCCGCTTTCCACACTGGTGATGGCCGGAATCCGGGAGATCCTGATCATCACCACCCCGGAAGACCAGCGGCAGTTTCGCCGGTTGCTCGGCGACGGCAGCCAACTCGGCCTGCGGCTCCACTACATGACGCAGGAACGCCCGGAGGGGATCGCCCAGGCCTTTCTGCTGGGGGCCGACTTCATCGGCGGCGAGCCGGTCTCCCTGATCCTGGGCGACAACATCTTCCACGGCAGCGGCCTCGGCACCCGGCTGGCCCGCAACGCGGACCTGAGGGGCGGCAGGGTCTTCGCCTACCCGGTGGCCAATCCCTCGGCCTACGGCGTCGTGGAGTTCGACGAACTGGGCCGGGCCCTGTCCATCGAGGAGAAGCCGGCCCGGCCCAGGTCCCGGTACGCCGTGCCCGGACTGTACTTCTACGACCATCAGGTCGTTGACATCGCCCGGAGCCTGCGGCCCAGCTCCCGGGGCGAGTTGGAGATCACCGACCTCAACCGCGCCTACCTGGAGTCCGGGAACCTGCACGTCGTCCGGCTCGACCGCGGCACGGCGTGGCTGGACACGGGGACCTTCGCGTCGATGGTCCAGGCCTCGGAGTACGTCCGCGTGGTCGAGGAACGCCAGGGCTTCAAGATCGGCTGTGTCGAGGAGGCGGTCTGGCGGGCCGGTCTGATCGACGACGCCGGGCTCCGCGAACTGGCCGAGCCGCTGCTCAAGAGCGGATACGGCCATTATCTGCTGGGTCTCCTCGAGGACCACCGGTCCGTCGTCATGCCCCAGCCGGGCGGCGGATCGCGCCGGGAGGAACTGCTGGGCGCCGGGCCGGGCGTGCCCGCGTGACGACCCTGTCGGAAAGGAGTCGTGCGTGAGCGCGTTCACGGTCGCATATATGTGTTCGCGGGATGTGCGCCGCGACGTGAACACGGGAGCAATCCGTCCGAGGCGAGTGCGTTCGGCGGAATTCGCCCGCATGAAAGAGGCGGGTGAAAGCGGCGTGAGGAATCGCGGCCGGACAATCGACGAAGGGGAAACGAGGCCGGGGAATGTGCGCCGGGGAATCGCGCGGGGATTCCGAAGGTATTGAGGCTGCTCGGGTGATTCCTGATCATGCCCTGTGTTTGCTCCGCAAATTTTCGTCACCGTGAGTAAAGAATGACCTCGTCCGTGGCCAAGGGCACGTGACCCGCATGCGAACGAAGCGCACCGAGTGCGCGTGCTTGCGGTTTGATCCCTCCCAGTTCCTGAGGAAGGTTCTCTTGAACCGTAGAACGATCCGAAGTTCACGTCTGAGGTCGGCCACGCTCGTATCGGCGGGCGCGCTGGCCATGGCGCTCAACGTTGCCCCGAGCACGGTTGCCATCGCCAACGCGATCGAGAGGTCCAGCGATCGCAGTGCGGTGGTCACCTCCGACTCCAACGACCCATGGGCCGACAGGGGCCACCACGACCGCGGTCCCCAGGGGCCGGCGGGCAAGCGGGGCCCGCAGGGTCCGCAGGGCAAGGA
Source organism: Streptomyces sp. NPDC014889 (assembly GCF_043081205.1). Lineage (NCBI taxonomy): Bacteria > Bacillati > Actinomycetota > Actinomycetes > Kitasatosporales > Streptomycetaceae > Streptomyces > Streptomyces sp. NPDC014889. Next base: position 161,961 of record NZ_JBIBWH010000004.1, read on the forward strand.
AGGCAAGCGGGGCCCGAAGGGCGACAAGGGCGACCGCGGTTCCAGGGGCGACCGCGGTCCGCAGGGTCCCGGGGGCCCCGGCCGGGGTCCCCAGGGCCCGCAGGGAACCCAGGGTGTGCCCGGTGCTCAGGGCCCGCAGGGGACCCAGGGCGTCACCGGTGCCACCGGTTCCATGGGTCCGCAGGGAACCCAGGGCAACCAGGGTGTCCCCGGTGTCGAGGGTCCGCAGGGTGTGCCCGGCGAGCAGGGTGTCCCCGGCGTTCAGGGTTCGCAGGGTGTCCCCGGCGTACAAGGTTCGCAGGGCGACACCGGTCCCATCGGCCCGCAGGGTGTGCCCGGCGAGCAGGGCATCCCCGGCGTCCAGGGTGCGCAGGGCGACACCGGTGCCACGGGTGCCACGGGTCTGACCGGTCCGATGGGTCCGCAGGGTGCGACCGGCTCGACCGGCCTGACCGGTGCCACCGGTCCGCAGGGCGACCAGGGAGCCACCGGCGCCACCGGCGCCACGGGTCCGCAGGGTACGCAGGGCGACACCGGTGCCACGGGTGCCACGGGCCTGACCGGTCCGATGGGTCCGCAGGGTGCCACCGGCGCGACCGGCCTGACCGGCGCCACGGGTCCGCAGGGCGACACCGGTCCCATCGGCCCGCAGGGCGTGCCCGGCGAGCAGGGCATCCCCGGCGTCCAGGGACCGCAGGGCGACACCGGTGCCACGGGCCCCCAGGGCGGCATCGGTGTTCAGGGTCCGCAGGGTACGCAGGGCGAGATCGGTCTGACAGGTCTTCCCGGTGTCCAGGGCGTGCAGGGTGCCATTGGTGCTCAGGGTCCGCAGGGTGACATTGGTGCCCAGGGTGGCCTTGGTGCGCAGGGTGCTCAGGGTGACATCGGTGCTCAGGGTCCGCAGGGTGTCATTGGTGCGCAGGGCGCTATCGGTGCTCAGGGTGCGCAGGGTGACATTGGTGCTCAGGGTCCGCAGGGCGAAATCGGCGCGCAGGGTGGCCTTGGTGCGCAGGGTGCTCAGGGCGATATCGGTGCTCAGGGTCCGCAGGGTGTCATTGGTGCGCAGGGCGCTATCGGTGCTCAGGGTGCGCAGGGTGACATTGGCGCTCAGGGTCCGCAGGGCGAAATCGGCGCGCAGGGTGGACTCGGTGCTCAGGGTCCGCAGGGCGACATCGGCGCCCAGGGCCCGCAGGGAACCCAGGGAACCCAGGGAACCCAGGGCGCGGTGGCCACCACCGTCGTGACCGGGGTCGCCGGTCCGCAGTCGACGGCCACCTGCCCCGCCGGCCAGTCGGCGCTCGGCGGTGGTTACCAGGACGCCACCGCCACCTCCTCCGCGAGCCAGAGCGCTCCGGTCGGCGGGTCCCCCGCCACGGGGTGGCAGGCGACCAGCAACGACGGCACTGATGTCACGGCCTACGTGATCTGCAGCCCGTGACCGACGGGTGAGTGGCGGGTCGGCGCGGTGCCGGCCGTCCCCCACCTCGGAACGTGCGACGGTGCCCGCGAGGTCTCGGCCTCGCGGGCACCGTCCGCCGTGTCACGTCTGCATGCGACGGCATCGGCCTCAACGGGCCCAGCCGCCGGTGTCCGAACGCTGGGCCGCGACACCATCGGAGAACCATGCGCATCCTTGTGACCGGCGGCGCCGGATTCATCGCTTCGGACTACGTCCGCCGGCGGTCGGCCCCCGACCCGACGGCGCGGATCACCGTCCTCGACGGACTCACCTCCGGCGCCGAGGCGAACCTGGCGCGGGCAGGGCTGCGATGAGCACCGGATGGCTGGTGACCGGCGCCCGCGGGCTCCTCGGGCAGGACGTGCCGGCCGAACTCGCCGCCGACCCGGACGCCGTGGTGAGCGCACCGGGCCGCGAGCGGCTGGACATCACTGATCAGGCCGCCGTGCGCGAGGCCGTCCGGGGACACCGCGTGGTCGTCAACTGCGCCGCCTGGACGGACGTCGACGGCGCCGAGCGGTACGAGACGGCGGCAACGGCCGTCAACGGCACGGGCGTACGCCACCTGGCGCGGGCCTGCGCGGAGACCGGCGCGCTCCTGCTGCACGTCTCCACCGACCACGTGTTCCCGGGCGAGGGCCGCAGCCCCTACCCCGAGGACGCACCCACGGGACCGGTCAACGCGTACGGGCGCGGCAAGCTGGCGGGCGAGCGCGCCGTCGCCGAACTGCTGCCGCACACCGGCTACATCGTGCGCACCGCCTGGCTCTACGGCGCGCACGGCCGCAACTTCGTGACCACCATGCTCGAACTCGCGGCCCGGCGGCAGAGCCTGGATGTGGTGTCCGACCAGTACGGACAGCCCACCTGGTCCCGCGCCCTCGCCCGGCGTCTGGCGGTTCTCGGCCGTGCGGCCCTGGCCGGGCGGGCACCGGCCGGCACGTACCACGGCACGGCGGAGGGCCACACCACGTGGTACGACCTGGCGCGGGAGACCTTCCGCCTCGCCGGCCTCGATCCGCAGCGGATCCGCCCGGTCGGCTCGGACACGTTCCCGCGCCCGGCGGCCCGTCCGGCGTTCGGCGTCCTCGGGCACGACAACTGGGGCCGCTGCGGACTGCCGCCCCTCGAACGGTGGGACGATCAGCTGACCGCGGCCCTGGCCGAGCCGTCCTTCGCGGCCCTGGCCGCCGCCGCCCGCGCGAACCTCGCCCGTCTGCCGGCCTGACCGGCCGGCCGGGCCCGGACGACGAAAGGCGCCCCGGCGGGACCTCACGGTCCGCCGGGGCGCCCGCACGCCGTGCGGCCCTAGACCAGCAGCGGTCCTCCGCACCGCTCGGCGCCCTCCTTCATCGCGATGAGGTTCGCGACGACGTAGGAGATGTTGTTCCGGGAGTGCCACTCGCTGGGGAAGTACGTGACCAGGCGCGAGGACTGGAACCTGGCCTGGATCTCGGGCACGAAGGCGCGGTACTGGTTGTCCGTGTAGTACCAGAAGGAGTTCTCGTTGTAGTAGGCGACGTGGGTCGGGTCCTGGTACGCGCCCCGGCCGTCGGAGCTGGGCGTCATGGTGAGGAGCATCCCGCCGGGCGCCAGCAGCCGGTACAGCTCGTTGATCAGCGGCACCTTCGCGGGCACGTGCTCCAGGAAGTCCACCGCCCGCATCAGGCCTACGGAGTTGTCGGGCAGGTCCAGCTTGCCGGGCAGGGTCGCGACGATGTCGACGCCGTCCCCCGGGTACTGGTCCACGCCCAGGTAGCCCGGCGGCTTGCGGTGGGCCGCGCCGAGGTCCAGGGCGAGCAGGTCGCGGCGATGGGTCCAGGCCAGGGCGTTGGCCTCGATGTACTTGTCGTACAGGGCGACGGTCTCGCGCTGGATGTGCGCGTTGATCTCCGGGTCGCGCTGGGTGTTCGCCGGGTGCATCCGCTGGAGGTACAGGCAGCGGTCGATGTGGTGGAAGTCGCCGATGTGGAACAGCCGGCACATCAGGTCCTGGTCGTCCAGCACGGTGCGGGAGGCGTCGTACCCGCCGGCCTTCTCGTAGCTCTCCTTGCGGAACGCCCGCACGTGGTTCGGCGCGTACCAGATGTAGGCGACGTTGTGCGGCGTGGGCTCCATGGAGACGGCCTGGAGCAGCTTGCGGCCGTCGACCCGCACCTCCTCGAACTTCCAGCCGTGCGCCTCGTTGAATCGGGAGTTGTCCCGCTTGCCGTCCTCGGTGATCTGCGCGGTGTTGCTGTAGACCAGGACGGCCTCGGGCTGCGCGTCGAACGCCTTGCCCAGCTCGGCCAGGCAGGCCTTCGCCAGGAGGTCGTCGTGGTCGAGTTCGACGAGGATCTCGCCGCGGGCCAGCTCGCAGGCCCTGCGCTTGGCCGCCCCGACGCCGCTGATGCCGTCCGCGATCTCCACGCGGACCCGGTCGTCCTCCTGCTCGGGCCGCCACCGGGCGCCGTTGTTGAGCAGGACGATCCACTCCCAGTCCGCGCAGGTCTGCGCCTGGAGGGTCTTGAGGCACTCATCGAGGAAGCGGGGCTGGTGGCTGGGGGTGAAGACGGAGAACCTCGGTGTCGCAGTCGACGTCATCTGGTGGCACCTGCCTGACTCGATGTCGGTGTGGGGCTTACCTTGTCCCGGAACTCCTCCGGGACCGCGGAGTGCAGCGAGGGGTCGACCGCGACGGCACGGCCGAACTCCTCCTCGGCTTCGTCGTCGCGGTCCTTCTGGGCCAGGATCAGGCCGAGTTGGAGATGGGCCGTGGCGGCCCTGGGCGTGGCGGCGATGGCGCGTCGCAGGAGTCCGACGGCCTGGCCGGGGTCGCTCGGCTTCAGCAGGACCGCCTTGTTGTAGAGGGCCGAGGCGTACTTCGGGTCGATCTTCAGCGCCTCGTCGTAGGCCTTACGGGCGTCACCGGCCCTGCCTTCCTGCTGGGCGACGACACCGAGGTCGTACCAGGCGACCTTGTTGTGCGGATCGAGTTCCAGCACGCGCCGGAAGGTCTGGGTCGCCCCGCCGTAATCGCGGTACTGCACCTGGAGGCTGCCCGCCTGCAGCAGCGTGGCCGCCTCCTGCGCCTTGCGGGCCTGCGTGGCCTTGGATGCCGGGGCGTTCGCGGTCATCGGGTGGGATGTGATCGCCCAGGAGGTCACCCCGGCGGCAACGGCGCCCACACCGACGAGCGTCACCCACAATCGCCTACGTTTCACTTTGTCACATTTCGTGGAATAGTGAGGGACGGACTGAGGTGGCTCTTCTCGTGCGGCCGGGGCCCAAGGGGACGGGTCCTACCGGTGCCGACGGGCTGGAGTCCGAACCACCGTCATGTGCGCCGACGTTACGAGGCCGACTTGTCGGCGTCGCCGTTCGGCAGGCGTGTGGGGCGCACAGACCACTCGAATGTACGCATGAAACGCCCCGCTTGTACGCAGGGAGAGCGGCGCCGCGGTGTGCGGGTCCGGTGGGGTGTGTCCGGTGTTGTGTGTTCATGGCGCCCGGTCCGCGCGTCGCTGCGGGTGCGCGCGGACCGGGGCCGGTCATGGAGCCCCCGGCGGGGGCCGGGCATCAGCCGGCGGCGATCGGCTTCCGCGGCTCGCCCTGCGCGGCCGCGTGCGCGTCCATCCGCTCGGCCGCCAGGATCGCCGCCGCGGTGTCCGCCCGGGAGGCGGCGACGACGAGCGCGCGGCCGGCGAGCGCGTGCGCCCGCCGGTGCAGCGCCGACGGTTCGCGGGCGGCGGCCACCGACGCGCGGGCCGGGGCCTGGCCGCCGCCCAGCCGGGCCACCTGCTCGGTCAGCCGCTCGGCCGCGGTGTCCAGGTCGGCGGAGGGGGTCAGCGCGCGCAGCTCGTCCGTGACGGCGAGCAGCGCCGCGAGATGGCCCGCGAGCTGGATGTCCAGCTCCTCCTCGCGGGAGCGGTGGGGGAAGTCGGAGGTGGCGCCGGCCATCGGGCTCTGGACGGACCTGCCGGAGGGCCCGGTGCGGATCGGTTCGTACATGGGATGGCCTCCTGTGCTCTGACAGAAGACATCCTAGCTTAGAACCCGTCTAAAGTTGAGTCCGTTCGCGGAACCGGTCCGTAGGGGAACCGAACGTGAGCGTCAGGCCTGGCTGTAGCCGTCCAGGAAGGTGCCGATCCGGTCCACGGCGTCCCGCAGGTCGCCGACCGAGGGCAGCGTCACGACCCGGAAGTGGTCCGGCTCGGGCCAGTTGAAGCCCGTGCCCTGGACGACCATGATCTTCTCGCGCCGCAGCAGGTCCAGGACCATCTGCCGGTCGTCCCTGATCTTGAAGACCGCGGGGTCCAGGCGCGGGAAGAGGTACAGCGCCCCCTTCGGCCGTACGCAGCTCACGCCCGGGATCTGCGTGAGCAGTTCGTAGGCGACGTCCATCTGCTCCTTCAGCCGCCCGCCCGGCAGGACCAGGTCGGCGATGCTCTGCCGCCCGCTGAGCGCGGCCACCACGCCGTGCTGGCCCGGCATGTTCGCGCACAGGCGCATGTTGGCCAGGATCGTCAGGCCCTCGAGGTAGGAGTCGGCGTGCGCGCGGGGGCCGGAGACGGACATCCAGCCCACCCGGTAGCCGGCCACCCGGTACGCCTTGGACATGCCGTTGAAGGTCAGCGTCAGCAGGTCGGGTGCGACCGCCGCGGTCGGGGTGTGCGTGGCGCCGTCGTAGAGGATCTTGTCGTAGATCTCGTCGGAGCAGACCAGCAGGTTGTGCCGGCGGGCGATGTCGGTCAGCCCCTTGAGCACGGCCCGGTCGTAGACCGCGCCGGTGGGGTTGTTGGGGTTGATGACGACGATCGCCTTGGTGCGGTCGGTGACCTTGCGTTCCACGTCGGCGAGGTCGGGCATCCAGTCGGCCTGCTCGTCGCAGCGGTAGTGGACGGCGGTGCCGCCGGACAGGGAGACGGCGGCCGTCCACAGGGGGTAGTCCGGTGCCGGCACCAGGACCTCGTCGCCGTCGTCCAGCAGTCCCTGCATCGCCATCACGATCAGCTCGGAGACGCCGTTGCCGATGAAGACGTGCTCGACGTCCGTCTCGATCCCGAGGGTCTGGTTGTGCATGACGACCGCGCGCCGGGCGGCCAGCAGGCCCTTGGCGTCGCCGTAGCCGTGGGCCGTCGAGACGTTGCGGAGGATGTCCTCCAGGATCTCCGGCGGGCACTCGAAGCCGAAGGCCGCCGGGTTGCCCGTGTTCAGCTTCAGGATGCGGTGACCGGCCGCCTCCAGCCGCATCGCTTCCTCGAGTACCGGGCCCCGGATCTCGTAACAGACGTTGGCGAGCTTGGTCGACTGGATCACCTGCATGCCGAGGAGCTTACGGCCGGGTATCGCCCGATGGCGCGTGTTTTCCACCACGTGAGACGTGCGCGTGTCGGCCCGCGCCGTCGCGGCAGGGCAGGGAAAGCCCTACGCCCCTGACCGCTCCCTTGTTGGCGCACCCCTCCGCACTCACAATGCGCATGACAAACAACGGCGACCGGAACTCTCCGGTCGCCTCGTCGCAAGAGGGGACCCCACATGAGAAAGCCTCTCGTCGCCGCGCTGTTCGCCCTGGTGATCGCCGGGGCGGGCGCGGTACCCGCGGCCGCCGCGCCCGCACCCGGGCAGACCGCCGCGCGGACGGCCGGCGCGGACCGTGCGACCGCCGCCCCCGCACTCGCGGCCGTCGACTTCGCCGGCACCGTCGCGCTGAGCAACTGCTCCGGTTCGGTCGTCCGTCTCCCCGCCTCCGCGGACAGCGACCCGGCGCTCGTGCTCAGCAACGGCCACTGCCTGGAGACCGGCTTCCCGTCGCCCGGCCAGGTGATCGTGGGCCAGTCGTCCAGCCGCACCTTCGGCCTGCTGAACTCGGCCGGCACCCAGGTCGCGACGCTCCGGGCGAACAAGGTCGTCTACTCGACCATGACCGACACGGACGTCACGATCTACCAGCTCACCAGCACCTACGCGCAGATCAAGAGCTCCTACGGCATCAACGCGCTGACCCTGAGCGACACCCACCCGGTCGCCGGCACCGCCATCAAGGTGGTCTCCGGCTACTGGAAGCGGATCTACAGCTGCAACATCGACGGCTTCGTCTACCGCCTGAAAGAGGGGAACTGGACCTGGAAGGACTCCGTCCGCTACACCTCCGCCTGTGACACGATCGGGGGCACGTCCGGTTCGCCCGTCGTCGACACCGCCACCGGCAAGGTCGTCGCCGTCAACAACACCGGCAACGAGAGCGGCGGCCGCTGCACCGTGAACAACCCCTGCGAGGTCGACGCGAACGGCACCGTCACCGTCCGCAAGGGCATCAACTACGCCGAGCAGACCTACCAGATCCCCGCCTGCTTCGGCTCCGGCAACCAGCTCGACCTGAACAGGAGCGGCTGCGTCCTGCCCAAGCCCTGACCGGTAAGGCACCGGGAAAGCGCCGGTAAGGCACAGCGCGGGGCGGGCGGTCGTGGCTCAGGTCCGGCGGACCGCCCGCCCCGCCAGCACGTCCGTGCGCCGTCCGTCCTCGATCACGAACCGGCCGTCGATCAGGACGTACGGAATCCCCGTCGGCAGCGCGCGCGGCCGCTCGAAGGTGGCGCCCGGCGCGACCGTGGCAGGGTCGAACAGGACCAGGTCGGCCCGGTACCCCTCGCGGACCACGCCCCGGTCCGGCAGCCGCAGCCGGGCCGCCGGTCGCCCGGTGAGGTGCGCGACGCACTCCTCCAGCGACAGCACCCCCAGCTCCCGTACATACCGGCCGAGATACCGCGGGAAGGTGCCGTAGGCCCGCGGATGCGGCTTGGTGCCCCGCAGGATGCCGTCGGAGCCGCCGGTGTGCACCCGGTGGCGCATGATTGCCCGGACGTTCTCCTCGTGGCCGACGTGCTGGAGGACCGTCGTGCCCAGCCGGTCCTCCCGCAGCAGCCGCCGGGCGGTGGTCCAGGGCCGCTCGCCGCGCCGGGCCGCCGCCTCCCCGACCGTCAGGCCGGTGTACTCGGCGAGCGCCGGGACCGTGACCCCGGAGATCTCTACCGTCTCCCACTCCACCGGGACCCCGTGGCAGCCGTCGGAGCCGGTCACCTCCAGGTCGTGACGGATCCGCTCCGCGGTGTCCTCGTCGGCCAGCCGCCCGAGGACCGCCTCCGGGCCGCCCTCGCCCGCCCAGCTCGGCAGCAGGGCCACCAGGGTGGTGCAGCCGGGGGTGTAGGGGTAGGTGTCCAGGGTGATGTCGGCGCCGGCGGCGAGTGCCTCGTCGAGGAGGGCCAGCAGTTCGCCGGCGCGGCCCTTGTTGGGGCCGAAGTTCATGGTGGCGTGGGCCAGGTGGAGCGGGCAGTCCGCCTCGCGCGCGACCCGCACCATCTCCGCGTACGCCTCCAGGGCTCCGGCGCCGTAACTGCGGTGGTGCGGGCAGTAGTAGCCGCCGTGCGCCGCCACCACCCGGCACAGCTCGGTCAGTTCGGCGTCCCCGGCGTACATCCCGGGGGTGTAGGTCAGCCCGGAGGACATGCCGACCGCGCCCTGCCGCAGGCCCTCGGCGACCAACTGCCGCATCCGGCCCAGCTCCTCGGGCGTGGCCGCGCGGTCCTCCCAGCCGACGGCGAGCGCGCGGACCGTGCCCTGCGGGACCAGGTAGGCGGCGTTGACGGCGATGCCCTCGCCGCCGAAGCCGTGGTCGAGCCGGTCCAGGTACTCGCCCACCGAGCGCCAGGTGAAGTCGATGTCGTCGCCGTCCCCGTTCCAGCCGCTGATCGCCCGGCGCACCTCGGCGAGGGTGCGGTCGTCGACCGGCGCGTACGACAGCCCGTCCTGCCCGAGGACCTCCAGCGTGACGCCCTGCGCGGCCTTCGCGCTGTGGTCGGGGTCGCGCAGCAGGGCGAGGTCGCTGTGGGCGTGCATGTCGATGAAGCCCGGGGCCAGCACCAGGCCCTCCGCGTTCAGCTCCCGGCGCGCCCGCGGGCGCTGGCAGCCGGCCGCCGCGGCCTCCTTGACGACCGAGACGATCCTGCCGTCCTTGACGGCCACGTCGGCGCGGTACGAAGGGGCTCCGGTGCCGTCGGCGACGTCCGCGTCCCGGACGACCAGATCGGCGTAGTCGGCGAGCTCCACCGGGTCCATGGCGGCGCCTCCCGAAGCTCCTAGAAGAACGTGCGGACGTAGTCCACGACGGTACCGTCCGCCTCGGCCACCGGGATGAGCGGCCACTTGTCGAAGGACGTGCACGGGTGGGAGAGCCCCAGGCCGACCCAGTCGCCGACCTCCAGCTCGGCCCCGGGGGCGGTGCTCAGCCAGGCGTGCTGGTCGGACAGGCGGGTGACCTCGATGCCCGTCGCCGGGCGCTCCACGCCGTCCCGGCGCACCACCTGGGCGAAGGGCAGGTCGAGGTCGTGGGCCGCGTCCCGCTTGCCCGCGTTGGCGAAGGCCTGTCCGGGGCCGGGACGGGAGACCACCTGCGCCCAGAGGCGGAAGGCGGGCTCCAGGGCGCCCTCCTCGGGGACGCGGTTGAAGGGCGTGACCTTGCGGTAGTGCCCGTCGTCGTGCGAGACGTACGCGCCCGAGCGCAGCAACTTCAGTACGGGCGAGGAGAGTTCGGGGATCTGCGCGAACACCTCGGCCACCGCGTCGAACCACGCGCTGCCGCCCGCGCTCACCACGATCTCCTCGGCCTGTCCGAACCGCCCGGCCTTGTCGAGGTCCACGGCCAGGGCGACGAGCCGGGTCAGCCACGCCCGGACCCGCTCGGGGTCGGGCTGCGGCACCTCGCCCTCGTAGCCGGCGACGCCGACGAGACGCAGGGTGTCCGTGGCCGCCACCGCGTCGGCGACCGCCAGGCCCTCGGCCTCCGTGCGCAGACCGGTCCGCGCGCCCTCCCCGGCTCCCAGTTCGACGACCACGTCCACGGGGCGGGTGACACCCTCCAGGGCCGCGTCCATCAGCTCGACGCCGCGCACGGAGTCGACGTAGCAGATGAAGCGGAAGGACGGATCGGCGGCCAGTTCCGCGGCGACCCAGCGCAGGGCCGCCGGGTCCACCAGCTCGTTGGCCAGGAAGACCCGGCGGATGCCGAACGCCCGGGCCACACGCACCTGGTGCGGCACCGCCAGCGTGATGCCCCAGGCGCCGTGCTCCAGCTGGCGGTGGAAGAGCTGAGGCGCCATGGAGGTCTTGCCGTGCGGGGCGAAGGCGAGGCCGTGGCGGGCCGCATAGGTCTCCATCAGCTTCAGGTTGTGCTCGAGGCGCTCGGCGGAGAGGGCGAGCACGGGCGTGGCGAAGCCGTCGGTGAAGAGGTTGCGGCGCTGGGCGGTCAGCTCGCCGACGGTCAGCCCGTCCGCGTCCGGAGGGAGGCCCTTGAAGCGGTGGTCGACGCGTTCCTCGGCCAGCCGGGCGAGCGCTTCCGTGCTCATCGAGCCTCCTTCGAGACCGTTGCGAAATGTGCAACGATCGTTGCGTACAGTGCTCACCGGTGTCTAGCATCTCGCCGGAGCCGGGTCAACGTCGAGGAAGCCGAGGACGTCGGGGAACAGGACGTCGAGAAAGGGGTACGCACGCCGTGAGCCAGACCGTCGACCGGGCGCTGAGCATCCTGCCGCTGCTCGCCGAGGGCCCCGCCGACCTCGGGCGGGTCGCCGACCGTCTCGGCGTCCACAAGTCCACCGCGCTGCGGCTGCTGCGCACCCTCCACCAGCACGGGCTCGTCCACCGTCAGTCCGACCAGCGCTATCGCCTCGGCGCCCGGCTCTTCGCCCTCGCCCAGGAGGCGATGGAGAGCCTCGACGTGCGCGAGATCGCCCATCCCCACCTCCTGCGCCTGAACGAGCAGTGCGGGCACACCGTGCACCTGGCCGTCCACGAGGACGGCGAGGTGCTCTACATCGACAAGGTGGACAGCCGCTATCCGGTGCGCATGTACTCCCGGATCGGCCGGCCCGTCGCCATCACCGTCGCCGCCGTGGCCAAGCTGCTGCTCGCCGACCTGCCCGAGGCCGAGCGGCGCGCGGTCGCCCAGGGCCTCGAATACCCCCTGTACACGCCCCATTCGACACCGGACGCCGCCGCCTTCCTGACGGAGCTGGCGACGGTGCGCGAACAGGGCTGGGCCGCCGACCTCGGCGGCCACGAGGAGTCCATCAACTGCGTCGCCGCACCCATCCGCGGCGCGGACGGCCGGGTGGCCGCCGCGATGTCGGTCTCCGCGCCGAACGTCGTCGTCACCGCCGACGAACTCCTCGCCCTGCTCCCGCTGGTGCGCCGTGCCGCGGACGCCATCAGCGACGAGTTCTCCGGCAGAAACCCGGTGAAGGAACCCGTATGAAGGACATGAAGAACATGAAGGACATGAAGGACCTCGTATGAGCGACACGACGGCCAAGACCGCCCTCACCCCCGCGACCCACACCACCCCGCCCGCGAAGTTCTCCCACGGGGTGCGCAAGGGCAACATCCTCCAGGTCGCCGGCCAGGTCGGCTTCCTGCCCGCGGAGGAGGGCAAGGCCCCCACGCCCGCCGGCCCGACCCTGCGCGAGCAGACCCTCCAGACCCTCGCCAACGTCAAGGCGATCCTGGAGGAGGGCGGCGCGACCTGGGACGACGTGATGATGATCCGCGTCTACCTCACGGACGTGGACCACTTCGCCGAGATGAACGACCTCTACAACACGTACTTCGAGGAGCAGGGCCTCACCCAGCCGCCCGCCGCTCGCACCACCGTCTACGTCGGTCTGCCCGCGGGTCTGCTCATCGAGATCGACGCGCTCGCCGTGCTCGGCTGACGCGTCTTGGCCATCTTCGTATAACGAAGTCGGGGCTGGCTGTGTCCGGCACAGGTTTGTCGACCATACTGCCCGCTGTGGAGCAGCGCATAGGTTCGAGCAGCCAGCCCCTGAAGGCCGAGCCCGTGAAGGGTGCCGGGTTCGACCCGGCCCACATCCCCGGGCTCACCGCACCCGCGACGGCGGAACCGGAGGACGCCCGGCCGCCGCAGGCCGAGCAGCCGCCGGCACCCGAGCAGCCGTCGGCCGCGGAGGCGGTCGCGGACGACGCCGGGACCGCCGGAGAGGCGGAACGGCAGGAGGAGGAGCCGCGGGAGGAACTGCGGGCGGAGGTCGTCGACGGTCCCGTCTTCGAGGCCGCCGACCGCCGGGCCCGTATCGTCGCCGATCACAACGGCGTACGCCTCAGCCTGGACGACCAGGAGTGCGAGTTCCGCTGGGACGAGATCGGTGCCGTCGAGACGGAGACCGCCCGTTTCGGCAAGCTGTTCACCGTCACCGTCCACACCCCCGACCGGCGCTGGTACCCCATCGAGATCGAGGCCCCGGCCAGGGCGAGCTTCACCGAGTGGGAGACGCGACTGGACGCGGTCCTGGACGCGTACTTCGACGACGGCGCGGCAGCCGAGAACGACGCCGCCGACGCCGCCGACAAGGCCGACGACAAGGACACCGCCCCTGAGAAGGACACCGCCGCCGGGAAGGACACGGCGGACGAGTCGCCCGCCGACGACGCCTGACCCCCGGCGGTTCCGGGCCCGGGCGACTGCCCGGGCCCGGAACCGCGCCGGTGATCAGTCCTGCGGATGCCACTTCGGGTCGGTGGCGATCGCCTCGAGCTGCTCCATGGTCAGCGCGGGCGCCTTGCGGGTCGCCGGGGTGTTCTGCGCCCCGGAGTTGAAGGCGCTGATCACCACGCGCCGGCCGTCGGGCCGGATGGTGTCCACGCTCCACCAGACGATCCCGGCAATTCCCTTCTCGCCGGACTGCTTGCGTGTGGCGACCTTGGTGCCGTCGGGCAGGACCTTGGCGTCCGCACCGAACAGCTTCTTGAGGCCACCGTCCGTGTCCAGTTGGACGTTGACCTGCACGAGGCTCCTGCCCCTGCCGTCGTCCAGGACGACGTACCCGAAGCCGTTGTCGTCCGGTCCGCTCCTGGAGACGATCTTGATGCCGTGCGGCACCAGACGGCTGAGCACCGCCGAGATCGATCCGCCGGGGGTGAGCGGTCCCGGGTCCGGATCGGCCGGAGCGCGGTCGTCGAGCGGCAGCGCGTCGGCGGCCGCGCGCAGCTCGTATGCGGTGACGAGTGCCTTCAACCCGGCCGAATCCAGAGGTGGTTGCGCCCGGGTGACGGGCGAGCCCTTCTCAGCGGCGCTGTTCCACTCCTGGATGCCGATGTGCCCGCCCTCCGACGTGACGAGGTCGGCGGTCCACCGCTTCGTGCCACTGCGGCTGTTCGGATACTCGTACCCCTTCAGGAGCATGAGGACGGAGCCGTCGGGGAGCTTCGTGGAGGTGCAGGAGTCGTAGACGATGAACAGCCTGTCCGGGCACTGGGTGGTCTGACGGGCCTCCAGACCCCCGGGCGGCACCCGGCTGACGGACACGGCGACGGCTGCCTTGCCCCGGCCGTCGTCGTAGACGAACTGGCCGTAGGGACCTTGGCTCGTGCTGCCCGCACTCTTGTCGCTGATCCGTCCCTGGGGGAGCAGCTCTTCGAGGGTGCGCAGGAGTTCGTCGCCGGACATGACGGCCGCGGCGGCGGTCTCGGCGGCGGTGGGGGTGGCCGGCGCCACCGGGGCGGCGGCCGCGGACCGCTGCCGTACGCCGTCCCCCTGGCCGGAGGGAACGAGCAGGGTCCCGCCCAGTCCGACGAGCGCCACCGCGGCGGCACCGCCCACGACGGCGGTGGCCCGTCGTCGCGAGCGCAGCCGCCGCCCGTGTGTTTCGCCGCGGGCGGCCAGCATCTGCTGGTCGGTTCCGAACTCGGCGCCGGTGTCCCGCAGGACGTCGGCGAGCCGTTCCTCGAAGGGGTCGTGGTCTGCATCAGGCATGGCGAACCGCCGTTTCCGCAAGGGTGGTTGTTGGTACGGTCGGGGTGGGTCGGGTCAGGGCGTCGTCGCGTACTCGGCGAGCGAGTCGCCGAGCAGCACGCGCAGCCGGGCCAGCGCGCGGACGCAGCGGGTCCTGACAGCGGCCGAGCTGGCGTTCAACGCGGCGGCCGTCTCCTCGACGCTGCGGTCCTCCCAGTAGCGCAGGACGACCACCACCCGGTCCTTGGGCGACAGTTGTCCGAGCGCCTCCAGGAGGGTGAGCCGCAGCGGCGCGTCACCGCCCGCCCGCGGCTCGGGCATCTCGGGGAGGACGTCGGTGGCGCGTTCCCTGCGGCTGCTGTGGCGGCGCCGGTGGGCGAGGAACGCGCGGGTGAGGACGGTCTGGGCGTACGCGGCCGGGTTGTCGGCGCGGGAGATCCGGCCCCAGCGGAGGTAGACCCGGCCGAGGGTCTCCTGGACGAGGTCCTCGGCGAGATGGGTGTCACCTCCGGTGAGGAGACAGGCCGACCGGTACAGATGCCCGGCGCGTGCCACCGCGAACTCCTGGTACTCCTCAGCCCGGTCGCCCCGGCCTTGGCTCATGTGCCCTCCTTGTGTCCCCGCGCGCTCCGTGGTCCCCCGGTCGCGCCCCCACCTCATAGATGCGGTGGACCCGCCGGAATGTTTCACGGGAATTCGGCGCGGTAGGGCGGGAACGCCGAACGGCTGCCGCCACGCCCCCGGGCGAGGGCGTGGCGGCAGCCGTGGACGGGGCCTGCCGGGTGTCAGGGCAGGGCGTGGACGTGCGGGCCGACGGCGTTCGACCAGGCGTTGCCCGCCGTCGCGTCCCAGTTGGTGGACCAGGTCATGGCGCCGCGCAGGGCGGGGTAGGTCTTCGAGGGCTTGAAGGATTGGCAGTTGGTGCCCTTGGCCAGGCAGTCCAGGGCGTTGTTCACCACGGTCGGCGAGACGTAGCCGCTGCCGGCCCCCCTCGTGGAGGCGGGGACGCCCAGGCCGACCTGGGACGGAGCGAGGCCGCCCTCCAGCTGGATGCAGGCGAGGGCGGTGAGGAAGTCCACCGAGCCCTGGCTGTAGACCTTGCCGTCGCAGCCCAGCATGGAACCGCTGTTGTAGTACTGGGTGTTGACGACCGTGAGGATGTCCTTGACGTTCAGCGCGGTCTGGAAGTAGCCGGCCGACGTGGACTGCATGTCGATGGTCTGCGGGGCCATCGTGAGGATCAGCGACGGGCCCGCCTTGCCGGACAGGGCGCGCAGGGCCTGCGTCATGTACGTGGCGTTCAGGCCGTTCTCCAGGTCGATGTCGACGCCGTCGAAGCCGTACGTCTGCATCAGCGAGTAGACGGAGTTGGCGAAGTTCGTCGCGGAGGAGGCGTCGCTCACCGAGACCGTGCCCGTCTCACCGCCGACCGAGATGACGACCTTCTTGCCGGCGGCCTGCTTGGCCCTGATGTCCGCCTTGAACTGGTCGACCGTGTAGCCGTTCAGTCCGGCCGAGTCGAGGGTGAAGCTCACCGCGCCCCGGGTGGCCGTCGCGTCGGCGAAGGCGACCGCGATGATGTCGTACTGCGACGGCACGTCCGAGATCCTCTGGACCGTGGCGCCGTTGTTGAAGTTCTGCCAGTAGCCGGTCACCGCGTGCTTGGCGAGGGTGCCGCCCCCGCCGCCTGAGCCGGTGGACGCCGTCGTGCCCTTCACGGTGGCCGACTTCGCCGACTCGCCCGCCGCGTTCGTCGCCGTCACCTGGAAGGAGTAGGAGGTGGCTGCCGCCAGACCGGTCACCGTCGCCGAGGTGCCGCTCACCGCGGTCACCTTCGAGCCGTCGCGGTAGACGTTGTAGCCCGTCGCGCCCGAGACCGTGTTCCAGGACAGCGACACCGACGACGACGTCGTGCCCGTCACCGCCAGGCCGCCCGGCGCGGACGGCACGGTCGGGGCCGGGTCACCGCCGCCGCCCCCGTCGGGGCCGAAGACCGAGACGTCGTCGGCGTAGTACGCCGCCTGCCCGTACCAGCCGTGCAGGTACACCGACACCGAGGTTGTCGAGGAGCCGGTGGTGAAGGTGGTCGAGAGCTGCTTCCAGCCCGCCGAGTCCGGTGTCCAGGTGGAGACGTCCGTGGTGCCGGTGCCGGTCGCGCCCAGGTAGGTGTACCCGCCCTGCACCCAGGCGCTCAGCGTGTAGGTCGAGTTGGGCTTCACCGCGACCGCCTGGGTGCACTGGGCGTTGTCCAGCCCGGCCGGGGTGGCCTTCAGCGCGGCGGAGCCCCCGTGCACGGGGGAGGAGACGGTCGTACCGCTGCCGGCCGAGCAGGTCCAGTTGCTCAGGCCCGACTCGAAGCCGGCGTTCTTGGCGTTGTTGACGTCCGCAGCCGACGCCTGGCCGGCCCCGGCGAAGGAGAGGGCGAGGGCGGCGGTGACGGCTCCCGACCACAGGCGCAGCCGTCGTCCTGTGGGTCTGGGCATGCCTGGTACGCGGTCCACTGGGGCCTCCGGTGGGGGTGAGGGGGAGACGGGAGGGCAGGAGAAGCGGTGGCCACCGCCTTGGTCGTACAAGTTGGTCCAGACCATTTGGCTTGTCAAGAGGTCCAGACCAAAGTCGTCCCCGGCTCAACGTCCCGGTGCCGCAACGCCGTTACGCCTGCGTCTCCTCCCGCCACCGCTCAAGGAGCAGGCCCAGCACACAACCCGCCAGCAGCACCCCCGTCGACATCCACAGCGCCAGTGACGACAGCCCGGTCCGCTCCCAGTGCAGCGACACCGTCAGGAGCTGCGCCGCCACCGGCACCGCGCACGCCGCCACCGCGTGCCGCGCCGGGATCTCCCGCCACGGCGCCGGATGGACCCGCGCCGCAGCCCAGGTCGCCAGCACGACGCACACCAGGTTCGGCAGATGGACCAGTGCCAGCGCCGCCCCGAACGAGCCCACGCCCCGCGGGCCGACCAGATTCCCGTACAGCAGCGTCATCTGCACGTACTCGGTGGCGACGAGCACCACCACGCCCACCGCCCAGGCCCGCACCAGCGGCAGCACGGGAGCCGTACCTCCCACCGCTAGTGCACCCGCACCGAGTCGACGATCCCGCGCAGGTCCGCGGACGACAGCACGCCCCGCGCCGCGTCGATCCGGACCGCGAAGGTCCGGTCGGCCGAGTCCAGGCCCGTCAGGATCACGCCCCGGATCGGCGTGCCCTTGGGCGGGTTGCCGTCCTCGCCGGTCGAGTCGAAGGTGAAGTCGATCCGCCTGGCCCGGTCCGTGCCGGCCAGCTTCACGTCCTTCTCGCCCTCCACCTTCGCGCCCATCCGGATCCCGGCCTCGGCGGCGATGGCGGCCTGCTCGGCGGAGTCGGCCTGGGTGAAGTCCAGTTGCACGGTGATGATCGAGACCGTCCGCCCGGACTCCTCGCGCACGGCCGCCGCCGCGTTGTACTTGCTGCGCTCCGCCGCGCTCTGCTCGACATATCCCTTGGGGCCCGCGGGATACGACACGGAGACGCCCTTCGTGTCCAGCGTGCGCCAGCCGTCCGGCACGGAGGCGGAGTCCGCGTCGCCCCTGCCGCAGCCCGTGAGGGCGGCCGCGGTGGCGAGCAGGCCCGCGATCAGCAGTCGTGTCCTCATCGGCGTACCAGCCCTCCTGTCGGCGAGATCACTTGGCACAGTAGCTGTAGGGGACGTAGGACCGGCGGTCTCCGTTCGGAGCACCGAGGAACCGGGCGTCCGTGAGCGTCTCCGACTTCTGCTCGGTGCTGACCGACAGGCCGAGGCTGAGTCCGAGGTTCAGTTCGAAGCCGTACTCGGCGGCGTTCACCTGGCCGGTGTACGTCATCCTGCTGGACGTGCCCCGGTCGAAGACCAGTTGGCCGAAGGGGTCGTCGGCGCCCGGCCGCCGGGTCGGCGCGTGGTCGTCGAACATGTACTGGAACGGCGTCACCACCTGCTCGTTGGAACTGCTGAGCCACTGCTCGGCGACGGCCCGGTCCTGGTCCCCGGCGGGACCGGGGTCGAAACTCAGGGCGGTGGTGACGACCTCGATGCCGGTCGAGCTGTCGGCGCCCTTCCCGCTCACCCCGCCGCCGCGCTCGTCCTTGCCCGGCTTCCCGTTGCCCGCGCCGAGCCGGGCGCCCGCCTTCTGGCCGCCCTTCTCCACGGTGCGGGTCATGTTGATGCCGACCAGCTTGCCGGTGGTCTTGTCGTAGGTGACGGTGATCGTGCCCGTCCGGGTGGTGGAGGCCGAGGCGTCGCCCTTGAGCGGACCCGCCTCGTAGCCCGCCTTGGCGCCGTACTCGATCGACGAGGAGTACGTGTACGACTTGGTGTTCTTGTATGCGTTGTCGGTCCAGGTGACCTCGGGGGCGTACCTGAAGTTGCCGCCGAGTGCCGCGCTCAGCTTCTTCTCGTCGCCCGCGGAGATCTTCAGGCCCGCCGCCGCGGAGGCCTCCAGGCCCACCTTCCCGTAAGTGATCTTCCGGTTGTCGCCCAGCGCCTTCTTCACCCGGTTCTCCGTGTCCTCCTCGTCCTTGAGGGGGCCGGTGCCGAAGAGGTAGAGGATGCTGTCGCCGAGGCTCGCGTCCGCGCCGCCCGGCGACTGGCGCCGCATCTGGTACATCTGGAGCTTCTCGACGTCGTCGCGGAACCTGCGCGCCTCCTCCGGGCTCTCGAACACCCAGGTGTCGCCGTTGGTCACCTTGATCCCGGCGCCCAGTTCCACCTTGTCGGTGCCAACCTTCCCCACCTTCAGCCCTGGCGCGAAGTCCTTCTTGGCGCCCACGGAGGCCGCGTCCGTGAAGGTCAGGTAGACCAGCTCGTCCTGGTCGTCGACCTTGCCGTCGTGGTTGACGTCCGTGTGCGCCTTGAGGTGCTGCTCCTGGAAGCCGTATTCCTTGCCGATCTCCCAGAACAGGATCTTCGCCTTGGCGCCCGCCTTGTCGCTGACCGTCGAGACCTGGCACAGCGCCGGCTCGAAGTCGGCGTCGGTCAGGGCCCGGTCGCCCCCCTGCGAGCCTGTGCCGCAGTCCGAGCCGCCGGTGATCTCGCAGATCTCGGCGGCGATCCGGTCGTGGATGGTCCGGCCGATGCCGGTGGCGCCGATGCCGAGCACGACGGCGACGACGACCACGATCATGCCGAGGTACTCGGTGGCGGTCGCGCCCGAGTCGTCGTACCCGTACGTTCTCCGGCACGTCCGTCCGCCGCCCCCGCGAGCCATGCGGCACCCCTCCTCGCACACCGGCAAACGCCGTTCCGGTCGGCGAGCGTAGGTGCGGGCGGTGCGGGGCGGCGTGGGCCCGCGGGCCCAAACCAGGGCCCACAGTCGACGAGTTGCGTCCGGCGCACGCTTTCGGGTCGCTTCAGGATGCTCGCCCTGCCCCGGTTTGAAATGAGTTGTGCGACGAGAGTTGCAGACCAGGTACGGAATCGCGGTTCTCCGGCCACAGAGGCGTGGATACAGTGCTGAGGTAGTCACGCAGTGAGGTCAACTCGGCGTGCCGGACGACCACCGGCGGGCCGACAGGCGTCTAACGGGGAGCTGCGCGTGTCAACTGCCATTGCTGTGACAAGCGCCGACATGGCGCTGCCCGCACAGGACGAGCGGACCGTGCCCGCCGTCGTCCTGGAGGACCTGGACCGGCAGCCGCTGGAGCAGACGCTCGACGCGATGAAGGCCCTGATCGACCACCACGGGTACGTCGTCGTGGTGTGCTCGCACGCCGTGCCCAGCGGCGTGCAACGGCGGCTGCACACCGTACGCTCGCTGCTGGAGAGCGACCGCATCGCCCTGTTCCGGCCCGATCTGCCGCCGCTCGGACTCGCCGTCCTGGCACGCCAGTTGCGCCAGCTCGCCTCCTGCGACCTCAGTCCCGGCGTGCTCGCCTCGGCCGGCCGGCTGCTCACCCACTACATCCACGCGGGCGCCGTCCTGTCCTCGGTCGCCCGCCTCGACCGCGTCCCCGTCGGTCTCAAGGCGCACGCCAAGTCGTGGGTCCCGGGCAGCCAGTTCGGCGTGATCGCCCACCCCGAGCCCCAGCTCGTCCGGATCAGCCCCGAAGCCACCCTGGACGGACCGGACTTCGGCAGCTGGATGCTGCTCGCCAAGGGCCAGCTCCAGTCCGACTGGGTCGGCTCCACCCTCGCCCCCGCGTGGAACGCGCTGGGGCTGCGCGAGGCCGCCCTGCCGGCCGAGTCCGCCACCTGGTGGGGCACCGGCAAGCTGGTCGAGTTCTGCACCTACCTGCCCGACCTGTCGGTGCTCTATCAACTGGTCACCTCGGTCCGCCAGGGTGTGTGCCATTGGTGCGGCATCGACGTCATCGGAGACCGCTGCGTCTTCTGCTCGGCCACCCCACCCGTCCCCGAGAGCCGGACACCCGCCGGTTGAGTACCTGAACCCTGAACCACCGGCACCACCGTCATTCGATTCCGCTCGACTTCGCCGACCGATATCCCAATGAGGTTGCACGGTTCATGAACTCCCGTCAGCGCCGCGGCGTGATACTCCTGATCCTGTCCGTCATCTGCGCCCTCGCCGCCTTCGCGGGCGTGCTCTCCGTCATCAGCGACGTCAAGTCCAAGGTCGGCCCCGAGGTCGCCGCCTACCAGCTGCGCACCGACGTCGCGCCGTACACGACGCTGAGCACGGGCCAGTTCGAGAAGGTCAAGATGCCCAAACGGTGGCTGTCGCCGAACGCCGTCACCGACCTCGCGCAGATCCAGGGCAAGATCGCGGTCACCACGCTGCGCAAGGGCTCCCTGCTCCAGAGCGACATGATCGTGAACCAGCCCGCCCTGCAACCGGGCCAGCAGGAGGTCGCCATCATGATCGACGCGGCGACCGGCGTGGCCGGCAAGATCACACCGGGCTCCACGGTCAACGTCTACGCCACCTTCGGCGGGCAGCGGCAGGGCGACCCCGCCCAGTCCAAGATCATCGTGACCAACGCCAAGGTCCTCGACGTCGGCAGGATCACCGCGCTCCAGCCGAACGCCGACAACAGGGCCCAGCAGCCCACCGACGCCGTTCCGATCACCTTCGCGCTCTCCACCATCGACGCCCAGCGCATCACCTACGCCGAGTCGTTCGCCCAGCGGGTCAGGCTCGCGCTGGTCGCTCCCGGCAGCGACACCAGCGTCCCGGCCAAGGACCGCACCTACGAACTCGCGAACGACAAGTGAGAGGCCGGCAGGCATGACCACCAGGATCCTCCCGGCCGTCGGCGACGCCGACGCGGCCCGGTCCATCACCACCCTGCTCAGCCAGCTCCCCGACGCCGAGCCGGTGGCCCCGGTCGCCGACTCCACCCAGCTCATCGACACCCTGGCGCGCCTGGCCGCCGAGTCCGTCGACGAACTGCCCGAGATCGTGGTGGTGCACGAGCGGATCGGCCCGGTACCTGCCCTGGAAGTGATCCGCGAAGTGGCCCTGCGCTTCCCGGCGGTCGGCGTCATCCTCATCACCTCCGACGCCGGCCCCGCCCTGTTCTCGGCCGCGATGGACTCGGGCGCCCGGGGCCTCGTGGCCCTCCCGCTGAGCTACGAGGAACTGGTCAGCCGCGTACAGGCGGTGGCCCAGTGGTCGGTGGGCGTACGGCGGCACCTGGGCCACGGCGGCGACGTGTTCACCGGGGCCGGCGGCCGGGTGGTGACGGTGAGCGGGGCCAAGGGCGGGGTGGGCGCCACCCTCACGGCGATACAACTGGCCCTCGCCGCCCAGGCGTCCGGTCGCGGCACGGCCCTGGTCGACATGGACCTCCAGTCCGGTGACATCGCCTCCTTCCTGGACGTCCAGTTCCGCCGCTCGGTCGTCGACCTCGCCGCCATCACCGACATCTCCCCGCGCGTCCTGGCCGACGCGATCTTCCGCCACGACAGCGGCCTCGCGCTGCTGCTCGCCCCCGGCGAGGGCGAACGCGGCGAGGAGGTCACCGACCGGGCCGCCCGCCAGATCGTCAGCGCGCTGCGCTCCCGCTACGAGATCGTCGTCCTGGACTGCGGCGCCCAGATGAGCGGGGCCGGCGCGGCGGCCGTCGAGATGGCCGACACCGCGCTGCTCGTGACCACTCCGGACGTGGTCGCGGTGCGCGCGGCCAAGCGGACCGTACGGATGTGGGACCGGCTGCAGATCCGCAAGGCCGAGGAGACGACCGTCGTCGTCAACCGCCACACCCGGGCGACCGAGATCCAGCCGCCGCTCATCCAGAAGATCACCGGCACTCCGGTGGCGGGCACGTCGGTCCCCGCGGGCTTCAAGGAGCTCCAGGGCGCGGTGGACGCCGGGCGCATCCACGAACTGGACAGCAAGAGCACGGTCAAGCAGGCGCTGTGGGGGCTCGCGGGCGAGCTGGGGATCGTCAAGGCGCCCGAGCCCGACCGCAAGGGCGGACGGCTGCGCGGCGACCGGGGCTCGGTGAGTTTCCGGCGGCGCAGGGAGGCAGGTGGATGAACGTGCTGACAGGCAGAGGGAAGAGGTCGCCGGGCCGGCGGCCGCGCTCGGGGTCGCCGGGCCGGGGGCCGCGCCCGGAGTCGCGGGCCGGGCGGCTGCGCTCGGACAGCGGGCAGGTCGCCGTCGAGTTGCTGGGCATGACGCCCACGATCCTCATCACGCTGGTGCTGCTGTGGCAGTGCGTGCTGCTGGGGTACACGTACACGCTTGCGGGGAATGCTGCCGACGAAGCGGTACGGGCGGGCACGGCGGCCGATCGCGGCACCAGGGACGCCGCCTGCAGCCGGGCCGGGCTCGACAAGCTGTCGTCGGCATGGCGAAGGGGGGCTGAGGTGGGCTGCGAGACGAGCAACGGCTATGTGCGGGCGCACGTCGGCCTCAAGGTGCCCGTCCTCTTTCCCGGCCTGATCGGCTTCCCCTTCACGGTCACGGGTCAGGCCGGCGCCGTAGAGGAGGCGACGAACTGACATGCCGTACGAGCGCGTACGCCGCCGCCACGACCGGGGCCAGGCCGCCATCGAGTACCTGGGATTCATCCCGATCCTCATGCTGCTCGCCATGGCCGTCATCCAGATCGGCCTGATCGCCTACACGGCCCAGCAGGCCGGCACCGCCGCCCGTGCGGGGGCGCGCGCGGCCTCGCTCCGGCAGGGAGCAGACCAGGCCTGCGCGAACGCGGTCAGCGACTGGCTGGCGGGCCGCACCAGGTGCCCGGCCTCGTACGGCGGCAAGGAGGTCACCGTCACCGCGGGCATCCAGATCCCCTCGATCGTCCCCGGCTGGAACTTCGGCCGGGCCCACAAGACCGCCACGATGCCGCTCGACCACTGAACCGCTCGATCACCGACCAGGAGCGAGGAGCACCGGACCCATGAGCCTCCGCGCACGCATCAACACCCCGGAGGAGAAAGGCAGCCGGGGCGAGGACGGCCACCTCGTCGCCTCGTACCGGGCCAAGCTCCTCGAGGAGATCGACCTCGCGGAGATGAGCTCACTGGCCGCCGCCGAACGCCGGGTGCGCCTTGAGCGGGTGCTCGGGCACATCATCAGCCGGGAGGGCCCGGTCCTGTCGACCGTGGAGCGCTCGCAGCTGATCCGCCGGGTCGTCGACGAGGCCCTGGGGCTCGGCATCCTCGAACCCCTCCTGGAGGATGCCTCCATCACCGAGATCATGGTGAACGGGCCCGACGCGATCTTCGTCGAGCGCGGTGGCCGGGTCG
This sequence comes from Streptomyces sp. NPDC014889, assembly GCF_043081205.1. Lineage (NCBI taxonomy): Bacteria > Bacillati > Actinomycetota > Actinomycetes > Kitasatosporales > Streptomycetaceae > Streptomyces > Streptomyces sp. NPDC014889. The sequence continues at coordinate 185,875 of NZ_JBIBWH010000004.1, forward strand.
AGCAACTGCCCCTCCGCTTCGCCTCCGACGACCAGCTGATGCAGACGATCGAGCGGATCGTCTCCACGGTCAACCGCCGCGTGGACGAGTCCAACCCGATGGTCGACGCCCGCCTGCCCTCCGGTGAGCGCGTCAACGTCATCATCCCGCCGCTCTCGCTGACCGGCCCCACCCTCACCATCCGCCGCTTCCCCCGCTCCTTCACCCTCCAGGAGCTGATCGGCTTCGGCTCGCTCGACGAGCACATGCTGTACCTGCTGGCCGGACTGGTGCGGGCGAAGTTCAACGTCATCGTCTCCGGGGCCACCGGCACCGGGAAGACGACCCTCCTCAACGCCCTGTCCGGGCTGATCCCCGAGGGCGAGCGCATCATCACCATCGAGGACTCCGCCGAGCTCCAGCTCCAGCAGGCGCACGTGATCCGGCTGGAGTCCAGGCCGCCGAACGTGGAGGGCCGCGGCCAGATCTCCATCCGCGACCTGGTGCGCAACTCCCTTCGTATGCGCCCCGACCGCATCGTCGTCGGCGAGGTCCGCGGCGGTGAGTCGCTCGACATGCTCCAGGCGATGTCGACGGGTCACGACGGCTCGCTCGCCACCGTGCACGCCAACAGCGCCGAGGACGCGCTGACGCGCCTGCAGACCCTCGCCTCCATGTCCGACGTGGAGATCCCCTTCGTGGCCCTGCACGACCAGATCAACAGCGCCGTCGACGTGATCGTCCAGCTCACCCGCTTCGCCGACGGTGCCCGCCGCGTCACCGAGATCGCCCTGCTCGACAGCCACGGCGGCGAGCCGTACCGGCTGGCCACCGTCGCCCGCTTCGCCGCACAGCCCATGGCGTCCGACGGCCGGATCTACGGCGCCTTCGAGTACCACCCGCTGCCCCGCCGCACCGCCGACCGCCTCTACATGGCGAGCCAGCCCATCCCCCAGGCGTTCGGCGTCGCCCAGTCCACAGACCAACTGGCCACCAGAGAAGCCAGGTAGGCAGGTAGGAACCGTCCCCATGGATCTGAGCACCCTCGTCACCCTCACCACCGGAGTCACCCTGCTGACCTGCGTGCTGGCCGTCGCGGGCCTGCACGCCTACAGCTCCGGCAAGGCGCAGCGGGCGGCCCTCGTCGACCGGCTCTCCCAGACCGGCCGGATCCCGGTAGGCCGACGGCGCCGCTTTCCCGCCCTCGACCGCCGCCTGCGCCGTACGAAACCCGGCCGCAGGCTGGAGCTGAAGCTCGCCGCGACCGGCCTGGACGTCACCCCGGGCGAGTTCCTCGTCTACATGCTCGCCACCGTGGCCGCCCTCTGGCTGATCGGCCAGGCCACCCTGGCCCCCTTCTTCGGCCCGCTGGCCGGCCTGCTCGGCATCTGGGCGGCGATGCAGTTCCTCAACTGGCAGCGCCAGAAACGGATCGAGAAGTTCATCAACCAGCTCCCCGAACTGGCCCGCATCCTGGCCAACGCCGCCCAGGCGGGCCTCGCCCTGCGCACCGCGATCGGCATGGCGGCGGAGCAGCTGGAGGCCCCGGCGGGCGAGGAACTGGCCAAGGTGGCCCACCAGTTGGCGCTCGGCGCGTCGATGGACGACGCGCTGGCGGAACTCGCGGACCGACTGCCCTCGCGGGAACTGGTCGTCCTCGTCACCACGCTGGTCCTGTCCAACCGGGCCGGCGGCCAGGTGGTGAGCGCCCTGCGCAACCTCACCGAGACCCTGGAGGACCGCAAGGAGACCCGCCGGGAGGTCCGCACCCAGCTCTCCCAGGTGAACATGACCTCCTACGCGGTCCCGGTGCTGGGCATCGGCGCGCTGTTCCTCATGAACGGCGTCAAGGCCGGCGCCCTGGACCGCATGACCGCCTCACCGATCGGCCAGGGCGCGGTGATCGTCGCCTTCGCGCTCTACGCCGTCGGCTTCGTCCTCATCCGCCGCATGTCCCGCATCGACGTCTAGCCGGGTTCCCGGAAGGAGGGAAGAGGGATGGCACTGCTGCTCGCACTCGTGATGGGCCTCGCCGTCTGGGGGGTCTTCGCCGGCATCCGCATGTACCGCGCCGAGGCCCGGCTGCCCGGCGACCTGGCGCTGGCCCTGGAGGTGGGCTCCACCCGCACCGGCGCGGTGGACTCCCTCGTCGACCGCCTCGGCATGCGCTACGCCCCCGCGGTGCTGCGTCTGATGGGCCCCAAGAGGGTGGCGAAGTACCGCCGCAAGATCGACCTGGCCGGCAACCCCGGCGGCCTCACCATCGACCGCTACGCGGCCCGGCGCGCGGTCTACGGCTTCCTGGGCGGCCTCGGCGGCCTGGTGTTCCTCCTGCGGGGCCAGCTGTTCGTGGCCCTGCTCCTGTTCGCCTTCGGCGCGTTCTGGACCGAGGTCGGCATCTGGTCGGCGATCCGCATCCGCAAGGACGTGATCGAGCGGACGCTGCCGGACTTCCTCGACGTGCTCGCGGTCGTGGTGAGCGCGGGCCTCGGCTTCCGTCAGGCCCTGGACCGCGTCGCCGACAAGTACGAGGGACCCTGGGCGGACGAACTGCGCATCACCCTGCGCCAGATGGACCTCGGCATGAGCCGCCGCCAGGCCTTCGCGGAGCTGCGGCGCAGGAACGACTCCGAACAGGTCGCCATGTTCGTCACCGCCCTCCAGCAGGGCGAGGAACTGGGCGCGCCCATCGTCGACACGCTGGTGGCGCTGGCCAAGGACATGCGCCGCACCGACGCGCAGAACGCCCGCCGCAAGGCCGCGCGCGCGGTGCCCAAGGCCACCATGATGATCACCACGTTCATGGTCCCGGCCACGATGATCCTCCTCGGCGCGGGCCTGATCCTCGGCTCGGGCGTGGACTTCGGCTCCCTCACGGGTACGGGCAAGTAGGGGGCGGGCGAGGACATGGCGACGACGGAGGAACGCACCGGGCTGCTGCGCCGCCGCCCGCGGATCCCCGAGATCACCACGCCTCCGGCGGGCACGGTCCTGCCGGCCCACGTGCGCACGGGCGCGCCGGACATCCCGGTGACGTCGGTGACGCCGGAGCTGCCGCCGGGGTGGGAGCCGGTGGATCCGTCGCAGGGGCGGCCTGCCGCCGACGGCGAACGGGCTCCCCAGGGGCCACTTGCACCTGGCGGCGACGGCCGCACGGGCAGTAGCGGGAGTACGGGCAGTACGGGCGGGAATCCGGACCCGGCCGAAGGCCCGGTGGCCACAGCGCACCCCGCACCCGTCGGCGCATCGGCACCTGAGCCGGAAAAGCTGCAGATCAGCGCGCTGCAAGCGATGTGCCGCCACGTCTTCGCCTTCCGCCTCGCGATGATCGCCCTCGCCGCCCCCGCCGCCCTCCTCAACGCCGCCCCCGGCCTGGCCACCCGCCTGGTCAGCGCCGCCGTGGTCGTCACCTTCATGGGCTCCTACGTCCTGTTCAGGGACTGGGAACGCTTCGGTCCCCTGCTCCTGCGGCACCCCACGCTCCTCGCCGTGGACACCCTCTTCGCCGCCCTCCTCCTGATCGCGGCGGGCCCGGACAGCACGCTGGCCTACGTCAGCGTCTGCACGCCGCTCCTCGCCGGTCTCGTCTACGGCTGGCGTGGCGCGGCCCTGTTCGCCTCGCTGCAGTCGCTGATCCTGCTCGTCGTCTCCACCAGCTCCAGGAACCTGTCCCCGGACCTGGCCCAGGCCGCCCTCCTCCCCGGACTATGCGTCATCGCGGGGGCGGCCGGAGCCACCGTGCGCAACCTGCTCCTCCGCTTCGGCGAGGCCACCCGGGCCCTGACCACGGTCCAGGCACGCCTCGCCGTCACCGAGGCGGTCGGCGCGGAACGCGCCCGTCTGGCCCGCGAGATGCACGACTCGGTGGCGAAGACCCTGCACGGCCTTGCCATGGCCGCCGACGGCCTGGCGGGCTCGGCGGGCGCCGACCGCATGGACGCGGCCCTGGTGAAGCAGCAGGCGGAACTGGTGGCCCGCTCGGCCCGCCGGGCGGCCGCGGAGGCCCGCGAGTTGCTGACCGACCTGCGTCGCGAGAACGACCCGGACCACGGCACCGACGTACTCGGCGAACTCGCCGCCCGCACCCGCGACTTCGCCAACCGGACCGGACTGTCCGCCGCCTACCGCCCGATCGGCGAGCCCGGCGTACCACCCGTGCCGCCGGCCGTGGCCCGCCAGCTCCTCACCGTCGCGTCGGAGGCGATGGAGAACGCCCACCGGCACGCGGCGCCCACGTATGTGGAGGTGTGCGCGGGCGTCCACGGCGACCTGCTGCGGATCAGCGTGTACGACGACGGTCGCGGTCTGCCGCCCGGCACCAGCCTCGAACAGCTGCGCCGTGCGGGCCACTTCGGCCTGGTCGGCATGGTCGAGCGGGCGGCCTCGGTGGGAGCCCGCATCCGTATCGGCCGTGGCACCCACCCCAAGGGAACGGAGGTCCGCCTCGAACTGCCCCTGGGAGCCCTGACGACACCGACCGTATGACCGTCCACCCTTCCCGCCCTGCTCCACGACCCAGAGAGGAGGCCGCCGCCGTGCCCGACCGGACGACTCCCAACCCCTTCGAGGGTTTTCCACAGCCCGCACAGGCCGCGCCCCTGCGCGTCGTCGTGGCCGACGACAATCCCGTGGTCCGCGCCGGCCTGACGGCGCTGCTCTCCGGCCGCGCCGACATCACGGTGGTGGCCGAGGCCGCCGACGGCCGCGCCGCCTGGGAGGCCGCCCAGCAGCACCGTCCCGACGTCGTCCTGCTCGACGTCCGCATGCCCGGCGTGGACGGCCTCTCCGCCCTGCCGTACCTGGTCCGGATCGCCCCGGTCATGATGCTGACGTACAGCAGCGAGTCGGAAATCGTCCAGGAGGCCCTGCGCCTGGGCGCGGGCGGCTACCTGGTCCACGGCGAGTTCACGGCCGACCAACTTGTCACCGCTGTGCGGGACATCAAGGAGGGCAGGGCCCACTTCACTCCTACGGCGGCGGGCGCGCTGGTGGCCCGACTGCGCCGGGACCAGCCGGTGGCGGATGCGATCGCACACGATCACACCTTCCCAACGTCGCAAGAACCGGCACCTTCCGCGAAAAGTCTTTCGCAACTGCAACCAGTTGTGGGACAGTCTTCGTCTGGATGGACAGGTGGCCGTCCGGCCGCCGTCGACAGGTCGAAATTCCAACTCAGCGCGAGGGAGGCGGAGATCATGGACCTCATCGCGTCCGGCATGACCAACCAGCAGATCGCCGCCACCTGCTTCATCAGCGAGAAGACCGTCAAGAACCACATCAACCGCATCTTCGCCAAGCTCCACAGCACCAGCCGCGCCGAGGCCGCCGCCAAGTGGCTCGGCACGGCCCCGGGTTCGTCACGAGGACTGGGGTGAAGCGCGATGACGACAGTGCGGGGGAAGTGGGGCCGGGTCTCTCTTTGGGCCCGGGATTGGGTCCGGGGACCCTCTGACGGACGGGGTGTTCCGGCATACGTTTCCGGTGTCGCAAGCGGCACCGAGACCGAACCCGGAGGGGAACACCATGAGCGACCTGATGCTGAAGACCGCGGTTGCGACCAAGGTCCGCGTGAACGGCTGGAAGAACACCACGGTCGAGTCGCTGCGCCGCCGCGCCGACGACCGGGGGCAGACCGCGGTCGAGTACCTGGGCATCATCGCGGTGGTGGTGGCGATCGTGCTGGCGATTACGGGGACGGACATCGGAAAGTCCATTTTCGACGCGATTACGACCAAGATCTCCGAGGTCACCGGCGGGTGACTCGGCCGCGCAGGTACGGCGACGCAGGGCAGGCCTTTCCCATCTACATCACGGTGGTGGGGGGCCTGCTCTTTCTCGCGTTCGCATACCTGGCGGTCGGTCAGGCGGCAGCCAACCGAAACGGCGCGCAGACGGCGGCAGACGCGGCGGCACTGGCGGCGGCGCAGGACACCCGGGACCAGCTTGCGGGCAAGTGGGTCGACACCGTGCTCGATCCGACCAAGTGGCAGGACCTCCTTGATGGCAGCGCCGCGCAACTGGACGGCTGCTGGCGTGCCTACCAGCTCGCGCAGCAGAACGAAGCCCACGTGGACAGCTGTCGGCCGTCGTTGTTGAGGTACACGGTGTACGTCCAGACCGACAAGTCGGTCGGGAAGTCCATCGTTCCGGGCACTGAGGACAAACACTCCAAGGCGCATGCCAGTGCCGTCATTGAGCCACTGTGCACGTTCGACCCTCCCGTCGAGGGTTCTGACGACGAGGATGTACTCCCGCGGATCACCTGCAAGAACAACCAGTACTGGGACCTTGATCCTGAGCACCTCACGGGTCTGCCGCGGCCCGAGGACCTCTTCGATGTCCACCTGGCCGACTGACAAGCGAACGACGAGTGACGAAGGAAGCAGAGTGATGAGCATTCGGTTCACTGCGAAGGCTTGTAGGGGGTTGGTCGCGTTGACCGTCGCGGCCGGGGTGGCCCTTGGTGCGGCCGGTTGCGGTGGCGACGACAAGAAGCCGGATGCGTCGGCATCCGCCTCCAAAGGCAGCGGATCCAAGCCGAACGCTCAGGAACGACAAGACGACGCACCCCTGGCCGAACTGAGGGGACCGAGCGGTCTGACCTTGAAGATCACAGCTGCCAAGCGTGACTCTGGGGGGTTCGTCACGATCAACGCCGATCTCAAGAACGACGGGAGTAAGACGGCGGTGCTCTCATCCCAGCTCACGGGCAATGAGACCGAGATTATGAGGAACGGTAGGTCCTTCGGCGGTGCCACTCTCGTGGACTCCAAGGAGAAGAAGCGCTACTACGTGCTGCGGGACACCGATGGGCGACCGCTTACCACGACCGGTGTACAGACGATCAAGTCCGGCGACACTATGCCCATCTTCTTGCAGTTCCCGGCTCCGCCGGCCAGCACGGACGAGGTCAGCTTCCAGCTTCCGACGTTCGCCGAAGCCACCATCCAGATCTCCGGGTGAGGCTCCGATGACTACCACCCGTCTCACCCTCGCCCTGACAGCCGCCGGCGTCATGGTCGCCGCGAACCTCTACGGTGCCGTGGCGGCTCGTGCCGACAGTGGTCCCAGCGTGCCCCCGGGCACCGAGCCCTCCGCCTCCGCCCCCGTGAAGGTCGACCCGAGCGATCCCGACCTCAAGCTGCCCGAGGGGGCCACCCTCGCCGAGCCCAAGGTGCTGGACATCAAGTCGGTGGTCGAAGAGCAGGGCGGTGAGGAACGCCGTGAGGACACCAACACGGACGTGACGTTCGCCCTCCAGGCCGAGGTGCTGTTCGCCAAGGACAGCGCGAAACTGAGCGACAGGGCGAAGGCACGGATCGACACCATCGCGCAGGAGATCAAGAAACAGAAAGCGAGCCAGGTCCGTGTCTTCGGCTTCACGGACAACCTCGGCACCCACGCGCACGGCGTGGTCCTGTCCAAGCAGCGCGCCAACGCCGTCCAGGACGTCCTCTCCCAGGAGCTGAACGACGCGAACATCACCTTCGACGTACGCGGTTACGCCGAGCAGTACCCCATCGCGGACAACTCCACGGAGGACGGCCGCAAGAAGAACCGCCGAGTGGAGGTCACGTTCCCCCGCACCCAGAGCTGACGGCGTGCGAGGGCCGGCCCCCGGAACCGTCCCGTGCCGCTGTTCTGTCGGCGGGGACGGTCCCGCCGAGGCACACGGATGTGGGCGGTGCTGCCGAGAGCGGCCGCCCACGCGTACTTGGTAGGCGGCCACACGGGCCTCAGGACTGGGACGCTCCGTCGGACGTACATGCCACGCATACTTGCGGTATGTCCGACGTCATGATCCGTGTGTCCGCCGAAGTCCGTGACCAGCTCGCTGCCGTGGCTGAGGCGCGGGGGATCAGTCTGCGTCGCCTCATGCAGGAAATAGCTGCTCAAACCCTGACTCCGGAGCAGATCAAGGACCGGGCCGAGCGCACCCGCGCCCTGCTCGCCAAACGGTTCGGGCATTACGTGACGGATGAGGAATCCACCGAAATGCGGTGCAAGATGCGGGTAGCCGCCGCAGCTCACCGGGCTGCTCTTGCCGGGACGGAGTCATCCGGTTGAGCCAGGTGATCGAACACTACGTACTCGCCACACCTACGGAATTGGCGGTGGGCGGCAACAAGCAGGTTTCCGGCCTCATCCACGCCGCGGCGTCGAGTGATGACGTGCGCCTGTGGGTGCCTGTTCTGGGCCTCCTGGAGGCTGAACGTGAGCGCCAGGGCGTTGTCGCCCACGCGGGTGTGCTGATGGACGTACTCGGTGTCAGAACCCGATGCTCCCCGACGGTGCACTGGTGGCCAACGTCGCGCCAGAGGCTTACGGCGGGCTCGGAGTCGGGGTCATGGACCTGAATCGTTGACGGTCGCGACTCCAGGGCACTGATCCCCACAGCAGGTGATCGGACCTCCCCGCCTTGATCTCCCGGATGAGGGTGCGGAGGGCTTCGCGGCTGTGGGTCATGGGGTGGTCCTCCTGGCCGGCGACGGCGATGTAGGCGTTGCCTTCGGTGTCGGTTCCTATGCGGAAGCAGTTGGCGCCTTCTCCGCAGAAGGGGTTTTCCCAGGTGATGGCCGGCATGGAGGTAGCTCCTTAAAGATCGGTGGCAAGCGGATGAAGTCGTGTGACGCGTCGGGGGTGAGTGCCACTGCCTCCGCCGCGGCGAGCATGACCCGGTACTTGGTGAGCTGAGTCTCCGAGTCGATGAATTCCGGCCCGTGAGTCGACCAAGTTCGGGTGGTGTCGCGTGGTCGAGCACCTGCCCGCCACACGCCGGACCACATAGAGGTTCGCGTCTCCCAATGCCTGGACCGACAGCAGGGGTTTCGGTGACGCTCGCGAGCCCGGCGGTGGCACGCGGATGTGGGCGGTCCTGCCGCGGGAGGGTGCTCGTGCGTATCCAGCGTGAGCGGGCCGCGATGCCCCCGCGGTTATTGGGTGTCCGTTTGGGTCTCCGGGCCCATGCCGGGCAAGCGGCCGTTTCCTAACCTCGGTTGGAGTCGTGCGCCAACCGGGGGGAGGGCACATGCCACGGTCGCTGTCGGCGGCATTGGTGCTCGTGCACACACTGTTCGTCGCCACCGTGCTCGGTGGGATCGGTCTGCTGCTGACGGCCGGTTCGTACGGCGCCCTCGACGGCGGTGTCGTCGCCCTCGTCGCCTACGCCGCCGCGCCCGGGGTCCTCGGCTGGTGGCTCGCCCGGCGGAGCTGGGAGGGCGGGGGCCGGGTCCGGTGGGCGCTGGTCGGCGTGCAGGTGTGGCTGATCCTCGGCGGGCTCGCCAACCTCGCCGCGGGTTCGGCCCGCGGGGGCATCCAGCTCTTCCTGCCGGTCCTCATCCTCTACTTCCTGCTTCAGTCCGAGACCCGGCAGTGGTACGAACTCCCGTTACCGGCACGGGTCGAGCGCCGTCCCTTCTCGCTCGCCCGGATGATCCGGTGGCGGGGGAGGGACGAAGGGCAGACCGCGGTCGAGTACGCCGGCCTGGTCGCGATCGTCGTCGCCATCGTGCTCGCGCTGGTGGTCAGCGGGCTCGGCACGCAGATCTTCACGAGCATCGAGGCCCAGGTCTGCAAGGTCGCGGGGATGGGCTGCGCGGCGCCGGCGGGCAACGGCACCGGCACCCACGCCTCAGGTGACACCCATGCCTCCGGCGACACCGGCGGTACCGCGACGGGCGGTACGACCACCGATGGCGGCGATCAGTCCACCACCGGCACCACCACCGACGGCGGCGACCAGACCGCCGAAGACACCCCCACCCCCGAATCCGACAACGACACCGGCGCCCCCGACGAGAAGCCCGACGAGAAGAAGGACGACGGCTGCTTCTCCGGGTTCGGCGCCTTCTTCGGGTGTGCCGGTGATCAGCTCAAGCAGGTCGGTGAGGGCATCTTCGTCGACGGTGTCTGGGGGGACCTCACCGGGATCTGGGACATGGTCACGAACCCGGGAGACACCCTCAGCGGGATCGCCGACTACGGCAGGCAGCTCGGGCACGACTGGCTGGAGGACTCCAAGGACGCCGGGAGGAAGTGGTCGGACGGCGACTACTTCGGGGCCCTGTGGGACTGGGGCGGGGCCTCTGTGAACACCGGCGGGACGGTCCTGTGGGACATGTTCATCGGCGACGACGTGGCCGAGGACTGGAACAACGGCGAGAAGACCCGAGCCGTCTCCCACGTCATCTGGAACATCGGCTCCCTGTTCATCCCCGGCTACGACGTCGGCAAGGTCGTCGAGAAGGTGGGCGACCTCGGCAAACTCGGGAAGCTCGGCAAGCTGGGCAAGCTCGCGGAGAAGGCCACCGAGGCGGCCGAGGACGCCAGGAAGGCGGCCAAGGCGGGTGACGTCGAGGGCGCCGAGCGGGCCGCGAAGAAGGCGGACGAGGCGGCCGACGAGGCCGAGCGGAAGGCACGTGAGTCCGGCTGCGCCATCGCCGCACCCGCCCGCCGGATCCCCTACGGGAGCGGCGGGGGCACCGGCACCGGAACCACCGTCCTCGCCGCGGGCGGCCCCCGCTACGTGGTCCTCGCCCAGGAGAGCTGTGACGAGGAGGCGAAGAAGGAGGCCGCCGAGGCCCGCAAGCAGGCGGACGAGGCGGAGCGGGCGGCTGGCGCCGCCGACCTGGCGCACAGCAAGGACGCCGCGAGGAAGGCACTCGACGACGAGGGCGTCCCGCACTCCGGCAAGAACGTCGACGACTTCGCCGGCCGCGCCAAGGACCACCCCGATCCGGACAAGAAGGAGATCGGCACCAAGGACGCGACCCGGGCGCTGGACGAGATCGAGAGACTGGCGAGGACGTCGAACGTCTCCAAGGAGGCCAGGTCGACGCTCACCAGCAAGATCCTCAACGCGAAGAACGCGGACGAACTCGCCCAGGCGCGAGCCGAACTCAACGCCGTCCAGCACGCGGCCGACGCCGAGGCCGCGGCCGGTTCCACCGTCCACACCGCGGTCGGCAAGGACTTCGGCAAGACCGAGGTCGACCTCGGCAACGGCGAGAGCGTCGACATCTCCGACATCAACGACGCCGACACGCTCTACAAGGGCAAGGACGGCAAGGTCCACGTCGTGGAGGTCAAGAACACCGGCAACGCCACCATCAAGGCCGACTTCGAGCGGCAGGTCGAGGACATGGCCAGGTGGCAGGGCAAGGACGGCGCGGGCCGCGCGGTCCGGGTCGACATCGCGACCAACGACAAGTGGAGCAACATCTTCAGCGGTTACAAGAGCGGCAAGCGCGACGGTGTGAAATACAAGCCGTCGGGCAGTCCGGCGACCACACTGGCCAAGAACAACGTGCCGGTCCGGATCGCCGGACAGGACATCTCCCCGGACCGGCTCGCGAAGATGCAGGCGGAGATCGACGCGCGCAGGGCGGCGGGCACGATGGACTGGTCGAGGATGAAGACCCCGAAGGAAGCGATGGAGTACCTGGGTGTCTCGTGACGATCACCTGCTGCCGGCCGCGATGCGGGAGCTGCCGCCGCCCTGGAACGACCTGACCCACCGCCGGGCCCTCGCCCTGGCCGGACTTCCGGCCTCCGGCGCGGAGCAGGCACTGGAGGTCCTGCGGGCAGCCCTGCCTCCGCACCGGCACAGCGTGCACGACTGGGACGAGGCGCTGCGGGACGCCTACGACGACCGCGACGACCACACCCTGGACGAGGCGGACGCCTGGCTGACCCGGCTCATGCCGACCGCCGCCGACGTCACCACGGAACAGGTGGCCCGGGTCCTGGCGGAGTGGTCTCGCCTCGGCATCCCCACGGTGTCCGCCCCGCCGACGCCGGAGCAGATCCGCACCACGGCCGGGGAATGGGCCACCACGGTACGGCAGGACCTGGCCTCCGACGCCTTCGCCGTCCTCGAACGCGGTGCCCTCGCCGGGCACGAGGACGAGGCGGCCCGGCTCGCCCGGGCCTACGTCCGCGTCGGCCTGGCCGTGGAACCGGCGGTCCGCCTGCTCCTGGCCCTCGGCCGGCCGCGCGGGGAGGAGGCACTGCTGGAACTCGTGACCGACGACGAGGTCCGCGACTTCCGTCGCTACGTCCGTTCCCGGCTCCTGGTGCTGCGCCGCCCCGGCTACGAGGCCCGGGGGAGGGAGCCGGCGCGCGGCGAGGAACCCCTGCTGCCACCTGCCGTGCGGGAGCTGCCGTACGGCTGGCGCACGGGCTTCCAGTGGCCGGCCGGCCTGCCGTGGGACGCGGAGAACATCGCCCGTGCGCGGGCGGTCCTCCTGGCCTGCGCGCCGGCCGGACCGGTGACCGAACCCGTCCCCGGCCCCGCCTGGACCGGCGAAGCGGACGAGGAGCCGCCCGCCTGGCTGGACGTACGGCAGGTCATGGTGGACCTGATGCCCTGCCCGCGGCTGGTCACCAGGGAACGGATGACCGAGGCGATGCGGGAGTGCGCGCTGCTGGGCATCCCCGGCGCACCGCGGGACCCGGACGGCGAGGAGGCGGCGCGGTTCCTGACGCGGTGGGTGACCTGGATCGGCGGCTGGATCGCCGGCGCGGTCCTCACCTGGCTGGGCACGTACGTGGACGACGACGCTCTCCTCACCCCGTGGGCGTTCGAGCTCGCCGAGCGTTACGCCCGGTGCGGTGTCGCCGTGGACCAGGCCGTGGCGTTGCTGCACCGGCACGGCGCCGTGCCGTACGGCCGCGAGGCCCTCGATCGCATGGCGGCCGACGAGACGCTGCCGCGGGGGCTGCGGCGGCAGGCCGCACGGTGACCGCTCGCGCCACGACCCGGGTGCCGCCGCTACTCGGCCTCAGCCGGTCTCTGCTCGGCCTCCGCCGAAGCCTGTTCGGCCTCCACCGTCACCAGCACCCCCGCCCTCAGCCCCCACCCCGCCATCGCCCCGGCCGCCGCCTCCAGTACGTGGCGTGAGCGCGGGCGGAGCAGGCCCAGGCGGTTCGGTCTCATGGTGACGACGGTGAGGACGCGCAGGTCGCGGTCGAGGTAGGCCACGTCGATCGGGATGCGCATGCGGAAGGTGTGCACGCTGTTGGCGGGGGAGAGCAGGATCGCGCCCTCGACCGAGTCACGGCCCAACAGGCCCTTGGTGCGGGCCCGGTAGGAGGTCGCCAGCTCCAGCGGGACCGTCACCGGTGCCGCACCGTGCACGATCAGCTTTCCCCGCCCGTCGCGCCGGCGTCGTCCCATGCCGAGCCGCCCTCCGTCGAGTCCTGTAGGTCCTGTGCGCGTTGTGCCCTGCCGGCCGACCGTATCGGCGGGGCGGTGGGCCTCGCATGGGTCCACGGGCCCATGACCCCCGCGCACACCGCGGTTAGGGTCCCGGCGTGCGCGTACTTGTGACCGTCGTGGCCGCGCTGTGGGGCGCGGGGACCGGGCTGCTGCTGCCCCGGGCCGCCCACCGGCTGTCGGTCGGCGCCGGGGAGGCGTGGCTCGCCCGGTGCCCGGGCGGGCATCCGATCACCGGCGCGTTCGGGGGCTGGGTGGGCCGGGCCCGCTGCACGGGCGCGGTGGCCGGATGCGGACCGTACGGACCGGACGCCCGAGGCACCGCCGCCCTGACCGCGCTCGTCTGCGCCGCGCTCGCCGCCGCCACCGGGCCGCGCCCCGAGGCGGCGGTCTGGCTGCTGGCCGCGCCGGCCGGCGTCCTGCTGGCGCTCGTCGACCTCCGTGTGCACCGGCTCCCGGACGTGCTGACGCTGCCGCTGGCCGCCGCGACCGTCGCCCTGCTCAAAGTCGCCGCCGCACTGCCCGCCGCCGCGGGCTCATGGCTCACCGCCGTGCTCGGCGGACTCGCCCTCGGCGCCACGTACTTCGTGCTGTTCCTGGTCAACCCGGCCGGCATGGGCTTCGGCGACGTCAAACTCGCCCTGGCGCTCGGCGCGGCACTCGGCTGGTACGGCTGGCCGGTCCTCGTCGTCGGCGCCTTCGCCGGACTGCTCTACGGCGCCGGCTACGGCCTGGGTCTTGTGGTACTGCGCCGGGCGAGCCGCAAGTCGGCCATCGCGCTGGGGCCGTTCATGCTCGGCGGGGCGCTGACGGGGCTGCTCCTGGGGGCGTTCGCGGCGAGGTGAGGGCAGGGGCGGCCGGGCAGCGGGGAACGGCGACAGGCCCGGACCCTGTTGCCCGGCCGCACGGCGGACTCGGCGCCGGGGCCGTCCCGCGAGCCGAACCCCCTACGTCGCCGGAGCCGCGCCCGCCGCCACACGGCGCCCCCGACCGCCCGTAATGGGGAGGCGGCGGATGACCGTCTTCGGGCAGGATCACTCGCATGGCAGACCGTCAGCCCCAGCCCCGTCCCGGCCGCTCCTTCGAGGACCTCGTCGCCGAGGGGGCCGCCGCTCCCACCGAGGGCTGGGACTTCTCGTGGTTCGCGGGGAGGGCCACGGAGCAGCGGCCCTCCTGGGGGTACGCCGTCTCGATGGCCGCCCGGCTGGCCGGGGCCCGCGCCGTGCTCGACGTGCAGACCGGCGGCGGGGAGGTCCTCGACTTCGCGCTCGGGCGGGCCGCGGCCGCGCCCGCGCTGCTCGCCGCCACCGAGGGCTGGCCGCCGAACGTGGCGGGGGCCACCGCGCTGCTCCGCCCTCGGGGCGTCGTGGTCGTCGACTCCCCGGAGGACGCGCCGCTGCCGTTCGCAGACGCGGCCTTCGACCTCGTCGTCAGCCGGCATCCCGTACGCCCGCACTGGACCGAGATCGCCCGTGTCCTGGAGCCCGGCGGGACGTACTTCGCGCAGCACGTCGGGCCGGGCAGCGTCTTCGAACTCGTCGAGTACTTCCTCGGGCCCCAACCGGAGGAGTCGCGTCAGGCCCGCCATCCCGGGCGCGAGCGCGCGGACGCGCGGGCGGCCGGTCTCCAGGTCGTCCACCTGCGCGCCGAACGCCTGCGCATGGAGTTCCACGACATCGGCGCCGTCGTGCACTTCCTGCGCAAGGTGGTCTGGATGGTCCCCGGGTTCACAGTCGAGGCCTACGAGCCCCGGCTGCGGGCGCTGCACGAACGGATCGAGGCGCGCGGACCGTTCGTGGCGCACAGCACACGTCACCTTTTCGAGGCCCGCAGGGCGGGTTGAACGGGGCCCCGGGGCGCCTGTTCCCACATCGTTACCGCCTGCCTCTCGCGTCACCCTTTCAGCCGCCCATAAAGTTCAGACCAAGGGAATTCGCGTGAGCAAAGCCGCGCGGTCGGTGCCGCGCGGTGGAGGGGGCTGCGCGGCGCCGCGGCCCCTGAGGGGCGGCATCCGCCCGGCCCGTGGGTCGGTGCGGGGCGGTGCCGCCGACGTCAAGCGGGCGTGCGCGACGGGGTCGCCCTTGGGAGGGATCCGGGGGCAACACGCCGTGCGACCCCCAAAAGGCCGAGCCTCTTCGCTTCTCGCCGGACGCTGACGGTTTCACCGCGGATTCCGTCGGGATCCGGCCATGATCAGGGGTGGAATGACGGGTTCCGGCGTCCCCGCGCGCTCTCCATGCGTTGCCGCGTGACTTCGGAGAGTAGTTTTGTCGCGTCTAAGCACCCGCCGGCCCTTACGAAGGGTTATGGTGGAAACCCCCCCTCGGGCCGGTCCGTCTCCCCCCCACGGACCGGCCCGTTTTCTTTGCCCCCTCGGTTCGCCGCGTCCACCGCGAAGGCCGTGTCCGGCGCACCCGTCCGGCGCAGGAATCCGCTGTACACGCCCGCCGTACGCGCCCGGCGCACGCGTCCGATGCACCAGGGCGCGCACAGCGCCCTGTTGAGGGACGCTGGGAATGCCGGGGGTAGGCTTCGCCCCCGGGGACCGCCATACGGACCAGGCCGCCGCACGGACAGGGAACGCCCCCGGCCGCGCCTGTCCGTCCATACGGAGGGGCTGACGAACACGTGAACCTGCGCGACAAGCTGCGCGGCCTGCTGGTCAGGCTGTACGCACGCCGGGTGGAGGGCCACCTGGACCCCGCTCAGGTGCCCAAGCACATCGGCGTCATCATGGACGGCAACCGGCGCTGGGCGAAGGCCGCCGGCTCGACCGCCGCCCAGGGCCACCGGGCCGGCGCGGACAAGATCGAGGAGTTCCTCGGCTGGTGCACCGAGACGGACGTCGAGGTCGTCACGCTCTGGCTGCTCTCCACGGACAACTTCGAGCGGCCGCAGGAGGAGCTCGTCCCGCTCCTCGGCATCATCGAGGACGTCGTGCGCACCCTGGCCGCCGACGGCCGCTGGCGCGTCCACCACGTCGGCACCATGGACCTGCTGCCGCCGGTCATGCAGACCACCCTCAAGGAGGCCCAGGAGGCCACCGCCCACGTCGACGGGATAGTCGTCAACGTCGCCATCGGCTACGGAGGCCGGCAGGAGATCGCCGACGCCGTGCGCTCCATGCTCGTCGACGCCCGCGACCAGGGCACCTCCATGGAGGATCTCGCCGAGTCCGTCGACGTCGAGATGATCGGCCGCCACCTGTACACCAAGGCCCAGCCCGACCCCGACCTGGTCATCCGCACCAGCGGGGAGCAGCGGCTGTCCGGATTCATGCTCTGGCAGACGGCCCACTCCGAGTACTACTTCTGCGAGGTCTTCTGGCCGGCCTTCCGCAAGGTCGACTTCCTGCGCGCGCTGCGCGACTACGCGGCCCGCCACCGCCGCTACGGCGGCTGAGGGCATACCCCTTCCGTCACCCGGGTGCCACCTCTTCACCAGGAGTTCATCCCTGCGCCGTTCCGCGTATTTGCATGACGGCGCATCTTCGAGGGCATAAGGCAAACAGGTCGACACCCGAACCACGGGTGTCGGATCTCAGCGGGCGGCTCGGGGCCGTCCGCCCGGGAGGCCCTTTGTACGAGCCCGACCGTGTGGTCACAGCACGGACGAAGACCTGGAGGGCCGGTTCGCGGCCCGTCGTGTGCGGGGGCCGCCGACCGGTCGGCTTGCACCCGCCCACCCAGCCGGGCCTCCACCTCGTCGCTCCCCGACCTCATCCGAGGGGGTACGTCCTTCCGTGGTGACCAGCACAAAGCGCCACAAGCCAGACCGGCGCACCTACGTCCTCGACACCAGCGTCCTGCTGGCGGACCCGAACGCCCTGGCCCGCTTCGACGAGCACGAGGTCGTGCTCCCCGTCGTCGTGGTCACGGAACTGGAGGCCAAGCGGCACCATCCGGAACTCGGCTACTTCGCCCGACAGGCCCTGCGCCTGCTGGACGACTACCGGGTCCGGCACGGTCGCCTCGACGCCCCCATCCCGATCGGGGACCTCGGCGGAACGATCCGGGTCGAGCTCAACCACTCGGACCCCAGCGTGCTGCCCACGGGCTACCGCCTGGGGGACAACGACTCCCGCATCCTCGCGGTCGCCCGCAATCTCCAGGCGGAGGGGTACGACGTCACCGTCGTCTCGAAGGACCTGCCGCTGCGCATCAAGGCGTCCTCCGTCGGCCTGCTGGCCGAGGAGTACCGCGCGGAGCTCGCCATCACCGACTCCTCCGGCTGGACCGGAATGTCCGAACTCACCCTGCCGGGTGAACAGGTGGACATTCTCTTCGAGGAGGGGCACCTCCACGTACCGGAGGCGGCCGAACTGCCCGTGCACACCGGTCTGACGATCCAGTCCGAGCGGGGCAGGGCACTGGGCCGCGTCACGCCCGAGGGCGGGGTCCGCCTGGTGCGCGGCGACCGGGAGGCGTTCGGCATCAAGGGGCGCAGCGCGGAGCAGCGGATCGCCCTCGACCTGCTGCTCGACCCGGACGTCGGGATCGTGTCGATGGGCGGCCGGGCCGGCACCGGAAAGTCGGCGCTGGCGCTGTGCGCGGGTCTGGAGGCGGTGCTGGAGCGCCGTCAGCACCAGAAGGTGATGGTCTTCCGTCCGCTGTACGCCGTCGGCGGTCAGGAGCTCGGCTATCTGCCGGGCACCGAGGCGGAGAAGATGAACCCCTGGGCGCAGGCGGTCTTCGACACGCTGTCGGCGGTCACGTCCCGGGAGGTCATCGAGGAGGTCACCGCGCGCGGGATGCTGGAGGTGCTGCCGCTCACCCACATCCGCGGCCGCTCGCTGCACGACGCGTTCGTGATCGTGGACGAGGCCCAGTCGCTGGAGCGGAACGTCCTGCTCACCGTGCTGTCCCGGATCGGGGCCAATTCGCGGGTGGTTCTGACCCATGACGTGGCGCAGCGGGACAATCTGCGGGTCGGCCGCTACGACGGTGTCGTCGCGGTGGTGGAGAAGCTGAAGGGCCATCCGCTCTTCGCGCACGTGACGCTGACCCGGTCCGAGAGGTCCCAGATCGCGGCCCTCGTGACCGAAATGCTGGAGGACGGGCACATCTGATCCCATTCGTCCACCCGGGAGGGTGGTGCGGGAGTTGGCGCCGTCCGGCAAAGGCCTGAGCCTAGCCGGGCGGCGTCCGCGTTCGCGGGCGTTCGGGAAAATCCTCTGGGCCGAACAAGGTGTGAGCTTTCACACGCAACTCAGAATTGCCTTGCGGCGTTGAGTTACGGCAGAGTCTCACTCCTGTCAGGCCCCGCATACGACACATCTGTACCCCCTGGGGGAACCGCGCAGGCGTCAAGCCCTGGGGGACGTACGGCACACCTGAAACAACGCGCTTTCAACTCCATAGCGTCGTCGTATGCCGCCCGAGCACCACGCGGCGCTTCCCTCGCGGGAGTTGCCCACCGGGCCCGTGCCTCCCGTGACCCCGCAGTTGGGAGGCCAGCGCCAGGGGCACGATTGCGTCCGCCAGGGTCACCGAAGCGGGCGATGCTGGAAGGAAACCGTGTGAGCCGGATCTCGGTCCGGGGATTCGCAGTGGCCTCGGCCACCGCGGTCACCGCTGTCGGAAGCGTCGTCGGCGTTGCCACGGGCAGCACCGCGCAGAACAACGACGCCGAGGCGATGGCAGCCGACGCGACGCTTCTCGCGGACATACCCGTTGGTCAGCAGGCCCAGGTGCAGACCGCCTCCCTGACGCAGCAGGCCGACGCCCAGGCCATCGCCGCGGACGCGAGCGCCAAGAAGGAGGCCGAGCAGGCCGCCCGCAAGGCCGCCGCCCAGACGGCGATCGCCAAGAAGGCGGAGGCGGAGAGGGCCGAGAAGGAAGCCAAGGAGCGTGAGGAGCTCAAGGCGGCGGCCAGCCGTGCCGCGAGCCGCGACGCCTCCAGCTTCCCGGTGCAGAGTTCGTACACGGTCGCGCAGATCCAGGCGATGGCGAGCTCGATGGTGCCCGCCGGCCAGTTCCAGTGCTTCAGCAACATCGTGAACCACGAGTCGAGCTGGAACTACCGGGCGGTCAACCCCTCCTCCGGCGCGTACGGCCTGTTCCAGGCGCTGCCCGGCTCCAAGATGTCCTCCGTGGGCGCCGACTGGCAGACCAACCCGGCCACCCAGATCAAGTGGGGCCTCAACTACATGGACAGCCGCTACGGCAGTCCCTGCGACGCGTGGAACTTCTGGCAGGCCAACCACTGGTACTGAGCCGGACCGCCGCCGCACTCAACCTCCGCACAGCCCCTCCCCGTCCTAGGGGGAGGGGCTGTTGCCCTGTACGGTCGGACCGGACGACTCCAGGGGGGAGTGGTGGGGACAGACGGGGGAAGAGGACGGATCATGTCGCGAGTGCCAGGGTGGCTCGGCCGGCTCGGCGCCGGACTCACCGAAATGGGTGAGCGGTTGGACGAGCGCCGCGCCGAGGTGGAGAAGGACCACACCGACCCTTCCGACCACACCGACCCTTCCGGCCACGCCGGGCCGGAGCCGGACGTGGATCCGCAGCCGCTGCCGGACACGACGGTCGCGGGCCCCGCCCGGTCCGATCCCGCCCAGGCCGTGCCGTGGGGCGTACGGGTGGCGGCGGAGGCCGGCTGGCGGCTGCTGGTGCTCGCGGGCACCGTGTGGGTGCTGATGCGCGCCATCAGCGCCATCCAGTTGGTGGTGCTGGCGTTCGTGACCGCGCTGCTCATCACGGCGCTGCTCCAGCCGACGGTGGCGTGGCTGAGGCGGCACGGGCTGCCGCGCGGGCCTGCCACCGCGCTCACCGCGGTTCTCGGCTTCGTCATCATGGGGCTGATCGGGTGGTTCGTGACCTGGCAGGTCATGGAGAACATCGACACGCTCTCCAGCCAGATCCAGGACGGCATCGACCAACTGCGCAAGTGGCTGCTGGACAGCCCGTTCCATGTGACCGACAAGCAGATCAACCAGATAGCGAAGAACCTGCGGGACGCGATCGGCGCCAACACCGACCAGATCACCTCGGCCGGCCTTCAGGGCGTCACGGTGATCGTGGAGGCGCTGACCGGGATCCTGCTGACGGTCTTCTCCACGCTGTTCCTGCTCTACGACGGCCGGCGCATCTGGGAGTGGACGCTGAAGCTGGTGCCGGCGGCGGCGCGTCCGGGTGTGGCCGGCGCCGGTCCGCGGGCCTGGCGCACGCTGACCGCGTACGTGCGCGGCACGGTGATCGTGGCGCTGATCGACGCGATCTTCATCGGCCTCGGGGTCTACTTCCTCAATGTGCCGATGGCGGTGCCGCTGGCCGTCTTCATCTTCCTGTTCGCCTTCATCCCGCTGGTGGGCGCCGTGATGTCGGGCGCGCTGGCGGTGGTCGTGGCCCTGGTCACCCAGGGCGTCTTCACCGCGGTGATGGTCCTGGTGGTGGTGCTGCTGGTGCAGCAGCTCGAGGGCCATGTGCTGCAACCGTTCATCCTGGGCCGCGCCGTGCGGGTGCATCCGCTGGCGGTGGTCCTCTCGGTAGCCGCGGGCGGGCTGATCGCGGGGATCGGCGGCGCGGTGGTGGCGGTGCCGCTGGTGGCGGTGACGAACACGGTGGTCGGATATCTGCGGGCCTACGCGCGGGAGCAGGAGCGGCGTCAGACCCGGGTGCCCGCGGCGGCTCCCGCGGAGCCGGTCACCGCGGCGTCCGGCTCGGGGAGCCACGACTCGGGCGGTTCGGAACCGAGCTGAAACCGGCGAACCCCGTCCACCCTCAGGGGTGGACGGGGTTCGGCCGTGCGGTGCGCGTTACTGCGCGAGGGCCGCTTCCGCGTCGAGGGTCGTCGCGACGGCCTGGACCACCGCGGCGATCTTGAACGCCTCCTGGACGACCTCGCGCTCCACGCCGGCCTTGCGCAGGACCTGTTCGTGGGAGTCGAGGCACATGCCGCAGCCGTTGATGGCGGAGACAGCGAAGGACCACAGCTCGAAGTCGACCTTGTCGACACCGGGGTTGCCGATGACGTTCATCCGCAGACCGGCCCGCAGGGTGCCGTACTCCTGGTCGGACAGGAGGTGGCGGGTGCGGTAGAAGACGTTGTTCATCGCCATGACGGCCGCCGCGGCCTTCGCCGCGGTGTACGCCTCCGGCGACAGGTTCGCCTTCGCCTCCGGCTCCAGCTCACGCAGGACGATCGGCGAGCGCGAGGCGATCGCCGTCGCCAGCACCGTGCCCCACAGCTGCTGCGCGGGCAGGTCGCTGTTGCCGATGACCGAGCCCAGGTTGAGCTTCAGGTCCTTGGCGTAGTCCGGGACGGCGGACTTCAGGGAGTCCAGGGACATGGGGTCACTCACCCGCCAGCAGGGCGACCGGGTCGAGGGTCTCGTCGCCCTTGGTCCAGTTGCAGGGGCACAGCTCGTCCGTCTGGAGGGCGTCCAGGACCCGCAGGACCTCCTTGGGGTTACGGCCGACCGAGCCCGCCGTCACCATGGAGAACTGGATCTCGTTGTTCTGGTCGACGATGAAGACCGCGCGCTTGGCGAAGCCCTCCTCGCCCTCGATGCCGAGGTCGCGCATGAGCTCGTGCTTGGAGTCCGCCATCATCGGGAACGGCAGGTCGCGCAGGTCGTCGTGGTCCTTGCGCCAGGCGTGGTGCACGAACTCGGAGTCGCCGGAGAAGCCGAGGACCTGGGCGTCACGGTCGGCGAACTCGTCGTTCAGCTTGCCGAAGGCGGCGATCTCGGTCGGGCACACGAAGGTGAAGTCCTTGGGCCAGGCGAAGACGACCTTCCACTTGCCCTCGTAGGTCTTGTGGTCGATCGTCTCGAACTCCTTGCCCTTCTCCAGCGAGACGCAGGCGGTCAGTTCGAACTCGGGGAACTTGTCACCGACAGTGAGCACGCGCTCTCCTTGCAGCGAGGAAACACCGGTCGTGCTGGTGTTTCCCATGGGTTGGACGATGCTGATGTTGGCACACGGTGCATTGATTACAGAAATAGCTACACTCGGTCGGGTTGATCGGAGGTAGTTATCAGTGACCGTCGGTAATACCGGAAAGCGCAGGCAGCCCAGCCTGTCCCAGTTGCGGGCCTTCGCCGCCGTCGCGGAGCATCTGCACTTCCGGGACGCCGCCGCGGCGATCGGCATGAGCCAGCCGGCCCTCTCCGGGGCCGTCTCCTCGCTGGAGGAGGCACTCGGTGTCACCCTGCTGGAGCGTACGACGCGCAAGGTGCTGCTCTCACCCGCCGGTGAACGGCTCGCCGTCCGGACGAGGGCCGTGCTCGACGAGGTCGGCGCCCTGCTGGAGGAGGCCGAGGCCGTCCGGGCGCCCTTCACCGGCGTACTGCGGCTCGGTGTCATCCCCACCGTCGCGCCCTATCTGCTGCCCACCGTGCTGCGGCTCGTCCACGACCGCTACCCCGACCTCGACCTCCAGGTCCACGAGGAGCAGACCGCCAGCCTGCTGGACGGACTCGCCGCCGGGCGGCTCGACCTGCTGCTCCTCGCCGTCCCGCTGGGCATGCCCGGCGTCGTCGAACTCCCCTTGTTCGATGAGGACTTCGTCCTGGTCACCCCGCTCGACCACCGGCTCGGCGGCCGGGAGGGCATAGCGCGCGAGGCCCTGAAGGAGCTCAATCTGCTGCTGCTCGACGAGGGGCACTGCCTGCGCGACCAGGCGCTGGACATCTGCCGCGAGGCCGGGCGCGAGAACGCGCCGGTGACGACGACCGCCGCGGGGCTGTCCACCCTTGTCCAGCTCGTCGCCGGCGGCCTCGGCTGCACCTTGCTGCCCCGTACCGCCCTCAGGGTCGAGACCTCCCGCAACAGGGAGCTCCTCACCGGCTATTTCGCCGACCCCGCCCCCTCCCGCCGCATCGCCCTGGCCATGCGCGGGGGCGCGGCCCGCGCCGCCGAGTACCGGGAACTGGCCGCCGCCCTGCGCGCGGACCTGCGGCCCCTGCCGGTGCGGGTGCTGGGCGACGGCCAGGACTGAGCCCCGGGTGCGGGGCCCGGTCCCGGGTCGCTCCAGGGTGCTCACTCCGTGCGCAGGCCCTCGGGGCGCATCAGGCGCAGCAGCGGCGGAAGGCTGAGCAGGGTGACCGTGACGACGACTCCCGCGCCCATGCCGGTCATCGCCAGCACGCTCGGCCAGTGCACGGACACCGTCGTGTTGGTCATTCTCAGCAGCACCGCCCCCAGCGTCATCCCCACCGCCGCGGCCAGCAGCAGGCCGAGCATGACCGGGATCGCCGTCTGCCACAGCACCGACAGGCTCAGCGTGCGCCGCCGGGTGCCGAAGGCGACCAACGCCGACAGCAGCTTCTTCCGCTCCCGCAACTGCTCCAGCTGCGACACCAGCAGGCTCGCCCCGATCAGCAGCAGCACACAGGTCGCGCCGACGAACAGTCCGGTGCGGATGGAGGCGAACTTCTTCGACTCCTCGGTGGCGACCCACACGTAGGTGTTCGTCATCGGGTCGACCGCCGCCGCCGTGTTGCGGACGTACTCGTGCACGTTCGGCACCGACTGGTCGATCGACAGGTAGACCGATCCCCCGACCGCCGCGGCCGCCCCCGCGGGCACCGCGGCCGGCGTCATGAGAAGGCCGCTGCGCCTGTCTCCCCTCGGGTCCTCGACCGAGCGGGCCGGCTTGAGGGTGCCCGGGACGGTCCACGGGGACTCCGTGATCTGATCCAGACCCGAGGAGGCGTCGAAGTACAGCTTGCGGCCGGGCCTGGCCAGCTTCTCGGTGTCGGCGTCGAACTGGCCGCCGCTGAGGGCGAAGACGTCCCCGTCGCGGCAGGAGGACATGCGCGCCACCTCGCGCAGGGAGACGCAGTCGCCGATCGTCACCGTGGCCGAGACAGGATCCTCCTCCTCGCTCTTCCAGGACGTGTCGCTTACCGATCCCTCGGAGAGCACCGTGGCCTTCCGCACGCCCTTCGTGGCCGAGAACTTCTCGACGGCCCCGGTGAGGGTGGAGCCCCGCGGCGCCATGACCTCCATCTGGGCCCGGAAGAGATTCTTCCCGGAGTCCTTGGTGTAGTCGCTCTGCACCCCCGCGAAGAGCATCTGGAGCGCGATGGCCCCGGCCACCGCGACCGCGATGCCGCTGACCAGGCGTGCCGCCGTACCGCTGCTCAACTGAAGCCGTCGTACCGCCAGTTGCCAGGCCACTTGGCCCCCGCCGAGCCGGGCGACGACGGTCTCCACGACCCATGGCAGCAGCGCGGTCACCCCGACCAGCAGCAGGGTCACGCCGCCGATCACCAGATACTGGTTGAAGTCCCCGTTGCCCCGGCCCTGGCCGAACATCGGGGCGAGCATCGCCAGCCCCACGACGGGCAGCAGCAGCCGCCACCACAGCCGGCGCCG
Organism: Streptomyces sp. NPDC014889; assembly: GCF_043081205.1. Lineage (NCBI taxonomy): Bacteria > Bacillati > Actinomycetota > Actinomycetes > Kitasatosporales > Streptomycetaceae > Streptomyces > Streptomyces sp. NPDC014889. The sequence continues at coordinate 210,397 of NZ_JBIBWH010000004.1, forward strand.
CGCGGGCTTCGCGGTGCGCACCACGCCCAGCGGCTCGATGACCACTCCGCGCAGCGCCAGCAGGGTGACCAGCACCGCCGCGGCCGGCACCGCGACCGCGACCAGTGCGGCCAGCCAGGGAGAGGGGTTGAGGTAGCTGGGGAAGACGCTGATGCCGACGACCTCCACGGACCCGGCAGCCTGACGTCCTATCAGGAAGAAGACGGTGCCGAGGACCAGTCCGAGCAGCGAGCCCCCCAGCGCCTCGCCGGCCGCGATCCGGCGGGTCATCAGGCTGTCGGAGCCGACCAGCCGGAGCGCGGCGAGCCTGCGGTCGCGCTGCTCGCCGCCGAACCGCACCGCCGCGGCGATGAACACGGCCACCGGCATCAGCAGCGCCACGAAGACGACCATCACGAGCAGCAGCAGCACCGGGTCCGAGCGCTCCGTCCGCTGCGGACTGCCGAACTCCTTGATCCGGGCCACCTGCCAGCCGTTGATGCGCGGCGCCAGGTTCTCCACGCCCGCGTAGTAGGCCAGTTCGCGGGAGCCGATGAGCCCGCTCTCGGCGATGGTGCCGGTCACGCGGTACGGCAGCCGCTCCCGCAGCAGCCTTCCGGAGCCGGAGTCGAGCAGTTCCCTGAGCGCGGGGGAGACCACCATCTCGCCCGGCTTCGGGTACGCGGCCACCCCCGGGGGAAGCGGCGCCCGCGGACCCTCGGGCTCCACCAGCCGTCCGCGCACCTCCTTCTCGCCGTACGTGGTGTCGATGTCCGCGATGACCAGGGTGTCGTCGGCCTTCTGCGGGGGGTTCTGGCTGTAGGTGTAGTCCTCGCGGGCCTCGCTCCGGTCGTGCCGTACCGACAGCGCGCTCGGTATCGCGGTCGTGAGCAGCAGCAGTGCCACGCCGAGCCCGACGCCGACCGCCGTGAGCACGACCCGGAGCCATCCCTCGCGTCCCCCCGTGAACGCGAACCTGGCCCCCATGCTCAGGTCGCGTGCCCTCCCCCAAGCTCTCGACTGCGCTCGAGCAGGGAGGTGCCCCCATCGCACGCTCATACGACTCGCTCCATGTCCCGGGACTTGCCGTCGCGTACGACGATCTCGCGGTCGGAGTAGGCGGCGACCCGTGCCTCGTGGGTGACCAGGACGACCGCCGCGTTGGAGGACCGGGCGGCCTCCGTGAGCAGTTCCATCACGCGCTCGCCGTTGAGCGAGTCCAGCGCGCCGGTCGGTTCGTCGGCGAACAGCACGCGCGGCTCGGTGACCAGGGCCCGGGCGACCGCGACGCGCTGGCCCTGGCCGCCGGAGACCTCGCCCGGCCGCTTCCTGCGCAGGTCGTCGACCTCCAGCCGGCGCATCCACTCCAGCGCCGCCCGCTCGGCCTCCTTGCGGGAGGTGCCGTTCAGCCTGAGCGGCAGGGCCACGTTCTCCACGCAGGTCAGCTCGGGCACCAACTGGCCGAACTGGAAGACGAAGCCGAACTCCGAGCGCCTGAGCGCGCTGCGCTGGGCGTCGGTCATGGTCGACAGCTCACGGCCGTCGTAGGTGATCGAACCCGAGTCGGGGGTGACGATCCCGGCGAGGCAGTGCAGCAGTGTGGACTTGCCGGAGCCGGAGGGGCCCATCACGGCGACGACCTCGCCGGCGTGGATGGAGAAGCCGGCGCCGTCCAGAGCGGTGGTCGGGCCGTATGCCTTGCGCAGGTTCTCGGCGGCCAGCAGGGAGCCGGGGGGAGGGGTCATCGGGCCACCTCCTCACGGAGCTTGTCGAGGCGGGCCGCGGTCAGCTCGAGCCAGCGCAGATCGGCCTCGAGGTGGAACAGGGCGTGGTCGCAGATGAGCTGGTCGGCGAGATCCCCCTTGCGCTTGCGTTCGGTCAGGATCCGCATGCTGCGCAGGTGCTCGGCGCGCTGGGTGTCGAGGACGTCGGCGGCGTCGCGGTGGGTGAGCAGCGCGAGGACGACCTTGGTGTAGAGCGTCGACTGCAGGTACAGCTCCGGCTTCTCCGGAGTGGCGAGCCACCGCTCCACGTCGGTGACGCCGGCCTCGGTGATCGCGTACCGCTTGCGCTCGGGGCCGTCGCCCGCCTCGATCCCGTCGACCTCGACGAGTCCGTTCTTCAGCAGCCGGGACATCGTCGAGTAGACCTGGCCGTAGTGCAGCGGCCGGTCGTGACCGAACTTTTCGTCGAAGGCCCGCTTCAGGTCGTAACCGTGACGCGGGCCGGACTCAAGGAGCCCCAGGAGGGTGTGACCGATGGACATGCCGGTGACTCTACACAGGGTGTATACGCAGCATGTATACACCCTGTGTCCACGTGGCGACGGAAGGGGTGATCGCGCAGGTGGGAGGCGATTGTCACGGTTCTGCTACGAGGGTCCCTCGGGTGGTCGCGGGGTGCGCGGAGGGCGGCCACGGCGTGGGAGGGGGCCGGTCCCGCCGGGCAGCCGGCCCGCCTCCGCGAGGGCGCGGCGCAGCAGGAACTCGATCTGGGCGTTGGCCGAGCGGAGCTCGTCCGAGGCCCAGCGGGCGAGCGCGTCGTGGACGGCGGGGTCCAGCCGCAGCAGCACCTGCTTGCGCTGCCGCGGCCGGCGGCCGGGCGTGGACCCTTCCTCGGTGGCGGTCACTGGTAGAGCGTCCCGGTGTTGAGCACGGGCTGCGGCGCCCGGTCCCCGCACAGCACCACCATCAGGTTGGAGACCATCGCCGCCTTGCGCTCCTCGTCCAGTTCCACGATCCCCTGCTCGGAGATCCGGGCGAGCGCCGCCTCGACCATGCCGACCGCGCCGTCCACGATCTCCCGGCGGGCCGCGACGACCGCGCCGGCCTGCTGCCGCTGGAGCATCGCCGAGGCGATCTCGGGGGCGTAGGCGAGATGCGTGAAGCGGGACTCGACGATCTGCACTCCGGCCGCCTCCACGCGCGCGTGCAGTTCGGCGGCGAGCTTCTCGGTGATCTCCTCGGCGTTGCCCCGCAGGGACAGGCCGTCCTCGTCGTGGGCGTCGTAGGGGTACTCGATGGCGATGTGCCGTACGGCCGCTTCGGTCTGGGTGGAGACGAACTCCAGGAAGTCGTCCACCTCGAAGGTGGCCTGCGCGGTGTCCCGTACCTTCCAGACCACGACCGCGGCGAGTTCGATGGGGTTGCCGTAGGCGTCGTTGACCTTGAGTACGGCGGTCTCGTGGTTGCGGACCCGGGTGGAGATCTTCGTCCGGGAGGTGAAGGGGTTCACCCAGCGCAGCCCGTCCTCGCGGATCGTGCCCCGGTAGCGGCCGAAGAGCTGGACGACCCGGGCCTCGCCCGGCGCCACCGTGTTCAGCCCGCACATCGCGAGCAGCGCGCCGATGCCGACCAGGAGCGCGACGACGATCAGCGCGGCCTTGGCGCCGGTGCCCGAGGTGTTCACACCGCCCACCAGCAGGGCCGCCGCGACCAGCAGTCCGAGGAGGCCGAGGAGCAGGGCGAGCCCGCCCCCGATGCTGTGCGCCGGGAACTCCCGCACCCGCGGTTGGGGCATCTCGGGCGCGGAGTCCTGTGCGAGGTGGTGCGGAGCGGCGGTCGCGGTGTCGTGCGCCGGCTGTGCGGGCATGGCGAATCCCCCTGGCCGTCGTGGGTCCGCCGTTGTCGCGGACCCTGATTTCTTGCTAGCTAAGTGATAACACTTTACGGCGTCGCGGCAACCCTTGGTGCCCCTGGAACGTCGGTTCCAGTGGGACAGGTGCTGATTCTCACGTCCGTAATGGGGCGGATCAGAACGTCTTTGTCATAGGCAGCGGTGTTAGCTTTCTGAGCTGACCTGGACCACGCACCTGAGTGACAGCCGAGACCGAAGCGGAGCGTACGGACCCATGGGACGAGCGGAAGAGAGACGAGCGCGACAGCGCGGTGGCCGCCGCGCGGCGCCCCAGCGCTCGTCCGGGACGCCGGCGGCCGGCATAGGTCCCGAGGGCGGCGGCAGGGTCGCGGCCCGCAGGGCCGCCCGGCCGGCCAAGGGAAAGGGCGGCCTGCGCCGCCTGTTCACCTGGAAGAAGGTCCTCGGTGCCTTCCTCGGCGTCTGCCTGCTGGGCATGGGCGCCTTCATCGTGCTGTACCTGGTGGTGGACGTACCCGAGGGCAACGCCGACGCGAAGCGCCAGAGCAACGTCTACAAGTACAGCGACGGCTCGGTCCTGGCCCGTACCGGCGAGGTCAACCGCGAGGTGGTGGACCTGTCCAAGGTGCCCAAGGCCGTCCAGCGCTGTTTCGTCGCGGCCGAGAACAAGACCTTCTACACCGACAACGGCGTCGATCTGAAGGGCACCGCCCGCGGTCTGCTCAACACGCTGAGCGGCAAGGGCGCGCAGGGCGGATCGACGATCACCCAGCAGTACGTCAAGAACTTCTACCTCAACCAGGACCAGACCGTCACGCGCAAGCTGAAGGAACTGGTCATCTCGTTGAAGGTGGACCAGCGGATGACGAAGGACGAGATCCTCGCCGGGTACATCAACACCAGCTACTACGGCCGGGGCGCCTACGGCATCCAGGCCGCCGCGCAGGCCTACTACCGCGTCGACGCCAAGGACCTCAAGGTCGAGCAGGGCGCGTACCTCGCCGCGCTGATGCAGGCTCCCAGCCAGTACGACTGGGCCGTCGCGAGCGACACCGGCAAGCGGCTCGCGCAGCAGCGCTGGAACTACGTGCTGGACAACATGGTCAAGCAGGGCTGGCTGAACGCCGGCAAGCGGCAGGCCATGAAGTTCCCCGTGCCCAAGGAACCCCGGCCCGCTCCCGGGCAGGAGGGCCAGAAGGGCTACCTGATCGCGCTGGCCAACCAGCAGCTCGAGCGGCAGTTGATGAAGGACCAGGGCCTGACCCAGGGGCAGGCGGAGCAGACTGTCGAGGCCCAGGGCTGGACCATCACCCTGAACATCGACAAGAAGAAGCAGGCCGCGCTGGAGGAGGCGGTCAAGTCCCAGCTGACCAGCAAGCTCGACCCGAAGAAGCGGCCGGTGGACAAGCACGTCCAGGCCGGTGCCGTCTCCGTCGACCCGAAGTCCGGGGAGATTCTCGCCCTGTACGGCGGCGAGGACTACTTGAAGCACTACTTCAGCAACGCGACCCGGCGGGACTTCCAGCCGGCCTCCACCTTCAAGCCGGTGATCCTGGCCGCGGCGCTGGAGGAGGACTCCAGGACCCAGGACGGCCGGCCGATCACGGCGAACACCGTCTACGACGGCACCAGCGGCCGCCAGGCCGTGGACCACGGCACCAAGGTCGGCTTCGGCCCGCCCAACGAGGACGACCGGAACTACGGGAACATCACGGTCCAGACGGCCATGAACCAGTCCGTCAACTCCGTCTTCGCGCAGATGGGCGTCGACGTGGGCATGGACAGGGTGATGGACGTCGCCGGCAAGCTCGGCATGGACACCAAGGGCATGCAGGCGGTACCGGCCCAGACCCTGGGTTCCATGGGCGCCAGCCCGCTGGAGATGGCCGGGATCTACGCCACCCTCGACAACCACGGCAAGAAGGTCACCCCGACCATCGTCAAGTCGGCCGAGCAGAAGGACCGTACGGTCAAGATGGCCGACCCGATCGGCGAGCAGGTCATCAGCCGCGAGGCCGCCGACACGGTCACCTCCGTGCTGACCGGCGTGGTCGACGACGGTACGGCCAAGACGTCGGTGCGGGACAACCCGCGGCGCAACGGCCAGCAGGTGGCGGGCAAGACGGGCACCTCCGACAAGAACCGGTCGGCCTGGTTCACCGGCTACACGCCGGACCTGGTCACCTCGGTCGGCCTGTTCGGCGAGGACCTGAAGCAGAACGGCAAGCACGTCCCGCTGTACGGGGCGGGTGGCGTGCCGCGCGTCAACGGCGGTGGCTTCCCCGCGCAGATCTGGGCCGACTACACCTTCAACGCGATGGGCGAGGTCAGCAAGTTCGACCTCGACACCAAGCAGGGTGCCGCCGTGGAGCCGTCCACGTCCCCGACGGTCTCGGAGTCGCCGAGCGAGACTCCGTCCGAGACGCCCTCGAGCACCCCGCCGACGGTGTCCGAGTCGCCCAGCGACACGCCCAGCGAGACGCCGTCGCAGACGCCGAGCCAGACACCGTCGCAGACGCCGAGCGACCCGTCGACGAGCAGGGAGCCGACGGACGGCCTCAGCGGCAGTCCGCTCCTTCCCAACGCCAACGACCAGTGAGCGGCATGCGGTGATCACCGCGAGGTGAGCAGGACGAAGGGGCGCCCGGTCCGGCCGGGCGCCCCTTGCCGTTCGTCGCCTTCCGGCGAGCCGGGAGGTTTTTCGGCCAAGACATGGCTGGATTGAGAAACCGTCGAGGAAATCCTTGCTTGGGATGACATGCATGGATCAAGCTCCTCGGCGTCGGTGGAAGGGGATCCACCGGCACTGTGCGCTGCGCTCCTGGGGGTTGGTGCACGGATGAGAAGACGCAGGGAGGCTTTGTCATGCGCAAAAACTCGGCCAGGCTGGCACTCGTCGGTATCGCGGCGTCGGCCATGACGATGATTCCGCTCGCCGGCACCTCGTACGCGGCGGGTTGTTCGGGGTCCGGCTGCGACAACAAGGGGCCCGTCACGTACAGCTGTGACGCGGGCGCCACGACGATGAGATCGATCAACAACAACGGAAGGGTGGCGGAGCTTCGCTGGTCCACCAACTGTCTGGCGGGCTGGGTGCGGGTCACCAACAACGCCGACCCGTCGATTTACGACTCGACCGCGACGATCGAGAAGTACGACGGCAATGGAAAGCTTCTGAAGTCCTTGGCCGTTCGGACGCCCGGCTACGGCAAGAGCGACTGGTCGAACATGCTCGGCGGAAGTAGCTACTACTACCGTGTCTGCGTCCGCTTCGACAGCGACCTTTATCCGCTCCTGTGCAGCACGAAGTTCTAGCATCTTCGCTCTGCACGACTTGATTGACGGGGCCGCGTTTCCTTCTCGGAAAGCGGCCCCGGATCATTGTGGTATTCGCTGCCGGTTCCGGGCCCGGTCGTTCACGGCCGGGTGGCGACCTCGAACCAGACCACCTTGCCCGTGCTGAGCCGGGTCGCGCCCCAGCGCCTGGCCAGCCGGTTGACCAGGTAGAGGCCGCGTCCGCCCTCGTCCGTGGCGCGGGCCTGGCGCAGGCGCGGCAGCTGCGGGACGTCGTCGCCGACCTCGCAGCGCAGCACATCCGTGCGCAGCAGGCGCAGGGTGACCGGCCGGGAGGCGTAGCGCACCGCGTTGGTGACGACCTCGCTGATCAGCAGCTCCACGGAGTCGGTCAGCTCCTCCAGGCCCCAGCGGGACAGCGCCCGGCGGGCCAGGCGGCGGGCCTGACCGGGGGCGGCGTCCTCCGGGTCCAGGGTCCAGTACGCCACGTCGCTCGGCGCGATCCCGTCGAAGCGGGCGGCGAGGAGCGCGATGTCGTCGTCCCGGTCGCCCGGTCCGAGCATGTCGAGTACCTCGTCGCACAGCGCCTCCAGCGGCGGCGGGTGATCGGGGCCGGTGAGCTGCGCGGTCGCCGAGAGCTTCTCGCGCAGCTGCTCTATGCCCGTCCACACGTCCCGCAGCCGCGACTCGACCAGGCCGTCGGTGTAGAGCAGCAGGGTCGCGCCCGCCGGGGCGTCCAGCTCCACCGCCTCGAAGTCGACGCCGCCGACGCCGATCGGCGCGCCCGGCGGCACCCGCAGCACCTCGGCGCGGCCGCCCAGGTGCAGCAGGACCGGCGGCGGATGGCCGGCGTTGGCGATGGTGATGCGGTGCGTGACGGGATCGTAGACGGCGTAGAGGCAGGTCGCCATGCGGTCGGAGCCCAGGCGCTGCGCCTGCTCGTCGAGGTGGTGCAGCACCTCCTGCGGCGGCAGGTCGAGCCCGGCCAGGGTCTGCGCGGTGGTGCGCAGCTGGCCCATGATCGCGGCCGAGGTCATGGAGTGACCCATGACGTCGCCGACGACGAGGGCGACCCGGCTGCCGGGCAGCGGGATCGCGTCGTACCAGTCGCCGCCGACCCGCGCGGTCTCCGCGGCGGGCAGATAGCGGGAGGCCAGCCGTACGCCGGTGGGGCGGGGCAGGGTCTCCGGGAGCATGGTGCGCTGCAGCTCGTCGGCGATGTACGCCTCGCGGCCGTACAGCACCGCCTTGTCGATGCCGAGGGCGCTGTGCGTGGCGAGCTGCGCCGCGACGAGCAGGTCGTCGGGCTGGAAGGGGTGGCGCTCCGGACGGCGCAGGAACAGCGCGGCGCCGATCACCCGGCGCCGGCCGCGCAGCGGGGCGAGAATGGTGCGCTGCCCGTCGGGCACGACCAGTTCGGAGTCCTCGCCGAGGAGTTCCGCCAGCGCCAGATGGGCGGCCGGGGTGTCCGTGAACACCGGACGCACGCCGCGCAGCACCTCGCCCAGCGCGGAGCCGGGCCGGACCTCGCACAGCTCGTTGGTCACCGCCGACAGCTCGGCCGGCTGCTCCGGGACCGGCGCCGGCATGAACCCCAGTTCGGGTTCGCGCTCCGCCGGTATCCGGTCGGTACGCCGCAGCCGCAGGACGAGAGGGCCCGCGGGCCGCTCGTCGCCCACCGGCAGCGGCTCGCGCAGATACACGAGGATGGCGTCGGAGAAGGTGGGTACGGTGGCCCGGCACAGCCCCAGGACGATCTCGTCGAGGTCCAGGCCGCGGGCGATGCGCCGGGTGGCCGCCCCCACGAACCGCAACCGGTCCCCGTCCCGCCGCATCGGCAGCGTCCGCCCGGGCGGCAGCCCCTTCCCGGTACGGCGCTCCTGGCCGCCCGGAGGCACGCCGCGCCCGGCCCGGCGCTCCTGGTCGCCGGGCCCGCCCGCCGCTCGGGACGCCTCGGCGTCCGCCCGATCGGCCCCGGCGCCGTCGGGGGCCCCGCCGTCGCCGGTCCTGCCCCCGGCGACCCTGGCCGCCGCGTCCGGCTGGGCGGGGATGCCCTCCGGCGCGGGGCGCGGTCGGTGCGCGTCGGGCTCGGCGGACGCCGGCTGGGAGTGCTCGGATCCGGCCGCGGCGGCCGGACGCGGTGCGTCGTCTGCCGGGCCGGACTGAAGCGGTAAGGCCGCGGCCCCCGGGGCGGCGGGGGTACGCAGAAGCGCCCCACGGGCGTCCGCGGGGTCGCCGCCCGGCTGGGGGCGTTCGAAGGAGGTCGGCTGCTCCGTCACGCGTGTCGAATCCATCCGTCCGGGGCTGCGCGCCGGGCGCGCAGTTCGTCCCGCCGAAGACCCGATACCCGGAATACATGCCCCAGGAACGGATTTCCGGCGTGGTCAGAGGCTGTTGCTGTGCCACCGGCGGACCGACCGTGGTCCGCACGGGTGTTGCCCTCGTACCCCTCGCTCACGACCTGCCGCCCCTCGGTGACGTTCGATCAGTCCCGGTTGTCGCTCCGGGAGTTGGTACCGGCCCTGCGCCTGTTGCGGAGGACGATCCTACGGTTCCCGCCCGGGGGCGCATCAAGGGTCTCATGAGGCCACGCGCGTGGGGGTGCGGTCCCAGTCGTCCGGCAGTGACGGTACCTCCCAGGCCGGGTCCGGGCGCCACTGCTGCCAGGACTCACTGAACGGCGGCCGCCAGGCGCGGATCGTCTCCACCACCTCACGGCCCGCGGCCCGTACCCGCTCGGCGAGTTCGGCGTCCACCAGTCCGTCGCGCTGCGCCTGCGCGAACTCGTCCTCGTCCCTCCAGTGCCAACTGCGGTCCGGATGGACGGAGATGTCCAGGAAGTGGTCCTCGGAGTCGACCCCGCCCGCCCAACGGGCCAGCGGCTCCTCCAGGTTGACGTACCAGTTCTTGAACCGCCAGCCGGGCTCCCAGAACAGCCACACCGACCAGGGCTTGCCGGGCCTGGCCAGTTTCAGCACGCCCGTGCCGAACCAGCGGTCGCGCCGCACGGTGCGCGGCTTGGTGTAGCGCGACGCGAGCGGTTCCAGGTGCACCGGTGTGCCGTCGGCGAGCACGGGTCTGACGCACTCGGTGCCGGGCGCCATCCACACGGCGAGCAGCCCCGGGTCGTCCCGCACGACGGTCACGGGCCGCACGATGTGGAAGCGCGCGCCGCCGTTCTCCCGGTACCGCCACAGGATCCGGCTGCCGGGGGTCCAGGGCGCCGTCGCACCGCCCGTCGTCGCGGGTGCGGTCGCTCCGTCGTGTGCCATGGGCAAATATTAGGTGCCCGGGGCATCCTCCGCCCCGCAGGACGTCATCGTTCACGCTTCGGCGGCACGTGGTTACGGGTGCGTCATCCGCAGGACGTCCAGCGCCCGGTCGAGTTGTTCCTCCGTGAGCAGACCGCGCTCGACATAGCCGCCCTCGACGACGACCTGACGGATCGTCTTCTGCTCGGCCAGCGCCTTCTTGGCGACCTTCGCCGCCTCCTCGTACCCCAGGTACTTGTTGAGCGGGGTGACCACGGACGGCGAGGACTCGGCGTACTCGCGGGCCCGTTCGCGGTGGGCGACGATCCCGTCCACCGTCCGGTCGGCGAGCAGCCGGGAGACGTTGGCCAGCAGCCGGACCGACTCCAGCACGTTCTTGGCGATGACCGGGAGCATGACGTTGAGCTCGAAGTTGCCGGCGGCGCCGGCGGTGGCGACGGTGGCGTCGTTGCCGACGACCTGGGCGCACACCATGAGGACGGCCTCGGGGACGACCGGATTGACCTTGCCGGGCATGATCGAGGAGCCGGGCTGGAGGTCGGGCAGGGAGATCTCGGCGAGCCCGGTCCTGGGTCCCGAGGCCATCCACCGCAGATCATTGGCGATCTTCGTCAACCCCACGGCGATGGTCCGCAGCTGGCCGCTGGTCTCGACGATGCCGTCCCTGGCGCCCTGCGCCTCGAAGTGGTCCCGGGCCTCGGTGAGCGGCAGCCCGGTGGCGCGGGCGACCTCCTCGATCACGGCGGCGGAGAAGCCGGGCGGGGTGTTGATGCCGGTGCCGACGGCGGTCCCGCCGAGCGGCAGCTCGGCCAGCCGGGGCAGGGAGGCGTTCAGCCGCTCGACGCCGTACCGCACCTGGGCGGCGTACCCGGCGAACTCCTGGCCGAGGGTCACGGGGGTGGCGTCCATCAGGTGCGTCCGCCCGGACTTCACCACGTCGGCGAACTCCTCGGCCTTGCGGGTGAGCGCGCTCGCGAGGTGGTCGAGGGCGGGGACGAGATCGCGGGTGACGGCGGCGGTGGCGGCGATGTGGATCGACGACGGGAAGACGTCGTTGGAGGACTGCGAGGCGTTGACGTGGTCGTTCGGGTGCACGTCCCGGCCCAGCCGCTCGCCGGCGAGGGTGGCGATGACCTCGTTGGTGTTCATGTTGGACGAGGTCCCGGAACCGGTCTGGAACACGTCGACCGGGAAGTGCTCGTCCCACTTGCCCTCGGCGACCTCGGCCGCCGCCTCCCGGATCGCCTCGGCGACGTCCTCGTCCAGCACCCCGAGCCGCGCGTTGACCGTGGCGGCGGCGCCCTTGATCCGGGCCAGCGCCTCGATGTGCGCGCGTTCGAGCCGCTGCCCGGAGACGGGGAAGTTCTCCACCGCCCGCTGCGTCTGGGCACGCCACTTGGCGTGGACGGGGACCTGGACTTCGCCCATGGAGTCGTGCTCGGTGCGGTATTCGCTCATGCCGCGTACAGCGCGGACGGCGGTGAGGATGTTCCGGCGGTGGGCCGAACGGGGGAGCCCCCGGCGGCTGCCGGGGGCTCCAGGAGGTCTGCGGGGGACCGGCGCTCAGGCCAGACCGGGGCCCCGGACCGGGATCGACGTGAACGTCGGCTGCGGGGCGGGGTTCTGGAAGAAGTCGTTGCCCTTGTCGTCGACGACGACGAACGCCGGGAAGTCCTCGACCTCGATCCTCCAGACGGCCTCCATGCCGAGCTCCTCGTACTCCACGACCTCGACCTTCTTGATGCAGTCCTGGGCCAGCCGGGCCGCAGGACCGCCGATCGAGCCGAGGTAGAAGCCGCCGTGGGTGCCGCACGCGTCCGTGACCTGCTTGCTGCGGTTGCCCTTGGCCAGCATCACCTTGGAGCCGCCGGCCGCCTGGAACTGCTCGACGTAGGAGTCCATGCGGCCGGCCGTGGTCGGGCCGAAGGAACCGGACGCGTAGCCCTCGGGGGTCTTGGCCGGGCCCGCGTAGTACACCGGGTGGTCCTTGAGGTACTGCGGCATCTCCTCGCCCGCGTCGAGCCGCTCCTTGATCTTGGCGTGGGCGATGTCCCGGGCCACGACCAGCGGGCCGGTCAGCGACAGCCGGGTCTTGACCGGGTACTTGGTCAGCTCGGCGAGGATCGACTCCATGGGCTGGTTGAGGTCGATGCGGACCACGTCCGACGACTCGTCCAGGTGCTCGTCCGTGGTCTCCGGCAGGAACCGCGCCGGGTCCTTCTCCAGCTCCTCCAGGAACACGCCCTCGGGCGTGATCTTCGCCAGGGCCTGCCGGTCCGCCGAGCAGGACACCGCGATCGCGACCGGGCAGGACGCGCCGTGCCGCGGCAGCCGGACCACGCGCACGTCGTGGCAGAAGTACTTGCCGCCGAACTGCGCGCCGATCCCGATCCGCTGCGTCAGCTCGAAGACCTTCTGCTCCAGGTCCTCGTCCCGGAAGCCGTGCCCGAGCGGCGAGCCCTCGGTCGGCAGGTTGTCCAGGTAGTGCGCGGAGGCGTACTTCGCCGTCTTCAGGGCGTACTCCGCGCTCGTGCCGCCGACCACGATCGCCAGGTGGTACGGCGGGCAGGCGGCGGTGCCCAGCGAACGGATCTTCTCCTCCAGGAACTTCATCATGGAGGCCTCGTTCAGGACGGCCTTCGTCTCCTGGTACAGGAAGGACTTGTTGGCCGAGCCCCCGCCCTTGGCCATGAACAGGAACTTGTAGGCGCCGCCGTCCGTCGCGTACAGCTCGATCTGAGCGGGCAGGTTGGAACCGGTGTTCCTCTCCTCCCACATGGTGAGCGGGGCCATCTGCGAGTAGCGCAGGTTCAGCTTGGTGTAGGCGTCGTAAACACCTCGGGACAGGGCCTTCTCGTCCTCGCCCGCCGTCAGCACGTTCTGGCCGCGCTTGCCCATGACGATCGCCGTGCCGGTGTCCTGGCACATGGGCAGCACGCCGGCCGCCGCGATGTTCGCGTTCTTCAGCAGGTCCAGGGCGACGAACTTGTCGTTCGCGCTGGCCTCCGGGTCGTCGATGATGCGGCGGAGCTGGGCCAGGTGGGCCGGACGCAGATAGTGCTGGATGTCGTGGACGGCCTCCTCGGCCAGCTTGCGCAGCGCCTCCGGCTCGACCTTGAGGAACGTACGCCCGTCGGGTCCCTCGACGGTGGAGACGCCCTCGGACGTCACCAGCCGGTACGGGGTGGTGTCCTCACCCTGGGGGAGTAGATCGGTGTACGCGAACGCAGGGCGGGCAGGGGGGGAGTAGTGCGGCATCTGGCCCATTCCTCACTCGGCAGACGGCTGCCCGCCGACATCGGTGGGCGACACCCAGCGTAGAACCTGGCACCGACGGTGAACCTGTGAGGTCCGGCTCAGCGTGAACCGGCGCGGTGCGCGGTGCGCGGCGCGCCCGTCGTCCACACCCCTAGTCGCGATCTATCGCGTTTCGGTACCCTGCTGCCGTGGACCTTCAGAAGCAGACCGAACCGCGTACGGCCGCCGCACCTGTCGCCGCACTGCGTGCCTCGGACGCCGACCGTGACCGTATCGCCGACATCCTGCGCGAGGCCCTCGCCGAGGGCCGTCTCAACGCGGACGAGCACGCCGAGCGCGTCGAGGGGGTGCTGAACGCCAAGACGGTCGGCGAGCTGGAGGTCTTCATCCAGGACCTGCCGGCCGCCCACCAGGGCCGCGCGGCCGCCGCGTACACCCCGGCGCCGAACCGGCCGGAGGCCGGCGCGATACCCCCCGTCGCCGACGAGAGCGTGGTCGCGGTGTTCAGCCAGGCCACCCGCCGCGGCCGCTGGCGCCCCGGGCGCCGGGTGCACGCGTACGCGGTCTTCGGCAGCGTGGAGATCGACCTCAGCGAGGCGGTCTTCGAGTACCAGCAGGTCGTGATCAAGGCCGTCTCGGTCTTCGGCGACGTGCAGGTCCGCGTCCCGGAGAACGTGTCGCTGCGCGGCACCGGCGGCGGCGTCCTCGGCAACTTCGAGGTGGTCACCCTGGACTCGGGCGAGTCCGAGGCGCCCGTCGTCTACGTCGACGGCTGGGCCGTGCTGGGCAACGTCGAGGCGCGGCCGAGGCGGGGCAAGCTCGTCGCGGACATTCTCGACCGGGTCCAGCGCAAGGTGGACAAGCATCTGCGCAAGCACATGTGACAACAGCGGTCGTTCGCGGACGCCGGCGGTCACGGTCGGGCGGTTGGGAACTCAGTGCATAGGCGCGCGTACAGCGGGTAGGCCTTGCTGCATCGTCTCTTGGACCCTCCCGCTCGCGAAGCCGTCGTCAGGAGAAGACCGTGCTGCAACCGCCGCATTCGTCGCTGCAGGTAGCTGCCGTTCCGGCCCAGCGGGCGCCGGCGCGTGACAGGGATCAGGACGCGCCCTGGCACACCGAGGCGGTGTGCCGGCGCGACGAGGCGGGCCTGTTCTTCGCACCCTCCAAGGAGCCCACCGCCGCGCGGCTGTCCCGCGAGGAGGCGGCCAAGCGGGTCTGCGCGCGCTGCCCGGTCATGGTCGAGTGCCGTGAGCACGCGCTGCTGCAACCCGAGCCGTACGGCGTCTGGGGCGGTCTCACCGCCGCCGAGCGCCGCGTCGTCCTGGCCCGGCGCCGCCGCCGCGACCTGGAACTGAAGAAGGCGGCCCGTACCACGGGACGCATAGCGGCCGCGGGGTAGCCCCTGTGCCCGCAGGCACTCCGTACGCCCGCGGGCCCTCCGGACGTCTCCGGGCCCGTACGCGCCTGGGGCGCCCCCTCCGCACCGGGAGCGCCCCATCGCCGTCACGGACCCGTGGGCCGGCTACTTCGCGCGGTCGAAGTCGATCGCGCTGTACGCCCGCAGCTTGCTCAGCCGGTGCTCGGAGTCGATCCGGCGGACCGTGCCGGACTTGGACCGCATCACGATCGAGTCGGTCGTCGCCGTCTCGGCGCGGTAGCGCACACCGCGCATCAGTTCGCCGTCGGTGATGCCGGTGGCGACGAAGAAGACGTTCTCGCCGGAGACCAGGTCGTCCGTGGTCAGCACGCGGTCCAGGTCGTGGCCCGCGTCGATCGCGCGCTGCCGCTCCTCGTCGTCCTTCGGCCACAGCTTGCCCTGGATCGTGCCGCCCAGGCACTTCACGGCGCAGGCCGAGATGATGCCCTCGGGCGTGCCGCCGATGCCGAGCAGCAGGTCGATGCCGGTGCCGTCGCGCAGCGCCAGGATCGAGCCGGCCACGTCGCCGTCGGAGATCAGCTTGATGCGGGCGCCCGTCTCCCGGATCTCCCGGATCATGTCCTCGTGCCGAGGCCGGTCCAGGATGACCACCGTGACGTCCTCCGGCGTGGACCGCTTGGCCTTGGCCACGCGCCGGATGTTCACGGACACCGGGGCGTCGATGTCGACGAAGTCGGCCGCGTCCGGGCCGGTGACCAGCTTGTCCATGTAGAACACGGCGGAGGGGTCGAACATCGCGCCGCGCTCGGCGGCGGCGAGGACCGCGATCGCGTTCGGCATGCCCTTGGCGGTCAGGGTGGTGCCGTCGATGGGGTCGACGGCGATGTCGACCTCCGGCCCGGTGCCGTCACCGACGTGTTCGCCGTTGAAGAGCATCGGGGCCTCGTCCTTCTCGCCCTCGCCGATGACGACGACGCCGTTCATCGACACGGTGGAGACGAGGGAGCGCATGGCGCGCACGGCGGCGCCGTCGGCGCCGTTCTTGTCACCGCGCCCGACCCAGCGGCCCGCGGCCATGGCCGCGGCCTCGGTCACCCGGACGAGTTCCAGGGCGATGTTGCGGTCGGGCGCCTCTGAGGGCACCTCGAGCTCTGAGGGCAGATGATGATGCTCGGTCATCGGAGCGCACCTTTCTGATACGACGACGGCCGGATGAGGGTGTTGGCCCCGACTCTATCTCCGGACGGACAGAATGAGCAGGGGACCCCACGGATGAGCGGGACGAGCACCTGCGACGATAGGGGGCGTGGCAGGTTCGAACGGCAAGCAGAAGACGGTCCGGGACATGATCCTCTCCCTGGGCCTGATCGGGATCGCGGCGGCGGTGATCTACCTCTTCGTCCCGCACGACACCAAGGCTCCCGACATCCAGCGGGTCGACTACCGCATCGAGTTGACCACCGCACGCCGGGCGGCGTCGTACCCGGTGGCGGCGCCCGAGGGCCTGCCCGACACCTGGAAGGCCACCTCGGTCCGGTTCCGGGCGAACGAGAAGGAGCACTGGCACCTCGGCTTCCAGGATCCCGAGGGTCAGTACGTGGCGGTCGAGCAGTCCGCGCAGAAGCGCAAGGACTTCATCGACGCGGCCAGCGTGGGCGGTCACGCCACGAAGGTCACCGAGGAGATCGACGGCCGTACGTGGACGCGCTACACCGGCGGCCGCTACGACGCGCTCGTCCTGGAGGGCACCGAGGGATCCACGACGGTGGTGGCCGGCACGGCCTCCTTCGACCAGCTCACGACGATGGCGCGGGCCCTGAAGACGTCCTGACGGCCCGCCGCCCTACGCCGAGCCGTCCTCCGGCCCCTCGCCTTCCGTCTCCTCGGCGAGTGCCGCGTCGAGCCGGGCCCGGGCGCCCTCCAGCCAGTGGCGGCACACCTTGGCCAGTTCCTCGCCGCGCTCCCACAGGGCGAGGGACTCCTCCAGGCTCGTACCGCCCGCCTCCAGGCGCCGGACGACGTCGATCAGCTCGTCCCGTGCCTGCTCGTATCCGAGCGCCTCATCCGCCTTGCTTGTCATCCGCCCACCCTATGCGTCGACACGAACCGTGAACTCGCCCTCGGCGACCCGGGCCCGCAGGGCCTCGTCCGCCGTCACCTCTCCCGGGTCGCGGACCACGTGCCCGTCCGCCTTCTGGAGCACCGCGTAACCGCGCCGGAGGGTCGCGGCGGGGGAGAGGGCCACCACGCGCGCGTGCGTGTGCGTCAGCTCCGAGTCCGCGCGGTCCAGCAGATGCCGCAGGGTGCGCCGGCCGCGGTCGAGGACCGACGCGATCTGGTCCTCGCGCTCGTCGATCATGCGGTGCGGGTCCTCCATGCAGGGCCGGGCGAGCGCGTGGGCGAGCCCCCGCTCCTCCCGCTCCACGAGCGCCCGCACGCACCTGCGGGCCCGGTCCCGAAGCTGCCGTACCCGCTCGTACTCCTCACCGACGTCCGGCACGACCTTCTTGGCGGCGTCGGTCGGGGTGGAGGCGCGCAGGTCGGCGACGTAGTCGAGCAGCGGCGTGTCCGGCTCGTGCCCGATCGCGGACACCACGGGCGTACGGCAGGAGGCGACCGCCCGCACGAGCTGCTCGTCGGAGAACGGCAGCAGGTCCTCCACGCTGCCGCCGCCGCGCGCCACGATGATCACGTCCACACCGGCGATCGAGTCCAGCTCCTTGACGGCCTGTACGACCTGCGGGACGGCGTGCACGCCCTGCACGGCGACGTTGCGCACCTCGAAGCGGACCGCGGGCCAGCGGTGCCGGGCGTTCTCCAGCACGTCCCGCTCCGCCGCGGACGCCCGGCCGCAGACCAGCCCGACGAGCTGCGGCAGGAAGGGCAGGGGCTTCTTCCGCTCGGCCGCGAACAGGCCCTCCGCCGCCAGGTTCTTCTTGAGCTGCTCCAGCCGGGCCAGCAGCTCACCGACGCCCACCGGCCTTATCTCGGCGGCCCGCAGCGAGAGCTGCCCGCGCGGCGCGTACCACTCCGGTTTGGCGAGCACCACCACCCGCGCGCCCTCGCCGACCACGTCGGCGATCGCGTCGAACACCTGGCGGTAGCAGGTCACGCTGACGGAGATGTCGTACGACGGATCGCGCAGCGTCAGGAAGACCACGCCCGCACCCGGGCGCCGCGACAACTGCGTGATCTGCCCCTCGACCCACACCGCGCCGAGCCGCTCGATCCACCCCCCGATCAGCCGTGACACCTCACCGACGGGCAGGGGAGCTTCGGGAGACGTGGAGACAGCCATGACCGCGAGAGTAACCGCCCCCACCGACAACCCCCACCCCCTCGCCCGCCGCTCACGGGCCGATCTTCGAGCCGCGGCGGCGGCCTTACGATGGGGGGCATGACTGCTTCGTCTGGCCGCCGTGTTCTGCTCGCCGCCCCCCGGGGCTACTGCGCGGGTGTGGACCGCGCCGTGATCGCTGTCGAGAAAGCCCTGGAGCAGTACGGGGCTCCGATCTATGTCCGGCACGAGATCGTCCACAACAAGTACGTCGTGCAGACCCTGGAGAAGAAGGGCGCCGTCTTCGTCGAGCGCACGGAGGAGGTGCCGCCGGGGAACATCGTGATGTTCTCGGCGCACGGCGTGGCCCCCACCGTCCACGAGGAGGCCGAGCGAGGCCGGCTTGCCACCATCGACGCCACCTGCCCCCTGGTGACCAAGGTCCACAAGGAGGCCGTCCGGTTCGCCAAGGAGGACTACGACATCCTCCTGATCGGGCACGAGGGCCACGAGGAGGTCATCGGCACCACGGGCGAGGCCCCCGAGCACATCCAGCTCGTCGACGGCCCCGAGGACGTCGCGAACGTCGAGGTCCGCGACCCCTCCCGGGTCGTGTGGCTGTCGCAGACCACGCTCTCGGTCGACGAGACCATGGAGACCGTCGACGCGCTCCAGGACAAGTTCCCGCAGCTTCTCTCCCCGCCCAGCGACGACATCTGCTACGCCACGCAGAACCGTCAGCTCGCCGTGAAGCAGATGGGCGCCGAGGCCGACCTGGTGATCGTCGTCGGCTCCCGCAACTCCTCCAACTCCAAGCGGCTGGTGGAGGTCGCGAAGCTCGCGGGCGCGCGCGAGGCGTACCTCGTGGACTTCGCCGACGAGATCGACGAGAGCTGGCTGGACGGCGTCTCCACGGTCGGCCTGACCTCGGGCGCCTCCGTGCCTGAGGTCCTGGTCGAGGAGGTGCTCGAATGGCTGGGGCAGCGCGGCTTCGAGGACGTGGAGATCGTCAAGGCGGCCGAGGAGTCCATCACCTTCTCCCTGCCCAAGGAGCTCCGCCGGGACCTCCGCGAGGAGGCGGCCACGCTGGTCGCCGAGCGCGGAGGGTCCGGTACGACGCGGCAGTGACGGTCCGTCGTACGCCGTAACGTGGGGCCATGCAGATCTTCGGCGTGGACATCGGCGGATCCGGCATCAAAGGCGCCCCTGTGGACCTGGACAGGGGAGCCCTGGCCCAGGAGCGGCACAAGGTGCTGACTCCGCACCCGGCGACTCCCGGCACCGTCGCCGACGGGGTCAAAGAGGTGGTGGACCACTTCGGCTGGACCGGTCCTGTCGGGCTGACGTTCCCGGGCGTCGTCACCGGCGGCGCCACGGTCCGTACGGCGGCCAACGTCGACAGGAGCTGGGTCGACACCGACGCGCGCGCCTTGTTCGGCGGCCGGCTGGGCGGTCTGCCGGTGACGGTGGTCAACGACGCGGACGCGGCGGGCGTCGCCGAGATGCACTTCGGCGCCGGCCGCGGCCGCAACGGCACGGTGGTACTGCTGACCTTCGGCACCGGCATCGGCAGCGCCGTCTTCGTCGACGGCGTCCTCGTCCCCAACACCGAGCTCGGGCATCTGGAACTGAACGGTCACGAGGCGGAGAAGCGGGCGTCCAGCAAGGCCAAGGAGGACCAGGACCTGAGCTGGGAGCGCTGGGCGCGCCGGGTCAGGAAGTACCTCGCCCATGTCGAGATGCTCTTCAGCCCGGAGCTGTTCATCGTCGGCGGCGGCGTCAGCCGCAAGTCCGAGAAGTTCCTGCCCCTCATCGAGGGCGTCAAGGCGGAGATCGTCCCCGCCCAGCTGCAGAACAACGCGGGAATCGTGGGCGCGGCGATGCACGCGGCGGAACACGGCTGAGGCGGTTGGGGGCGGAGCGGGGTCGCGGCGCCGCCGGTCGCGGCGCCCTCCCACCGGAGGCACACCGCCGCCTCACCCCGCCATGCGCCTGCGCATCGCCCGTCTCCGTGCCGCCAGGATCACCCGCCGCACCAGCGCCGTCACGCCCGCGATCATCGTGCCCGCGTACAGCCAGGGGGCCTGTGTGGCGAGGGCGGTCACCAGGCTCATCAGCTTGCCCAGGAACCCCGTGTCCCCGTTGATCACGGGCAGCAGCCCCACCGCGAACCCGATCGGCACCACGACGGGCGCGGTCAGCAGGTCGCCCTTGCGCACCCACAGCGCGGTCAGCGCGCACACCGGCAGGAACAGCACCCCGTAGACGGTGGAGCCGCCGCCGAGGAGCAGCACGTCGAGACCGCCCAGCAGGAACATGACGGCCCCGCAGAACAGCCCGGCGCCCAGACCCGTCAGCCGCGGCGCGGACGGCCGCCGCGGCGCGGGCTCCGGGGCCGCCGCCGCAGCGGCCGGACGCCGTGCCGCGGGAGGCCGCCGCGCCGGGGGCACCGGCGGCCTGCCTCGTCGCGGTCCGTGCTGCTGGGGTCGCGTCCTGTGCTGCTCCACTGGACCAACCTAGGTCTGCTTATGTGGCGAATAGCCCGCCTGACACGCCGTGTGTCGCAGCCTGGCCAAGCGTTCGAACCGTCGCGGGGGCCGGGTACGACACGCCGTAGACTGGTGGATCGGCCGCCTGGCCCCCAGTCTCCTCACCTCCGGGAAGTCGCAACGTGTCGCTCACGATCGGAATCGTCGGTCTGCCGAACGTCGGCAAGTCGACCCTGTTCAACGCCCTGACCAAGAACGACGTGCTCGCGGCCAACTACCCGTTCGCCACGATCGAGCCGAACGTCGGCGTCGTCGGCGTGCCGGACGGTCGTCTCGCCCAGCTCGCCTCGATCTTCAAGTCGGAGCGGATCCTCCCGGCCACCGTCGACTTCGTCGACATCGCGGGCATCGTGCGCGGCGCGAGCGAGGGCGAGGGCCTGGGCAACAAGTTCCTCGCGAACATCCGCGAGTCGGACGCGATCTGCCAGGTCATCCGCGCCTTCAAGGACGAGAACGTCGTCCACGTCGACGGCAAGGTCTCGCCGAAGGACGACATCGAGACGATCAACACCGAGCTGATCCTCGCCGACCTCCAGACCATCGAGAAGGTCCTGCCCCGGCTCCAGAAGGAGTCGCGGATCAAGAAGGACGTCGCTCCCAAGGTCAAGGCGGTCGAGGAGGCCAAGGAGATCCTGGAGAAGGGCGACACGCTCTTCGCGCACGGCATCGTCCAGGGCGGCGAGCGCGCCGAGCTCCTGCACGACCTGCACCTGCTCACCACCAAGCCCTTCCTGTACGTCTTCAACGTCGACGAGGACGAACTGGTCGACGAGGACTTCAAGAACGAGCAGCGCGCCCTGGTCGCCCCCGCCGAGGCGATCTTCCTCAACGCCAAGCTGGAGGCGGACCTCGCCGAACTGGACGAGGACGAGGCCCTCGAGCTCCTCCAGTCCGTCGGCCAGGACGAGCCCGGCCTCGCCACCCTCGCCCACGTCGGCTTCCGCACCCTCGGCCTCCAGACCTACCTGACGGCCGGCCCCAAGGAGTCCCGCGCCTGGACCATCAAGAAGGGCGCCACCGCCCCCGAGGCCGCCGGTGTCATCCACACCGACTTCCAGAAGGGCTTCATCAAGGCGGAGGTCATCTCCTTCGAGGACCTCCTGGAGTCCGGCTCGGTGACCGAGGCCCGAGCCAAGGGCAAGGCCCGCATGGAGGGCAAGGACTACGTGATGCGCGACGGGGACGTGGTGGAGTTCCGCTTCAACGTGTAAGCGGTTCATCGCCGTGAGCTGAGGGGTTCGTCAAGTTCGCAGGCGGCTGGGGGCCGATCTCTTCGAGAGTCGGCCCCTTGTTGTTGCTCATGCTGGGATGTCGGCCCCTTCGTCGGGCGTCTGCTCTGCCCATGAGTAGTGAGAGTGGTACGTTATTCAGTACCACTGACGGAGAGGGGCAGGTCATGTCCATAACTGCGAGCGAAGCCCGCAAGGCTCTCTTTCCGTTGATCAAGAAGGTCAACGACAACCACGAGGCCATCGAGATCGTCTCCAAGCACGGCAATGCCGTACTCGTCTCGGCCGAGGATTATGCAGCCCTGCGCGAAGGGTCGTACCTGCTGCGCTCTCCGGCGAACGCTCGCCGACTGCTCAAGGCGTACGAGAATGCCTTGGCCAACGTCAACGTGTCAGAGCGAGAGCTGATCGACCCCGACTCGCCGGATGCGGCCAGTGAGGGTGCTGAGTGAGGCTCGTCTTCGAGGATCAGGGCTGGGAGGACTACACGTCCTGGCTCAAGAACGACCGCAAGATGCTCGCTCGGATCAACAAGCTCATCGAGGACGCCAAACGCGACCCCTTCACTGGAATCGGTAAGCCCGAGCCGCTCAAGTACCACTTGCCAGGTGCTTGGTCGCGGCGGATCGACGACGAGCACCGCCTGGTCTACCTGGTCACGGACAAGGAGATCGTGATCCTCGCGGCCCGCTATCACTACTGAAGTCTCGGTTGTCGTCACTGAGCCAGTCCCCCAGTCGGGACGGAACGGGTGGCGTTGGTGCGGGCGTGACTGGTCGGCA
The DNA here is from genome assembly GCF_043081205.1 of Streptomyces sp. NPDC014889. Classification (NCBI taxonomy): domain Bacteria; kingdom Bacillati; phylum Actinomycetota; class Actinomycetes; order Kitasatosporales; family Streptomycetaceae; genus Streptomyces; species Streptomyces sp. NPDC014889. The sequence continues at coordinate 233,012 of NZ_JBIBWH010000004.1, forward strand.
CCGGCACGCGTCAGGGGCCGGGTGACCCCTGACGCTGTCCCTGGTCGGCGCACCCCTCGGATGAGCACGGCCGGGCGTCGGCCAAGACTCGCCCGGACGGGTATCCCGGTCTGCCTCTTTGGGTGCTCCGCCGGCCAGGGCGCGGTCCAGTCGGGTGGGGTCTGCCGTTTCAGGCAGGCGCGGTAGGCGCGGCGCAGGGGCTCGACCGCGCCGTCGATCTTCAGGCTCGCCAGGGTCATGGCCGCCCATTCCCGGACGGTCGGGCTGGCGCTGTCCAGAAGGCCGATGAGGGCGGGGCCGCAGCGGGGATGGCCCACCTCCTCGAAGACCTCGAGTGTGTACACAACGCAACCGTGTCTCCGCGGCGCGATCCGACTCGGAGGGGCTCGGGCAGTAGGGCCGTGGTCAGGCCGGGGCGAGGGATATGTCGGCCCAGATGGTCTTGCCCTGGGGGGTCTGGCGGGTGCCCCAGTCCTGGGTGAGTTGGGCGACGAGCATCAGTCCGCGTCCGCCCTCGTCGTAGTCCCGGGCGCGGCGCAGGTGGGGGGAGGAGCTCCCGGCGTCGGAGACTTCGCAGATGAGGTTGCGGTCGTGGATGAGGCGCAGTTGGACGGGGGGCCGGCCATAGCGTATGGCGTTGGTGACCAGTTCGCTGACCACCAGCTCGGAGGTGAACAAGGCCTGGTCAAGACCCCAGGCCGTCAGCCGGTCGGTGGTGTGGGCGCGGGCCTGGGCGACGACCTCGGGGTCGGAGGGGAAGCTCCAGGTGGCGACATCGGACGCACCGATGGCGCGGGTACGGGCCACGAGCAGGGCGATGTCGGCGTCGGTCCGGTCGGGGCGGGTCGCCGTGAGCACGGCGTCGCAGACGGCGTCCAGGGCCGGGGCGGGCCGGCTGAGTGCCCGGCGCAGGCTCGTGAGCCCCTCGTCGAGGTCGCGGCCGCGGGCCTCGACGAGGCCCTTGGTGTAGAGGGCGAGAAGGCTGCCCTCGGGAAGTTCGATCTCGGCGGCTTCGAAGGGCAGGCCGCCGAGGCCCAGGGGGAGGCCGGCCGGGAGGTCGAGGAAGTCGGCGGTGCCGTCCGGCCCCACCAACGCGGGCGGCGGGTGGCCGGCCCGGGCGAGGCAGCAGCGGAGGGTGATGGGGTCGTAGACCGCGTACAGACAGGTGGTGCCGAGCCCTCCGGCGGCCTCGGCGGCGGCGCCCGTGGTGGCGTCGGTGCTCGCCGCGCTGTCGCCTTCGGCGGAGGTGCGGATGACGAGGTCGTCGAGGTGGGTGAGCAGTTCGTCGGGCGGCAGGTCGATGTCCGCCAGGGCGCGTACGGCCGTGCGCAGCCGGCCCATGGTCGCCGCGGCCTGTACGCCGTGCCCCACGACGTCGCCGACGACCATGGCCACCCGCGCGCCGGAGAGCGGGATCACGTCGAACCAGTCGCCGCCCACGCCGACGCGGCCTGCGGCGGGCAGGTACCGCGAGGCGACGTCGAGCGCGGTCTGGTCGGGCAGTCTCACCGGCATCAGGGTGCGTTGCAGGGTCACCGCGGTGACCCTCTCGCGGGTGTAGCGGCGTGCGTTGTCGACGCAGACGGCCGCCCGTGCGGTGATCTCCTCGGCCAGGAGGACATCGTCCTGTTCGAACCGCTCTGGGCGGTGGCTGCGGGCGAAGCGGGCGACGCCGAGGGTGACGCCTCGGGCGCGCAGCGGTACCACCATCACCGAGTGGGCTCCCGACTTGCGGATCCGGGCCGCCCGGGCGGGATCGTGGACCGCCCACCGGTCGAGGGCCGATTCGGTCGTCTCGTACACGCCGGTCAGACCGGTCGCCAGGGGCTGGGCGGCCGGTGAGAACGCCGGATAGTCGGCCAGGTCACCCGGCTGGAGCATGCCCTCCCAGAGGGTGCCGGGGGACGACCCCGACGCGGTTCGCCGCATGGTGACCGGGCCGGTCAGCAGGCCGGGGGGCGGTTCGTCGCCGTGGTCGATGAAGGTGAGCAGATCGACGGCCGCGTAGTCGGCGAACCGGGGGACGGCCGTGTCGACCAGTTCCTGTGCGGTGCGTGTGATGTCCAGCGTGCTGCCGATACGGCTGCCCGCCTCGTTGATCAGGAGGAGCCGTTCCCGGGCCTGGTGGTGCTCGGTGGTGTCGTGTGCGGCGAGGCAGACCCCGCGGACCCGGCCGGTCCGGTCTCTCAGCGGGGCGAGCGTGACCGACCAGGCGCGTTCACGGGGTTCGCCCGGGACCCGCACGCGGTTTTCCACGTGCCGCCGTTCACCGGTTTCCAGGACCTCGCGCATGGCCTGCTCGGTCTGCTCGCCGGCGGCGTGCCCCATGAACTCGGCCGGCCGCCGTCCGCGCATCCGGTCCTCCGGGAGGGCGACCGCGCGCTGCATCTCGGCGTTGGCGCGCACCACCCGCAGATCGGTGTCGAAGACGGCCACGGTGCAGGGAGACTGGCTGAACCCCAGTTCCGCCAGCTCGGTGTCCTCGTCGGAGCGGTGTCGCGTCATCTCGGCTCATCTCGCTCTCGACGGGATTCTTCCCGCTCGTGGCGGGAGTACCACCGGGCGCATCCGGTCGGGCGCGGGCCGTGGCCCGCCCGGCGATGGCGCCGACCGCGTCGAGGACGTCCTGCTGGGCGTGCGGGCGGGGCGTGCGGACGTCTGTCACCGAGGCGTCGACGCACTCCTGGCACGCCGTACAACGTGCTCATCAACGACAGGGTATCCGCGCCGACGGTGTACGGCGCGGCCTGCTCCGCGCGCAGAAGCCGGTACCGGCGCTCCGCCGTCTCGCGGGCCGGGACCGCGTGCCGACAGGGATCTGCCACCGGGTCGAACGGCCCGGACCACGACATCCCCGGGGGTCATCGGCCGGTCCCTCCGCCGAAGGCGTACTTGGCCGCATAGGCGACCGGATCCCAGGCGGCGACGGTCCCGCTCCGCGGCTGGAAGGTGATCGGCCGGGCCTGGACGATGGTGACCTGTCCGCCGGGAGCCCGGTCCCTGTCGATCACCCATTCGACATCGACGGGGTGGCCGTAGTGCCGTTCGACCCCGAGCACGACGTCCACGACGCAGCCGATCTGCTCCTCGTCGAGCACGGCCCGATTGCGCAGCCCCTCCGGCATCGGCATCTCGACGACACGGCCGGCCCGGTCGTCGAAGGCCGAGACGAACTCCTTGGTCGCGACCTCGTGGCGCAGGACACGGCGGTCGTCCTTGCCCACCTCGACACAGTCGGGCGTGACCAGACCCTGGACGACGGCCTCGCCCCACCCCCAGTTGGCTTCGATCACCATCCGGTCGTGCTTGCCGGTGACCGGGTGTGCCGAGAAGGCGACGCCGGACGAGCGCGCGTCCACCAGCTCGACGACGCCGACGCCCATCGGGGTCTCGCGATGGCTGAGGCCGTGCGCCAGCCGGTAGGAGATCGCCCGCTCGTTGAACAGGCTCGCCCAGCAGGAACGCACCGCCTCGACAACCCGCCCGGCGCCCGACACGCCGAGGTAGCTGTCGAAGACGCCGGCGAAGCTCGCCCCTGCGGAGTCCTCACCCGTCGCCGACGAGCGGACCGCGACCGGCACCCGCGGGTGCGACGACCGGTGGCACAGTTCGCCGTAGCACTCGGCGACCGCCGCGGCGACCGGTCCGATGACGTCGACGTCTTCGAAGGCCTTCCGGATCCGGGCCGAGGCGGTCTCCAGCGCCTGCTGCCGGTGCGGATCGCGGACGCCGGCCAGCACCTGGTCGGCCAGCGCGTCCAGGCCGGACGCACCGACGTGCGACGTGTAGGCGGCGGTGGTGACGGCGAAGGCACGCGGCACGCCGAACCCGGCGCGGCCGAGTTCGGCCAGGGAGCCCATTTTCGGCCCGGCGGCGGACGTGACGGCGCCGGGCTCGGCCGTGTCCAGCCAGATGACCAGGTCAGTCATCGACCACCGCCCCCACTCGGACGACGGTGACGATGCCCCGTTCGCCGTCCACCTCGACCTGGTCGCCGTCCCTGATCAGCACGGTCGCCCTGCCGCAGGCGGTGACGGTCGGTACGCGGTACTCGCGGCCGACGATCGCCGCGTGTGACAGCATGCCGCCGCTGTCGCAGACGCAGGCCGCGATCGCGGCGAACACCGGCGTCCAGTTGGGCGAGGTCGACTCGCACACCAGCACCTCGCCCGGCTGCAGGCGGTGCAGGGTGTCGGTGTCGGTGAGCACACGGGCGACGCCCGACGCCTGCCCCCTGGCCGCGGGGATGCCGGTGAGCACGGTCCTCTCCCCTCCCTGGTCGGCGCTCGTGACGACGTGCAGGAAGCGCTGGTCGAGGCCGAAGATCTCGGCCAGGATCGGGTCCTCGAGGGCTTCGGGGATGGTGCCGAGCACCTTGGGCATGCTCGTACGACGCTCGCGCCAGTGGGCGAAGTACTGGCGGCGTACCTCGACGATCGAGCGGAACTCGTCGTACGAACGCTCGCCCGAGGCCACGGCGCTCAGCTCCGGATGGAACAGGAAGAGCGTGTCGTCGGGACGGTCGGCGCCGACCTTCTCCGCGATACCCAGTGCCGCCCGGCGCATCGGCAGCGAGACCCGCAGGTCGATGCAGTGGTTGTGGTCGTCCTGCCACCAGGGGAAGTTCGCGGCCCGGACCGAGGCGAGGCCGGCGTCGAAGACCTCCTGCTCCTGCCTGGTCAGCCGCGAGCGCGCCGCGTCGATCGCGGTCTCCCGTTCGGCCCGTGCCTGGCGCAGCGTGGACTCGAAGTCATGGCCGTCGCCCTTCTGCAGGAGGGTCCTGACCATCGCCAGTACGGGTGCGGGATCCTCGATCCAGCTCGGCAGCGCGACGTCGCAGGTGCCCTCGATGCGGTGGCCGTACACGTCGAGGAAGTCGCGGAGCCGGCTCGTCCAGGCCGTCGCCGAACCGCCGGCAGCGGCCAGCGCGCCCGCCAGCCGCTTCGGCTCGGTGGCGGCGAAGAGCGGCTCGAGGCCCGCGTCACGGGCCGCCGCGGCGAGCCTGCCGAGCTCGCGGTCGGTCTCCATGATCTTGGTGTCGTAGCCCTGCAGGAACATGCCGACCTGCTGGGGGTCCATCCCGAGCTCCGCGCACATCCCGGCGAAACCGAGGTGGTTGGCCAGCAGCGGGTACATCATCTCGAAGTGGATCTCGAATGCTCGCTGGGCGTAGCGCCGTGCCTCGGCGAGCATCACGCCCAGCTCGCTCAGCGAGGACCGCTCGACGTCGATGCGCCGGAAGTGCCGCCAGCCCCTGTCGATCTCGGCCACGCGCCGATTCCAGAGATCGTCGAAGTTCCGCAGGAATCCAGGCAGGTGGCTCCGCATCCGCTCGGTCCGCGCCTCGATCTCGTACCGGCTCTGGACCGGAATCGTCGCGGCGTAGACGTGAGTGCCGGCGATCCGCGCTGTGAGACCGCGGCTGCGGGGCAGCGGCATGTGCTCGGCGGTGAGCTGCGTACCCCACGAGTAGCCGTCCTCCAGCCAGGTCGTCGCCAAGGGGGTGAGTCCGCGAGGGCAGTGGAAGTCGAGGAACCAGAAGCGCTTCTCGTCCCGCTCGGAGAACGTCCGGAACGGTTCGACGACGAACGGCGTGTGCCCGAAGGCGGGCGTGAACCCCGGATACCACTCATCGGTGACGTACTCGTGGACCGGGATGACCAGGCTCATCGGACCTCCTCGGGAAGACCCTCACGGTGTGCCCCCTCGCAGCCGGCCGAGCGCCCTCACACACATCAAGCCTCCGCTGTGCGGCGGCCGGGCGCCAACGAGAAGCCCTAGCGGACGCCCTCCCACAGCAGGCGTTCCTGCCCGCGTGGGTCGTTCTCCGGGGTGGGGTCCTCGGTGAAGACCATGGTGGTGCGGGTGGTCCTGTCGTAGGCGGGCCAGCCGGGGTCGCCGGTCTTCGCGAAGGCCAGCCAGGCCGTGTGCATCGCGTCCGCGAGGGGCTGGGGTGGGTGGGCGCCCACCAACGGGGTGTACGAGGGGTCCTGGAGGCGGTTGAAGACGAAGGGGAGTTCCAGGGCGTGGCAGGCGCCCAGACGGCCGGCGAACTGCGGGGACCGCCAGGCGAATTCGTACACGTGGGAGCCCGGGACGGATTCGGCCAGGCGGATGGCGGGGACGCGGTAGAACCAGTCCGTCGCCACCGCGGAGAGGAGTTCTCCCGGGCCGGCGGCGGGGCGGGTCGCCCCGTAGACCGGGAGGGCCTTGGCCGGGTCCAGGCCGTATGCCGTCGTCGCGGTGCGGAGCCCGGCCTCGGAGATCATGTCCAGGAGGCCCGTGGGGACCAGGAACAGCCGGTTCTCCTCGCGGTTGCTGCCGATCAGGAGGTCGACGCCGCAGTCGGGGCCGGGCAGGGACGGGCCGGCCATGACCGGTTCGAACGGCATCATGTTGAGCACCGCCTCGCCCCACAGGGCCGGGTCCGGGCGGGTGCCCACCTCCGCGCGGAGTTCGGCCTGGGCGGGGAGGAGGCCGGCCAGGGGGACCGCGGCGAAGGCCTCCGGGGTGGCCTCGATGCCGAGCTTCGCGGCCAGCCGGGACGTGATCAGGGCCGCCGAGGCCGGACGGAGGAAGTGGTGGCAGGCGCCGCTCTGGAGGATCGCCCGGCGGAACAGTCCGCGGGCCATGCCGGTGGCCAGCAGGACGCCGATGCCCATCGCGCCCGCCGACTCGCCGAAGACCGTCACCCGGTCGGGGTCGCCGCCGAAGGAGGCGATGTTGTCCCGGACCCAGCGCAGGGCGGCCACCTGGTCAAGGAGCCCGCGGTTGTCCGGGACACCGGGCAGGTGGAGGAAACCGTCCGAGCCCAGGCGGTAGTTGAGGGTGACGCAGACGACCCCGCCGCGGGCGAAGGCGCTGCCGTCGTACCCCGACGCCGAACCTGAGCCGTTGGAGAACGCCCCGCCGTGCAGCCACACCATCACCGGCAGACCGGCCCCACGCTCCGGGGCGGGCGTCCAGATGTTGAGGTTCAGACAGTCCTCGCCGGGGATCTCGTTCTCCGGAATGAGGGCGTCGAAGGGCGGTGCGTAGGGCGCGTGCGGCGCGGTCGGACCGTGGGCCGTGGCGTCGCGCACACCCTGCCAGGGCTCCGGCGGGCAGGGCGCGAGGAAGCGGCGCGGGCCGAAGGGCGGGGCCGCGTACGGGATGCCCAGGAAGGACGCCACGCCGTCCGCGGAAGTGCTCCCGCGGACGGCGCCCTGCTCGGTGGTGCGGACGGTCATGCCGTGAGGATCCCCAGCAGGGCCGCGCCGAACTCCTCCGGGCGTTCCAGATGCACCGCGTGCCCGGCGTCGGGGACGGCGACCTCGCGGACCGTGCCGCCGTGCGCCGCGTACCGGTCCAGAACGTGGCGGGTCTGCGCCACCATCGGCTGGGCGGGCGTCCCGTCCCAGCCGGGCACCGCGCCGATCGCGCCCAGATGCGCCAGGTCGAACATCGAGGTGTCCGAGACGATCACGTCGTCCTCGCCGCGGATCCACAGCACCGGCGGCTTGGGGTCGATCAGATGCAGCTCGTCGAGGCGGAAGCGGAGCGGGGAAAGGCAGTTGAGGACACCCCGGGTGCCGGGAGCCACGCCCGGCCAGGACGCCGACGGCACGCTGTCGCCCGGGTAGTGGTCGTCGCCGGTCCGGGTGGTGAGCATGGAGTCGACGTAGGCGTCCTCCTGCTCGCCCTCGGGGCGCCACGGCGGCTTGACGTAGCAGGTCGCCAGGACGGAACGGGGCGCGACCGGGGAGTCCTCGCCGCGCTCGCCCTTGGCCAGCAGCGCGACGAACTCCGGGTTGGCCGTGCCGCCGCCCGAGCCCGCCCCGTCCTCGGAGTTGAGGGTCCCGTCCACCCCGTGCGTGCCGCCGAAGCCGTACGGGGAGACCGGGTTGACCAGGGTCAGGGAGCGCACCGCGGCCGGGTGGTCGCTCAGGTACTGCATGATCACGCCGCCGCCCATGGACCAGCCCACCAGGTGCGCCCGGTCGATTCCGAGGGCCGCCAGCAGCGCGGCGAGGTCGTCGGCGTGGTCGCGCAGGCCGCGCGTGGCGTCGATGGGCAGCGGATCGGTGCCGCCGAAGCCGCGCAGGTCCGGCGCGATCGGGCGGTAACGGTCCGGCAGCTGGGCCATGACGGGGTGCCAGAAGGCGGAGGAGGAGACGTTGCCGTGGACGAAGACGACCGGTTCGCCCTCGTCCCGGACGTCGGTGATCCGGACGGTGAGACGGTCGGTGGGTACCCGGCGGGTGCGGATGCTGCTGGTCATCGTCATCTGATCCTTTGGTCCTTTACGAGAGCCAGGTGGCGATCTGGGCGGCGGCCGAAGCGTTCCAGCCCAGCTCCAGGTGGTTGGCGCCGACGATGGTGGCGGTGCCGCCGACCGTGGCGACGCCGGTGGTGTCGAGCGCGCTGGAGATGAAGACGACGCCGTCGCTCGGCCCGCGGTTCTCGTTGAAGATGCCGACCACGGTGGGGGATCCGCCGGCCAGCAGGTAGGTGGTGACGGAGGCCGGTACGCCGGCGTCGTGCAGCGGCTTGATCAGCGAGCCGGCGTCGATGGCGGCCTGGATGCCGCTGCCCGCGGTGTAGAAGCCCTGGCCGCCGTAGTACGTCGTGTACCAGTCCTGCGCGGCGCCGTCGACTCCGTACTTCCCGTCCCAGCGGGCCAGCATCTGCCGCTGGCCGGGGTAGTTGTCGTAGCCACCGGAGGGCGTCATCGAGAACTCGGGGTGCGCGGTGTACAGGCCGTAGCAGGTCATCCGCGAGTGCGGGGAGGGCGCGTTGACCGTGCCGCCGCACTCGGGCCAGATGGAGAAGTCGTGCGCCCAGCCGTGCGCGTACGGATAGTCGTAGCCGCCGTTCGGACCGCCCACGGTGATCAGCTTGCGCACGTCACCGGCGTACGCCCGCCCCCAACTCGGCTTCAGCGACGACACGTAGGCGCGGGTCGACATCTCGCCCTTGCTCCAGCCGACGAGGTCGACCTTGGTGACGCCCAGCTTCGCCTTGATGGCGGCGATGGCGTCGCCGACGATCTGCGCCTGCATCAGGTTGTCGCCCTGCTTGTGCGCGAAGCCGACGGCGAAGACGCGGTGGCCGCGTGCGGACAGGTACTGCATCAGCCCGGTGGACGGGCAGGACAGGGCGCCGCAGCCGTAGCCGCCCGCCTCGCCCGGGTTGGCCCAGGCGCGGTCCGCGGTGTCGTTGGCGCCGTGCACGAGCAGGACCGGTGTGGTGCGGCTGCCGGTGTTCCAGCCGGGGGCCGAGTAGAGCAGGAAGCGGCTGGAGGACGGGCGGGAGACCCCGCCGAAGTACGTGACGCGCTTGCCGTCCTGGTCGCCGCGGCCGTCGGCCGGATAGCCCTCGGTGCGGAATCCGGGGGTGGTGTCGAGGTAGCGCTCCACGCGCTCCCAGCCGTTGGTGACGGTGCCGGCGCCGTAGCTGGCTTCGAGGGTGAGGTAGGAGGGCGGTGCTTCGGCGGCCGACGCGGTGCCGGCGCCGGCCACCGGTCCGGCCGCCACGGCCATCAGCAGGGCGAGCAGCATCCGCCACCGGCCCGCACGGCTTCGTCTGTTCGGCATGTTCCCGCCCTCTCCTGCGCGCATCCACGACTCCGTCCCCTGCGGCGGCCCACACTAGGCACGGGGCAGGGAGGGAGGGCATGTGTGCGGAGCCCATAAGGAGGGCGGTCTGTATGGGGGGACAACCTGTGCGGTCCCCGGCCGGGTCGGGCCACCACTCCGGCCACCCAAGACGAAGACCTGGTCGGGGAAGAAGCAGTTGGCGACCACGGCGAGGCAGCCCATCGACGTCCTGGCGAGGATCGCCCGGCACGCCGCGGGAGTTGACCCTGGCGAGGAGCTTCGGCGCCTCGCCTGATCGGCCAGGGTGAGCAGCATGCGCGAGGTGATGTCCGGCGAGCAGGCCGGCCGGCGGGCGGCGACCGCGGGGCAGCCGCGCCGTCGTCGTGCGCGGGCCGGCCCGCCGGGCCGGGCCGCCCGGACCCGGTCTCGGGGTCGCGTGCCACCATGGACGCGCACCGCACGGCGGGGAGGCGCGTGCGGCACGACGGACGGGGGTGGCGTGGAGGGGGAGGTTCCACCGCGGGCCGGGCGCGGGGTCCGCGAGGTGTGCGAGCAGGGCGCGCGGCTGCACGAGGCGGCGCGGAACCTGCGCACCGACCACGCCGCCGCCGTGGCCGCCGTCCGCGCGGCCTTCGAGCCCCTGCAGGCCGAACTCGTCGCCCTGGAGCTGGAGTCCATCCCCGTGGCCCGGCTCAGGGACGCCACCGACGGACGGCTGCGCCTCGGCGCCGTGGAGGCGGCGGGCCTGCGCACGGTACGCGCGGTGCACGAGGCCGGCCGGTACGAACTGCGGCAGGCGCCCGGCGTGGGCGAGCAGACCGCCGACCGGGCGCTGGCCGCCGCCCGGCAGATCGCGCGGGCCGTGGCCGACACCGTCACCGTCCGCATCGACGTGGACCACCCCGAACCCCGCACCACCGCCCTGGTGACCGCCCTGCACCGGCTCGTCGAGGCCGGCCCCGAACTGCGCCGCGCCCTGGACACGGCAGAGCGGCTGGACACCCGGCTGGCCGAGCTGCTGCCCGCGGCCCGCCCCGCAGGCGGGCGGCTGCGGCTGGCGCTGGCCCGCCGCGAGCGCCGCGAACGCTCCCTGGCCGCGGCCGCCGGACTCGGCGCGCTGCTCGCCGACGCGGCCGCCACCGACGTACGCCTGCTGCTCGCCCAGGCCTCCACCGACCTGCTGCGCCCGGCCGCCTCCGACGTCGAGGCCTGGGTCGACTTCGAGCTGCGCCCCGCGGAGTACTACGGCCTGCTCGCCGAGGTCTCCGAACAGCGCCCGGACACCGCCGCGAGCGAGGGCTTCGTCCCGTCGGAGGTGGCCGAACGGGTCCACGCCCAGCGGCTCGACGACACCCACTGCCGGGTCTCCCTGCGCGGCTACCAGGAGTTCGGCGCGCGCTTCGCCCTCGCCCAGCGCCGGGTGGTCCTCGGCGACGAGATGGGCCTGGGCAAGACCGTGCAGGCCGTCGCCGCCCTGGCCCACCTCGCGGCCGAGGGGCACAGCCACTTCCTGGTGGTCTGCCCGGCCGGCGTCCTCATCAACTGGACCCGTGAGATCCGCGCCCGCAGCACCCTGCGCGCCGTCGCTGTGCACGGCCCGGACCGGCAGGAGGCGCACGCGGAGTGGCGCGAGCGCGGCGGAGTCGCCGTCACCACCTTCGACGTCCTGCACACCCTGCCCGAGCCCGACGGCACACCGCCGGGCATGCTCGTCGTCGACGAGGCCCACTACGTCAAGAACCCGGACACCCGCAGGTCCCGCTCGGTCGCCGTGTGGACCGGACGCTGCGAGCGCGTGCTGTTCCTGACCGGTACGCCGATGGAGAACCGGGTCGAGGAGTTCCGCGCCCTGCTGCGCCACCTCAGGCCCGACCTCGTGACCACGGTCGGCGGCACCGAAGCGGCCGCCGGACCGCACGCCTTCCGCCGCGCGGTGGCCCCCGCCTACCTGCGCCGCAACCAGGAGGACGTGCTCACCGAACTGCCCGCGCTGGTGCACACCGACGAGTGGGTGGAACTCGGCCCCGCCGACCGGGCCGCCTACCGCGAGGCGGTCGCCGAGGGGAACTTCATGGCGATGCGCCGGGCCGCCTACACGGATCCGGAGACGTCCGCGAAGCTGCGGCGGCTGCGGGAACTCGTCGCGGAGGCCGCCGCGAACGGGCTGAAGACCGTGGTGTTCTCCTACTTCCGGGACGTGCTCGACGCCGTCCGCGATGCCCTGGGCGACAGCGCGTACGGGCCGATCTCCGGGAGCGTCCCCGCGGCCCGCAGGCAGCGGCTGGTCGACGACTTCACCGGGGCGCCCGGCCACGCCGTGCTGCTCTCCCAGATCGAGGCGGGCGGCGTCGGCCTCAATCTCCAGGCCGCCTCCGTGGTGATCCTTTGCGAACCGCAGGTCAAACCGACCCTGGAGCACCAGGCCGTGGCCCGGGCCCACCGCATGGGCCAGATCCGCGCCGTCCGGGTCCACCGGCTGCTGGCCACGGACAGCGTCGACGACCGGCTGCTGCGCATCCTGGCCCGCAAGGAACGGCTGTTCGACGCCTTCGCCCGACGCAGCGACATGGCCGACGCCACCCCCGACGCCGTCGACATCTCCGACACCGGCCTCGCCCGCCGCATCGTCGAGGAGGAACAGCAACGCCTCTCCGAACACACAAAGGCCGGCACGCCCTGACCCACCGGACCGTCAGATCCGGGCCGAGCGGCCCCGAGCCGGGGCGGGCCGTGGGGCGGTGTTATGGCTGGGCCAGGCCCGACTTCAGGCCTGCGCCGCAGAGGGGGACCACCGCCGACTTTCCGCCGAGGGCGCCTTCGCGGACCGCCGCCCAGCAGGCCGCGCCCGTCGACTCGACGTACAGGCCGCGGGAGGCGAGGTCGAGTTGGGCGTGGCGGATTCCGTCCTCGGTCACGGTCAGGAAGGTGCCGCCCGAGTCCCGTACCGCGCGCAGGATCTGGCGGGCCCGGGGCGGGCGGGGAATCGCGATGCCCTCGGCGTGGGTGGGGGCCACCGGGGTCGTGCCGGTGAGTTCCTCCGCGCCCTCCGCCCAGGCGTGGGCGAGCGGGGCGACCGCCGCCGCCTGCACCGCCCACAGCGCCGGGCGCCGGTCCAGCAGACCGGCCCCGAACAGCTCGGCGATCGCCAGCGCGGCGCCCAGCAGCAGTGTGCCGTTGCCCACCGGCAGGACCAGGACCTCCGGCAGGCGCCCCCCGAGGTCCTCCCACAGCTCGTGCACATAGGTCTTGGTGCCGTGCAGGAAGTACGGGTTGTAGACGTGCGAGGCGTAGAAGGTGTCCGGCTCGTCCGCGGCGCGCTGCGCGGCCCGGCCTGCCGCCTCGCGGTTGCCGTCGACCAGCTCCACGCGGGCGCCGTGGGCCTCGATCTGCTCCAGCTTCTTCGCGGACGTGCCGAGCGGCACGTACACCGTGCACGGCAGCCGCGCGCGGGCGCAGTACGCGGCGACCGACGTGCCCGCGTTGCCGCTGCTGTCGGCGACCACCCGGCGCGGGCCGGAGAGCAGCGCCAGTTCCGCCAGCAGCACCGCGCCCCGGTCCTTGAACGACAGCGTCGGCATCAGGAAGTCCAGCTTCGCCGAGACCTTGTCCGTCAGCGGCACGAGCGGGGTGCGGCCCTCGCCGAGGGACAGCGTGGGCGCCGGCATCGGCAGCGTCTCCGCGTACCGCCACAGGGAGTTCACCCGTCCGGTGAGGGACTTCAGGGACGCCGGGGTGGGGGAGAAGTCGAGGTCGAGCGGACCGTGGCAGGTCGGGCAGCACCAGGCGAGGGAGTCGCCGGGGACGCGGACGCCGTCGGTGGGGCAGTAGCGGTCCGGCAGAGGGCTCATGTACGCAGGTTAAGGGGAGGTGTTCGCCGAAGCCCCGTCATTTCACCGGCACGGCACATCAGTCCCCTCGGCCCCGCCTCCCCGCCCCCGTCGCCTCCGCTTCAGGTCCCACGGAGGTGTGAGGTCGGCCGTCGGGGGCAGAAAGCGCCTGGGCATGCCTTCGCGCTCAGCAAGTCATCACTTCGAGTGATTCTCTGGCCCTTGCTTGCAAGTACAACCCGCGGTTGCCACGCTGTTGCTGTCTGTACAACTCGATGGGAGCGGCCAGTGACTTTCGGTGAGCAGCCGGCGTACCTGCGCGTCGCGGATGATCTCCGCAAGAAGATCGTCGACGGTCTGCTGCCCCCGCACACCCGGCTCCCCTCACAGGCCAGAATCCGCGAGGAGTACGGCGTCTCGGACACGGTCGCGCTCGAGGCCCGCAAGGTGCTGATGGCCGAGGGACTGGTCGAGGGCCGCTCCGGTTCGGGGACGTATGTGCGCGAGCGGCCCGTACCGCGCCGGGTCGCCCGTTCCGGCTTCCGTCTGGCCGGCGGCGCCACGCCGTTCCGGCAGGAGCAGGCCGACGCAGAGGCCCGCGGCACCTGGGAGTCCAGCAGCACGCAGGCCGAAGCGAGCGGCGCCATCGCCGAACGGCTCGGCATCAGGCCCGGCGACCGCGTGATGCGCACCAAGTACGTGTTCCGTGACGCCGGCGAGGCGATGATGCTCTCCACCTCCTGGGAGCCGCTCGTGCTCACCGGCCGCACCCCCGTCATGCTGCCCGAGGAGGGCCCGCTCGGCGGCATGGGCGTGGTCGAGCGCATGCGGGCCATCGAGGTCATCGTCGACAACGTCACGGAGGAGGTCGGCGCCCGCCCCGGCCTCGCCGAGGAACTGCACGCCCTCGGCGGCGTCCCCGGCCATGTCGTGGTCGTCGTCCAGCGCACCTTCTACGCCTCCGGCCGCCCCGTGGAGACGGCGGACGTCGTGATCCCCGCCGACCGGTACCGGGTGGCGTACCACCTGCCGGTGAGGTAGGGGACCCCGGGCAGGCGACGGCGGCCGGAGGGACCGCGGGGCGGACGCCGCTCCGGAAGCGGTGATTCCCCGGGGGTGGTGCGCGCCCCCGAGCGCGCCCCGGCTGCCCGCGCCGCCCGCCCTGCCTGCCGTGCCACCTCGCCCGGGCGCCGCATTCCGGCCGTTCTCGCAGGTCGCCATCGCGCCTGCCGCATGGCCCCGAGCGGATGTCCAGGGGCCCTCGCACGGCGCGTTCGGCTCCGTGCGCCCCCGGGCGGCCGCATCCCGTACTGGCCGGTTGCCTACCTCCTTGTGAAAAGCCGTATTCGCTGCGTAAAGGTTGGGCGTAGGCTCAGGCATATGCGGAGTGCGGTTTCCTCAACGGGCGGGACGCGGCGGGGGCCGGGAGCCGGACGCACAGGGGCGGGAAGGAGCAGTGGGGCGCGATGAACGACGGCACGATCACCCTTCCCTGGCTCGTCGTCCGGCAGGACGACAACGGCAACCGTTACAGCGTGGGAAGGTACGCCACCCGCGCCGAGGCCCAGAAGATCGCGGAAAGCCTCGACGGTCCGGACACCCAGCTCTACTGGGTCGAGCGCATCGGGCAGAACGCGGGCGGCGACGGCTGACGACTTCGCCGTGGGCCGGCCCGCTCCCGTAGGCTCCGGCGCATGAGCGAACGGATCGTGGTGGTCGGTGCCGCCCTGCTAGACGGCGGCCGCCTGCTCGCCGCGCGCCGCAGCGCGCCGCCCGAGCTGGCCGGCCGCTGGGAGCTGCCCGGCGGCAAGGTCGAGCCCGGTGAGCGCCCCGAGGCCGCGCTCGTGCGCGAGTTGCGCGAGGAACTCGGCGTCGAGACCGAGACCGTCGAGCGCGTGCCGGGCCGCTGGCCCCTGCGACCGCCGTACGAACTCCAGGTGTGGACCGCGCGGCTGCGCCCCGGCTCCGCCGACCCCAAGCCCCTCCAGGACCACGACGACCTGCGGTGGCTGACCCCGGCCGAGATCTGGAGTGTCCCCTGGCTGGACCAGGACGTGCCCGCCGTGCGGCAGACCCTCGCCCACCTCGGCGCCGGCCCGGCGGACGGCGCCCCGGGGGCGTGAGCCCCACCGTGGGCTCCGTCAAAGTCTTTGGGTGCGCGGGACGTAGGGCGCGCTCCGGGTACGCCGTTCGTGCCACAGCGCACCCTCGCACGCGGTACTGCCCCTCGGATCGCGGTACTGCCCGCCGGATACCGGGTATGACCCCTTTGGTCCCATGAAACCGGACATGGGTGGCTGGCCTGCGAAGTGAGCGGCGTGCCCGGGAAGTGAACGGCGTGATCGACACCGATGGCGACATCGCCGAGTGGTCCTTTCCCGCGGATCCCGGCGCGGTGCGCACGGCCCGCGCCGCCGTCCGCGGCAAGCTGCGCAGCTGGGACCTCGACGCACTCGGCGACACGGCGGCCCTGCTGGTGAGCGAACTGGTCACCAACTCCCTGCGGTACGCGACCGGTCCCATCGGCGTTCGGCTGCGGCGCTCCCCGGACCTGCCCGAGGTGCTCCTGGTCGAGGTCTCCGACCCGCTGCCCGAGCCGCCCCACGAGCGCCCGGCCCGCGCGGACGACGAGTCCGGCCGCGGTCTGCAACTGGTCGCGTCCACCTCCCGCCGCTGGGGCACCCGGCCGGACCACGCGGGCAAGACGGTCTGGTTCGAACTGGCCGTGCCGGACTGAGCGGCGCGATGTACGGACCGTGTGCGGAGCCCGCCGCGCGGGCCGCCGCGGAGGCAGCGCCGCACAGCGGCGGGCAGCGGTCCGCGACGGTTGTCCGCGAGCGGGATTCGACCGGGTCCTGCCTGGTTAGAAGACTGTTGGTGTTGTCACAGGCCGGACCGGAATGCATCGGGACGGTCCTGTGATCGTGAACACCGTGTCGTGCGGCGCCGTAGTGCTGGATACTGCGGGCAGCCGCCCCCGGTGACCGGTGCCGGACGCGGTGAGCTGGAGGGGACGGTTCGCGTGAGCGAGATACCAGCGAAGGCCACGGAGTCCGAGGACCCGTCGGACGGCGCGAGGGCGGGATCCGCGGGCGGCGGTGCCGCCGACGGCGCGCCGTCCGCCGACGCGATGTGGCAGAGCAGCCCGCCCGGCTCGATGTACGACTACATCAAGGTGGCCTCCTTCTCCATCGGCCCCGACGGGCACGTCGACCAGTGGAGCCTGCGTGCCGAGCGGCTCTTCGGCATCTCCGCCGAACGCGCCGTAGGGATGGACCCCATCGAGGCGTTCGTCGATCCCGAACTGCGCGAGCAAGGCCAGCGCAAGATGGCCGAGATCCTCGACGGGCGGGAGTGGACCGGCGTGGTCCCCTTCCGGATCCCGGACGACGAGGACGGCCGGCGCGGTGAGGAGGGACTCGCCGAGGTCTATGTGATGCCGACGACCACGGTGGAGGGCGACAGGGCCGCCGTGTGCACCGTCGTCGACGTCCGCACCCTGCGGCGGATCGAGACCGACCTCGCCGCCTCGCAGGCGATTTTCGGCCAATCCCCGTTCGGTTTCCTGCTGATCGACACCGACCTCAGGGTCCGCCGCGCCAACGAGCGGTTCGCCTCCATCTTCGGCGGCACGCCGGACGACCACCGCGGCAAGGGCGTGCACGACTACCTGCCGCGCGGCGAGGCCGAACGGGTCACCGCCACCCTGCGCCGGGTGCTGGAGAACGGCCAGTCCATCACGGACATGCACGTCTCCGGCTTCGTGCCCGGAACCGAAGAGCGCCGCCACTGGTCCATCAACCTCTACCGCGTGCAGAGCGGCAGCGGCCGCCCCATCGGCATCGCCTGGCTCGGGACCGACGTCACCGCCCGCCGTGACGCCGCCCGCGAGGCCGCCGCCGCGCGCCGCAACCTCGCCCTCCTCAACGAGGCCGGCGCACGCATCGGCAACTCCCTGGACCTGGAGACCACCGCGCGCGAACTCCTCGACGTCGTGGTCCCTGGCTTTTGCGACCTGGCGACCGTCGACCTGTACCAGGGCCTGCTGGCCGGCGACGAGACCCCGCCCGGGCTCGCCGACGGCAGCGCCGAACTGCGCCGCGTCGCCTTCGCCAGCGCGGTCTCCGGGGCGCCGTTCGGCGGCACCGGCGCACACGTCGAACTCGGCGCCGTCCACCACTATCCGTTCAACTCGCCCCGTGCGGACGCCCTGCGCACCGCCCGGCCGACGACCGTGCCCGGCGAGGACGGCGGCCTCGTGCAGACCACGCTGGCCGTGCCGATGGTCGCCCACGACACGGTGGTCGGACTCGCGCAGTTCGCCCGGACCAAGGGTAGCGAGCCGTTCGGCCAGCGCGACCGCGACCTCGCCGTCGAACTCGCCGCGCGCGCCGCCGTCTGCATCGACAACGCCCGCCTGTACCGGCGCGAGCACGAACGCGCCCTCATACTGCAGCGGTCCCTGCTGCCGCCCGGCGACCCGGAGGCCTCCGGCCTCGACATCGCCTGCCGCTACCTGCCCGGCAGCGCCGCCACCGGCCGGCCGAGCGAGGTCGGCGGCGACTGGTTCGACGTCATCGAACTGCCCGGCCACCGCACGGCGCTGGTCGTCGGCGACGTCATGGGCCGCGGTCTGCGCGCCGCCGTCGCCATGGGCGAACTGCGCACGGCCGTCCGCACGCTGGCCCTCCTCGACCTGGAACCGGCCGAGGTGCTGTCCCAGTTGGACGAGATCGCCCGCGGGCTCGGCGCGCCCGGCGGTGTCCAGCAGGCCACCCGGGCCGCCCGCCGCCCCCGCGAGGCCGACCTCTCCGAGGTGTACCTGGCGACCTGCATCTACGCCGTCTACGACGCGGTCACCCGAAGGTGCACCTTCGCCAACGCCGGCCATCTGCCCCCGGTGCTCGTCGAACCCGGCGAGTCCGCGCTGATGCTGGACGTGCCGCCCGGCATGCCGCTCGGCGTCGGCGGCGAACCCTTCGAGGAGGTCGAGGTCGAACTCCCCGAGGGCGCCCTGCTGGCGCTCTACACCGACGGTCTGGTCGAATCCCGTGACCACCCCCTGGACGAGGGCCTCCAGGCCTTCGTCGGCGCCCTCACGGACCCCGCCCGCCCGCTGGAGGACGTTTGCGACCACATCCTCAACACGCTGGGCTCCCACCACGGCGAGGACGACATCGCGCTGCTGATGGCCCGCGTCCAGGGGCTGCCCGTCGAGTCCGTCGGCGACTGGGCCCTGCCGCGCGAACCCCGCAGCGTCGGGCGCGCCCGCGAGTACGCCCGCGCCCAGCTCACGGCCTGGGACCTCGAACCGCTGATCGACACCACCGAACTCCTCGTCAGCGAACTGGTCACCAACGCGCTGCGCTACGGCGAGGGCGAGATCAGGCTCCGCCTCCTGCTGGACCGCACCCTGGTCTGCGAGGTGTGGGACTCCGGCCTCGTCCAGCCGCGCCGCCGCCGCGCCCGCGACACCGACGAGGGCGGCCGCGGCCTCCAGCTCGTGGGCCTGCTCAGCGCCGCCTGGGGCTCCCGCCGTACGCCCCGCGGCAAGACGGTCTGGTTCGAACTCCCGCTGCCCGACGGGGAGAACGTCCTGACCGACCCGGCGGAGGCACTGCTGAGCCTGTTCTGACCGCGCGCGCCGCCACGCCTACGACGGTCCCGGGTGGCGGCGGCGTCCCCGCGTGCGGGGGCCGCCGTAGCAGGCGGGCGGGCCGCCGTCGGGATCCTCGGCCAGGAGGATGCCGCCGAGCACCGCCGCGGTGGCGCCGGCGGACGGGTCGCTCGTGGCGGCGCTCGGGTTGCCGTGCAGGCGAACGTCCTGTTCGGCGAGGTCGCGGGCCTGGCGGGCCAGGACGTCGGCGGTCTGCGGGTCGGTCGGCAGAAGGCGCCGCGCCTCCGCCAGACGGATGCGGGCCGTCGCGCCGACCGCGCCCCGGTGCGTGCCGACGAAGTCGTCGGCGGCGGCGAGGGCGCTGCGCGCGACGAGTTCCTCGGCCGCCGACAGGACACCGGAGCGCCGGGTGCCGACCGGCGCGGTCGCCCGTACGATCCGCCGCAGCGCGTCCAGCGGGTCGTACGGTCCCGCGGCCGGCTCGGCGCGTACGCGTACGTGGGCCAGCTCCAGGTCGGCGTGCGTGACGCGGGCCCGCAGCTCACCGGCGGCGACGTCGACGGGAACGACCACCGAGGACGCCCCCGGCACGGGGGCGGGCGCCGCGCCGGAGGCGCCGGCCGTCTCCGCGCCCGCCCTGCCCGGGCCCGGTCGGGAGCCGGCGGTCAGCTCCGCCGCGGCGGACTCGGCCGCGTGCCGGACCGCCTCGATGTCCGCCTCCGCGCCGCTGAGCGCCGCCGGTACGAGGTGCTCGGCGGCCGGCAACTCCTCCGCCAACCGCTCGACGCCGCGCACGAACACCTCGATCTGGGCGATCGCGCCCTCGGCCACGCGCAGGTGCCTTGCGGCCGACGCGGGGTCTCCCGCGTCGGCCGACTGGTGGGCCCGGTTCAGGCGTGAAGTGGCCAGCAGCAGCCGGTCCTTGGCCAGCTCCACGTGCCCCGTCACGGAGGCGACGGCCGCCGGCCCGTACCGTTCGCGAAGCCCGGTGACGGTCGAGGCGGCGGTGCCCGTGCGCCCTGCCAGTTCCCGGAACCGCGCCTCCGCGACCCGCAGCGCGTCAGCCGACCCCCGTTCCAGGCCGCGGAGTTCGTCGAACGAGGCGGCCTCCGCGTCCAGCAGCCGTCCCGCCTCCTCGCAGCGTCCGACGACGCCGGCCAGCGCCTGCCGCCGGGCCGCCGCGTCCTCGGGGACACCGTGGTCGTACCGGTCCCGCATCCGGCAGGCGGCGGCGAGCTCCGCCTCCGCCTCCCGCACCGCCCGGTCGAACGGCTCGACGGGCGCCGCGCCGAACCGCGCCTCGGCGAAGCCGAGTTCCTCCCGGCTGGTGCGCACCCAGTCGTCCGCGAGGGTGATCAACTCCGTCGAGTGCCTGTCGAGTTCGGCGGACGGCGGCGGTGACCGCCAGGGTGCGGACGGCCGGGCGGGACCGCCACCCGGGGTCGTACGGGTCCTGGCCCGCCGGGTCCGCCGGACGTACGTGTACCCGGCAAGCACACCCGCCGTGCCCACCGCCACGAGCGGCAGGGCGAGGTAGCCCGGCGACGTCTCGTCGTGCCGCGGTGCGGTGGTGGCGGTCACCGGGCGGGTGTCGGTGACCGCAACCGCGGTGCCGCTGTTGATCGTCATCCCCGGAAGCACCAGCCACACGACGCCCGCGCCACCCAGCAGGACACGCGCCACCCGCCCCGACAGTCGGCGGGCCGCGCACCGCGGCCGGGCCGCCCGGAGCCCCGATGACGTCACATTCGGGAGCGTACGACCCCCCGAGCGGACACGCGACCGGGCCGCGCCACTGGTGGGTCGAACGGGACACGGCAACACGGGAGGGGACCCCGGCATGAAGAACACCACCGGCGGACAGGACAACGCCGACACGAAGCCCACGCCCGGCACGGCGGCTGCCGACGCCACGGACGCGACCGTGTCACGCGCGGGGACTGCCTCCGGTAGCGCCGGTGCCACCGGCACGGGGAACGCCCCGGGCGCGGCCACCTCCGCCGACGGCCGAGAGACCGCTGACGCGATGGACGCATCCGGCACGCGGAACGCGCCCCGCAGGGGCGGCGCCGCTGGTACGGAGAGTGCCTCGGCTGCGGAGGTCCCGGTCGGCGGCCGTGAGGCCGTGGGTGCGGGGGGTGAGCCCGGCGGGTCCGGGGCCGCCGACGCGGAGAATGCCTCGGGCGCGGACGTCCCCGTCCGCGGCCGAGAGGCCGCCGGTGCGGAGAGCGGCGTCGGCCGGGAGGGCATCGGTGCTGCGGTGGACGCGGCCGGCGTGCACGGCACCGTCGGTGGGCAGGGCGCGTCCGGTACCGAGGACGTGGCAGTCGCACACGAAACCACCGACGCGCAGCGCGGCGCCGACACCGTGCCCACCGACCCCGGCCAGGGCCGGGCGAGTCCGGGCCGGCGTTTGCGGCGCGGTCTGCGCTGGGGCCGTCGTGTCGTCCTCGGGTTCGTGCTGCTGCTGGTGCTGTCGTTGGCCGGGGCGGAGACCGCCCTTCGCGTGAACTACATGGGTGACCTCGCCGACGGGACGTACACCCGGGGGCAGGACGCGATCTGGCTCGGGCATGCCTGGGTGGACGGGCGGAAGAAGGACGCCGATGTCGCCGCCCTCGCCCGCCGGCTGCGTGGCACCGGCATCCGCGACCTGTACGTGCACGCGGGCCCGCTCGAACACGACGGCACGCTTCCCAAGTCCTCTTATCCCAGAGCGAGCTGGCTGATACCGGCGGTGCACCGCGCGCTGCCCGGCGTTCGTGTGCAGGCCTGGCTGGGGGACGAGTTGGCCACCGAGAGCCCGGACGGGATGCGGCTGGAGCGGGCCGCGACGCGCGCGGCCGTGGTCACCTCCACCCGCGAGATCCTGGCGGCCGGCTTCGACGGCGCGCACTTCGACCTGGAGCCGCTGCACTCCGGCGACCGCGACTACCTCGACCTGCTCGACGACCTGCGCGCCGTCACCCGCGCCCACGGCGTGCCCCTGTCCGTCGCCGCCCACCAGATCGACCCGCTGCCCGCCTTCCACTCCCTGTGGGGGTCGTTCACCAACCACCCCAAGTGGTGGTCGCAGGCGTACTTCACCCAGGTCGCCCGCCGCGTCGACCAGATCGCCCTGATGTCGTACGACACCATGCAGCCGCTGCCGAGCCTGTACGGCGGCTACGTCGCCCAGCAGACCTCCCTCGCCCTGGAGGCCACTCCGCCCACGACCGACCTGCTGATGGGCCTGCCGTTCTTCCACGACAACCGCTTCGGCCACCGCGCCTCCGCCGAGACGGTCCCCGCCGCCGTCCGCGGCGTCCGCCTCGGCCTCTCCCGCACGGACGCCGGCCGCGAGCACTTCGGCGTCGCGCTGTACGTCGACTTCGCCGCCACGGAGGCCGACTGGACCGCGTACCGGGAAGGCTGGACCCGCCGGCCATGAACCGGGCCTGGGGGTGTCTGACACCCCCTAGGACGACCGCCGTCCGATCTTCGAGCCCAGCCACACCAGCGGGTCGTACTTGCGGTCGACAGCCCGTTCCTTCAGGGGGATCAGCGCGTTGTCGGTGATCCTGATGCCCTCGGGGCAGACCTCCGTGCAGCACTTGGTGATGTTGCAGTAGCCCAGGCCGTGGTCGTCCTGGGCCGCGCGCTTGCGGTCCAGGCCCACGTCCGCGGCGGCGTCCAGCGGGTGCATGTCGAGTTCGGCGACGCGCATCAGGAAGCGCGGACCCGCGTACGCCCGCTTGTTGTCCTCGTGGTCGCGCACGACATGGCACACGTCCTGGCACAGGAAGCACTCGATGCACTTGCGGAACTCCTGCGGCCGGTCCACGTCCTCCTGGAACATGCGGTACTCGCCCGGACCGAGACCCGCCGGCGGGACGAACGCCGGAACCTCGCGCGCCTTGGCGTAGTTGTAGCCGACGTCCGTCACCAGGTCACGCACGACGGGGAAGGCCCGCAGCGGGGAGACCGTGATCGTCTCGCCGGGTTCGAAGACCGACATGCGGGTCATGCACATCAGCCGGGGCCGCCCGTTGATCTCCGCGGAGCACGAACCGCACTTGCCCGCCTTGCAGTTCCAGCGCACGGCGAGATCCGGAGCCTGCGTGGCCTGGATCCGGTGGATGATGTCGAGGACCACCTCGCCGTCGTTGACCTCGACCGCGAAGTCCTCCAGGCCCCCGCCCCCGGCGTCGCCCCGCCACACCTTGAAGCGGGCCTCGTAGCTGCTCATTCGTACAGCTCCTCTTCGGCGAGGTACTTGACCAGCTCCTCCTTCTCGAAGAGGGCGAGCAGGTCGGGGCGGATGGGCTCGGTGGTCTCCCGGGAGAGGGTGATCTGGCCGCGCACGGGGTCCGTCGCCGCCAGCCCGCCCGTCGGGTCGGTCAGCCGGCACAGCAGGTTGATCCGGCGCCAGTCGCGATCCATCGACGGGCAGTCCTCCCGGGTGTGCCCGCCGCGCGACTCCGTGCGCTCCAGCGCGGCCCGCGCCACGCACTCGCTGACCAGCAGCATGTTCCGCAGGTCGAGCGCGAGGTGCCAGCCCGGGTTGAACTGCCGGTGCCCCTCGACCCCGGCCCGCCGCGCCCGTACCCGCAGCTCGGCGAGCTTCTTCAGCGCCTGCTCCATCTCGCCCTCGCGGCGGATGATGCCGACCAGGTCGTTCATGGTCTGCTGGAGTTCCTGGTGCAGGGTGTACGGGTTCTCCGGCGGCCCGCCCGCCGGTTCCCCGCCCTGCTCGCCCTCGGCCGAGAACGGCCGAAGCGCCTCCGCGGCCGCCGCGTCCACCTGGGCGTCGTCCACGCCCGGGCGCCCGGACACCGCACCCTGCGCGTACTCGGCCGCGTGCCACCCCGCCCGGCGCCCGAACACCAGCAGGTCGGACAGCGAGTTGCCGCCGAGCCGGTTGGAGCCGTGCATGCCGCCCGCGACCTCCCCGGCCGCGAACAGTCCCGGCACCCCGCGGGCCGCCGCCGTGTCGGAGTCGACCGCGATGCCGCCCATCACGTAGTGGCAGGTCGGCCCGACCTCCATCGGCTCCGCCGTGATGTCGACGTCGGCCAGCTCCTTGAACTGGTGGTACATCGAGGGCAGCCGGCGCCGCACGACCTCGGCCGGCATCCGTGTCGACACGTCCAGGAACACCCCGCCGTGCGGTGAGCCGCGGCCCGCCTTGACCTCGGAGTTGATCGCACGGGCGACCTCGTCACGGGGCAGCAGCTCCGGTGGGCGCCGGTTGTTGTCCGGGTCCTCGTACCAGCGGTCCGCCTCCTCCTCCGACTCTGCGTACTTCTCCTTGAAGACGTCGGGGACGTAGTCGAACATGAACCGCTTGTCCTCGGAGTTGCGCAGCACCCCGCCGTCGCCGCGCACCGACTCGGTGACGAGGATGCCCTTCACCGAAGGCGGCCAGACCATGCCCGTCGGATGGAACTGCACGAACTCCATGTTCAGCAGCGGCGCCCCGGCGAGCAGCGCGAGCGCGTGCCCGTCGCCGGTGTACTCCCACGAGTTCGACGTCACCTTGAACGACTTGCCGATGCCGCCGGTCGCGACGACGACCGCGGGCGCCTCCAGCACGAAGAACCGCCCGGACTCCCGCTCGTAGGCGAAGACCCCGGAGACGCGGTCGCCCGCGGCGGAGCCGCTGTCGGGCGCAGTCTTGAGGACCCGTGTCACCGTGCACTCCTGGAAGACCTTCAGACGGGACTCGTAGTCCCCGGTCTCCCGCTTGTCCTCCTGCTGCAACGAGACGATCTTCTGCTGGAGCGTGCGGATCAGCTCAAGACCCGTACGGTCGCCGACGTGCGCCAGACGCGGGTACTCGTGCCCGCCGAAGTTGCGCTGCGAGATCCGGCCGTCCTTCGTACGGTCGAACAGCGCGCCCCAGGTCTCCAGCTCCCACACCCGCTGCGGCGCCTCCTGCGCGTGCAGCTCGGCCATCCGCCACTGGTTGAGGAACTTCCCGCCGCGCAGGGTGTCGCGGAAGTGGACCTGCCAGGTGTCGTGCTCGTTGGCGTTGGCCATGGCCGCCGCGATGCCGCCCTCGGCCATCACCGTGTGCGCCTTGCCGAACAGCGACTTGCAGATCACCGCGGTACGGGCCCCGCGCTCGCGCGCCTCGATCGCGGCCCGCAGCCCGGCGCCGCCCGCGCCGACCACGACGACGTCCCACTGCTGCCGGTCAACCACGGACATCACAAGGCCCCAGTCTGCGTACTCATCGGACTCATCAGAAGAACCGCGGATCGTCGAAGGCGCCGGAGGCGACCAGGAACACGTAGAAGTCGGCGAGCGCCACGCTGAACAGCGAGGCCCAGGCCAGTTGCATGTGGCGGGCGTTCAGCCGGCTCACGAACTGCCAGAGGCGGTAGCGCACCGGATGCTTCGAGAAGTGCTTGAGCTTGCCGCCCACGATGTGCCGGCAGGAGTGGCAGGAGACCGTGTACGCCCAGATCAGCACGATGTTGACCAGGAAGACGAGGGTGCCGAGACCCATGTGGCCCCAGCGGTAGTGCTGGTCGCGGAAGGCCAGCACGGTGTCGTAGGTCAGCACGCCGGCGACCAGGATCGCCGCGTAGAAGAAGTACCGGTGGACGTTCTGCAGGATCAGCGGGAAGCGGGTCTCGCCGGTGTACTTGCGGTGCGGTTCGGCGACCGCGCAGGCCGGCGGGGACGCCCAGAAGCCCCGGTAGTAGGCCTTGCGGTAGTAGTAGCAGGTCAGCCGGAAGCCCAGCGGGAAGATCAGGACGATGATCGCCGGGGAGATGGCCCACCAACTGCCGAACAGGTCGGCGTTGGGGCCCGCGTGCATGGTCCGGCAGTTCTCCGCCAGACACGGCGAGTAGAACGGCGAGACGTACGGCGCCGCGTAGTAGTGCGTGTTCGCGAAGGCCCGCCATGTCGAGTACACGACGAACGCGAACAGTCCGGCCGCGGTGGCGGCGGGCGCCAGCCACCAGCGGTCGGTCCGCAGATGCCGGGCGGCGATCCGGGCCCGTCCGGGGGAGCGGACACCGCCGCCGAGCGGATGGGGTTGTGTGCCGGGGGGTTCTGTACCTGTGGCCAATGCGGGACGCACCTTCCTGTCGGGCTCGTCTCCGGGGCACTGGAGTCGGTGACGAGCCCCTTCGGGTCACTCGCGGTCACTCGCGGTCGGTTCAGGGGGCGTGGCGGTCGCGGGCGCCGAGTCCCTCGTCGTCCGAGTCCGTCCACAGGGATATGTCGTAGGGCGCGTCGGAGATGGTGACGAGCGGGGGCTGCTGCGGCGCGGCCCGGCCCCTGGAGGCGTCGCGCAGCAGGGCGACACTCTCCCGCAGGTGGTCGGCGTCGGTGCGCACGCGGCGTATCTCCAGCCCGCCGTCGAGCTGGTGCTCCAGTCGGCCCACCGACCGCAGCAGATCGTCGAGAGCGCGCTGGACCGACGTCAGGTCGTCGTGCACGGACATGACGTGACCTCGCTTCCACGGGCCGTAGCCCTAGGCGGCAACGTTCATGCGCCTGCGAGTGTCGCGCGTCACACCAGTCGGTGGGAAGGGATGTGCAGCGATTGGCGGATCGCACATCCCACGCGCACGCCCGCACGCGCTCCGGGTGCGCCGGAGGCTGCCTGCGCCGAACGGGTGACCTTGGGTGCCCGCTCCGCCGTGTCGCCTCCGGCTGACGAACCCTTTCCTCTTCAGTGGGCCGTAGATCTGATGAACACCAAAATACCGCCAAATGCGATCAAACCCTACCCGTGCCACCGGCGGGAGCGGCTCCACGGAGGTAGCACAGATGTCCTACGACGGTGTCGGCCCGCGCGCGGTCATGCGCTCGGTCGCCTTCCTGACCGCGGGCGCGCTCGCGGTGCCCCTGCTCGCCGGCTGCGGCTCGGACGACGAGGGCAGCAAGCCGCTGGCCGCCCAGGACATCGCACCCGCCGCCCGCAATCAGATCGCCGACGGAGGCAGACTGCGCTGGGCCGTGGACGCGATGCCGCAGACGCTGAACACCTTCCAGGCGGACGCCGACGCCGGCACCACCCGCATCGCCCAGGCGGTGCTGCCCGCCATGTTCAGGCTCGACGCGAACGGCCATCCGCAGCGCGACGCCGACTACCTGGAGTCCGCCCGGGTGGTCGAGACCGAGCCCAAGCAGGTCGTCGTCTACCGGCTCAGCCAGAAGGCCGTCTGGAGCGACGGCCGCGAGATCGGCGCCGCCGACTTCGCCGCCCAGTGGCGCGCCCTGTCCGGCAAGGACTCGGCGTACTGGACCGCCCGCAACGCCGGGTACGACCGCATCGAGAAGATCGAGCGCGGCGCCAACGACCTGGAGGTCCGGGTCACCTTCGCCCGCCCCTACGGGGACTGGCAGTCGCTGTTCTCGCCGCTGTACCCCAAGGACGTCATGGGCACCGCGAACGCCTTCAACGACGGCGCCCGCAGGAAGCTCGCGGTCAGCGCCGGACCGTTCGCCGTGCAGAAGATCGACACCAAGTCCAAGGACATCGTCCTCGGCCGCAATCCGCGCTGGTGGGGCCACCCGGCCAAGCTGTCCGAGATCGTGCTGCACGAGGTGCCGCGCGACAAGCGGGCCGCCGCCCTCGCCGAGGGCTCCGTGGACGTGGCCGACATCGAACCCGGCGACGTCCAGCCGATCACGGCCGCCGGCGCCCAGGGCGGCAGCCTCTTCCGCGGTCCGGCCGGCGGCCGCACCGCCGCCAAGGCGCTGCTCTCCTGGGCGGTGCTGCACGGCTCCGACGACAAGGCCGCCGACCGCGAGCGCCGCGCCCTGGGGACGGAGCGCACGTCGCTCAGCGCCTACCTGCGGCAGCAGGCGTCACTGGGCGGCTTCCAGGTGCGCAAGTCGCTGGAGCCCGCGTACACCCAGCTCGCCCTCAACGGCTCCGAGGGCCCCCTGGCCGACGAGCGGGTCCGCCGTGCGGTGGCGCACGCGCTGGACCGCAAGGAACTCGCCGAGATCGTCCTGAAGCCGCTCGGCCTCCCCGCGGTCCCGGTCGGCAGCCACCTCGCCCTGTCCGGCCAGAACGCCTACGCCGACAGCAGCGACGCCCTGGGCGGCCAGGACGCCGCCCAGGCACGGGACCTGCTCGCGGACGCCGGCTGGGTGCCAGGAGCGGTCAAGGGACAGAAGGACGCCAAGAAGGGCGACAAGGCGGCCGGCGGCGAGGGCCACGGCCCGCAGAACTCCGCAGGCGACGGCGACGGGACGTACATCGTCGGCCAGAACGACAACGTGGAGGACGGCAAGGGACCCGGCCGGAGCGAGCAGGAACGGGACCACAAGGACCGGGAGCAGAGCGGGCCGGGCGACAGCGGCGCCAGGCAGCTCGCCCAGGACGGCAGGCAGTACACCAACGACCACCTCAGGCAGGGCGGCGCGCCCGGTGCCTACGCCCCCAAGGGCACCGCCGCTCCTGGGCCCGGCGCCGCCGCGGGGCCGCTGGCCAAGGACGGCAAGCCGCTCACGCTCCGCTTCGTGGTTCCCTCGGGCCCCGGCTCGGACACGCTGCGCAAGGTGGCCGACCGGGTGACGGCGATGCTCAAGAAGGTCGGCATCGGCACGGAGATCACCAAGGTCCCCGACGAGAGCTACTTCCGGGACCACATCGCCTCAGGGCAGTTCGACCTCGCGCTGTACTCCTGGCCCGCCTCGGCGTGGCCGGCCACCGACGCCCGGCCCATCTACGCCAAGCCGGTACCGGCCGCCGACGGCTCCCTGAACGTCCAGCAGAACTACACCCGGGTCGGCACCGACCAGGTCGACCAGCTCTTCGACCAGGCCCTCACCACCCTGGACGAGGGCGAGCAGGCGGGCCTGCTGCGCAAGGCCGACGCCCGTATCTGGGCGGCGGCGGGGTCCATTCCCCTCTATCAGCGCCCCCAGCTCACGGCCGTCCGCAAGAATCTCGTGAACGTCGGGGCCTTCGGCTTCCAGACCCCCGTCTACGAGGACATGGGCTTCCTGAAGAAGGGGGCGCAGCCGTCGGGCGGCGCCTCGCCGAAGGGCTGACACGGCCGAAAACGCCGGCAGGCGCCGCTCCGGAGAGCGGCGCCTGCCGGTTGGTGTGCCCGAGGGTCAGGAGTGCTTGGCGCGGCTGGCGGCGCGGGCGCGGTCGCGCTGGTCGAGGACGACCTTGCGGATGCGGACCGCCTCCGGGGTCACCTCGACGCACTCGTCGTCGCGGCAGAACTCCAGCGACTGCTCCAGTGAGAGCTTGCGCGGCGGGACGATCGCCTCGAACGAGTCGGCCGACGACGACCGCATGTTGGTGAGCTTCTTCTCCTTGGTGATGTTGACGTCCATGTCGTCGGAGCGGGAGTTCTCACCGACGATCATGCCCTCGTACACCTCGGTGCCCGGGTCCGTGAACAGCACGCCGCGCTCCTGGAGGTTGGTCATCGCGAAGGCGGTGACGGCGCCGGAGCGGTCGGCGACCAGGGAGCCGTTGTTGCGGGTCTGCAGCGTGCCGAACCAGGGCTCGAAGCCCTCGTGGATGGAGTGGCCGATGCCCGTGCCGCGGGTCTGGGTCAGGAACTCGGTACGGAAGCCGATCAGACCGCGGGAGGGCACCACGAACTCCATGCGGACCCAGCCGGAACCGTGGTTGGACATGTTGTCCATCCGGCCCTTGCGCACGCCCATGAGCTGCGTGACGGCGCCCATGTGCTCCTCGGGCACGTCGATCGTCATGCGCTCGACCGGCTCGTGGACCTTGCCGTCGATCTCCTTGGTGACCACCTGCGGCTTGCCGATGGTCAGCTCGAAGCCCTCGCGGCGCATCTGCTCGACCAGGATGGCCAGCGCCAGCTCGCCGCGGCCCTGCACCTCCCAGGCGTCCGGGCGCTCGGTGTCCAGGACGCGCAGCGACACGTTGCCGATCAGCTCGCGGTCCAGACGGTCCTTGACCTGGCGGGCGGTCACCTTGCGGTCCTTGACGGCCGCCTTCGCGTCGGCGCCCTTGCCGGTGCCGCCGCGGCCGACCAGCGGGGAGGTGTTGGTGCCGATGGTCATGGAGATCGCCGGCTCGTCGACCGTGATCAGCGGCAGCGGGATCGGGTTCTCGGTGTCCGCCAGGGTCTCGCCGATCATGATCTCCGGGATGCCCGCGACGGCGCAGATGTCACCGGGGCCGGCCTTCTCGGCGGGCTTGCGGGTGAGCGCCTCGGTCATCATCAGCTCGGAGATCCGCACGTTCTGCACGGAGCCGTCGCGCTTGATCCAGGCGACCGTCTGGCCCTTGCGCAGCTCGCCCTGCTCCACGCGCAGCAGCGCGATACGGCCGAGGAAGTTGTCCGCGTCCAGGTTGGTGACGTGCGCCTGGAGCCGGGCGGCCTCGTCGTAGACGGGGGCCGGGATGTGCTGGAGGATCGTGGAGAAGAACGGCTCCAGGTTGGTGGAGTCGGAGGGGACCGTGCCGTCCTCGGGCTTGGTCAGCGAGGCGATGCCGTCGCGGCCGCAGGCGTAGACGATCGGGAACTCGATCTGGTCCTCGTCGGCGTCCAGGTCCAGGAACAGGTCGTAGGCCTCGTTGACGACCTCGTCGATGCGGGCGTCCGGCCGGTCCGTCTTGTTGATGCAGAGGATCACGGGCAGCCGGGCCTGGAGGGCCTTGCGCAGCACGAATCGGGTCTGCGGCAGCGGGCCCTCGGAGGCGTCGACGAGCAGGACGACGCCGTCGACCATCGACAGGCCGCGCTCGACCTCGCCGCCGAAGTCGGCGTGGCCGGGGGTGTCGATGATGTTGATCGTGATGGGCTCCCCGCCGTCCTTGGGGTGGTACTTCACCGCCGTGTTCTTGGCGAGGATCGTGATGCCCTTCTCACGCTCCAGGTCGTTCGAGTCCATCATGCGGTCGTCGACCTGGTCGAGCTGGTGCGCGGCGAAGGCGCCGGCCTGCTTGAGCATGGCGTCGACGATGGTGGTCTTGCCGTGGTCGACGTGGGCGACGATGGCGACGTTGCGGATGTCGTGGCGCGTGGCCATAGTGAGGCGTACTCCCGAAGTGTGCGGACGACCTGCGCGTACGTCGGTGTTACGCGGGCCCTGCCGGGCGGGACCCGCCACGGCCTCACCCCATGGTACGGGGTGTCGTCACCCTGCCGTCGTCCCAGACCGGCGCGAAGGCCGCAACCGGCCGCAACCCGAGGTTTCCCTCAAGTCGCCGGTGTCCCTTTGGATCTTGCCTGTCCGCTTTGATCTTCCCTCGTCCTCGACTGCCCTCCTCTTGGACCTGCCCTCGTCGATCAGTGAGGCCGACCGCCCGTCCGAGATCGCACCGTGAACCTCGCGGCGGCTTCGCAGGTGGGGCCGGGAATCGAGGGTTTTCCCTACGGAAGGGCCTGGGGTCCTTCAGGGATCGCATCGGCGACCCCGCGGCGCTAAGGTGGCGCAAATGTGCGCATCCCCCGGTGGGTGTGTCCCGGTTCCTCCCGCTTGCGGCGTCGAGAGCATGACTCCGCCGACGAGCGCAACTGATTTCCCGTCAGGTCGTCCGCTATTCGGACGCGTGATTCCGATAGTTGTGTAACAAGTCCGTTTCGCAGGGATCTTTCGCCAAACGGTTTGTCCGGATTTTGGAAGATGTAGCCATCAGGTGTGATCGAACCGAGACCGAATGGCAGTGGTCCGACGGGTGAGCGATGGCAGATAGTTAGGCGCGTAGAGCTCGGGTCGACGGGTCATGCGCTGCAGGAGGCGCCGACTCACGAGCGTTGCGGGTGCACTAGACCTTCCCCGTTCTTCATGACCGTGGGATGTCGTGTGCTCCGCCTTGCGGTGAACACAGGACTCAGAGGAGGAACCCATGCGTGGTGCCAGGAGCGCCAAGTGGGTCGCTGGTGCAATCGTCATAGGCCTGGCTGCGACCGCCTGCGGAGGCGGCGACGACAGCAGCAGCGGCAGCAACGGCTCCGGCAAGGACGGTGGCTCCTTCCGGATGGGCATCACCGAACCGGTGGCCATTGACCCCTACAACGCGCAGGAGTCCGAGGGCATCCTCGTCGCGACCAACCTGTTCACCGGTCTGTACCTGCCGACCGCCGACGGTCAGGTCGTTCCGGCCCTGGCCACCTCGAAGAAGGTCAGCAAGGACGGCAAGACCTGGACCTTCGGCATCAAGAAGGACACCAAGTTCAGCAACGGTGAGGCGGTGGACGCCGAGGCGTTCATCCGCGGCTGGAACCGTGTGGCGCAGAAGTCGGCCGCCTCCGACGTGGCCTACCACATGGCCGGCGTCGAGGGCTTCGGCGACGTGCAGTCGGGCAAGGCCAAGACCATGTCCGGTCTGAGCGCCCCGGACCCGTACACCCTCCAGGTGAAGCTGTCCGCCCCGGACTTCGAGTTCTACATCAAGCTCACGCACACGGTCTTCAGCCCCGTCCCGAAGGTCGCGGGCGACGCCAAGAACAAGGCGTACAACGACGCCCCCATCGGCAACG
Source organism: Streptomyces sp. NPDC014889 (assembly GCF_043081205.1). Classification (NCBI taxonomy): domain Bacteria; kingdom Bacillati; phylum Actinomycetota; class Actinomycetes; order Kitasatosporales; family Streptomycetaceae; genus Streptomyces; species Streptomyces sp. NPDC014889. Next base: position 265,470 of record NZ_JBIBWH010000004.1, read on the forward strand.
GCCCCTTCAAGATGTCGGGCAAGTGGGAGCACAACAAGTCGATCACGCTCGTCCGCAACGACGACTACGGCCTGACGAAGGCTCACCTGGACAAGGTGCAGATCGACATCCTCAACTCCAACAACGGCGTGACCCTGGAGTACCAGGGCTTCCAGTCGGGTCAGTACGACTGGGCCCGTATGCCCACCCCGCAGCTGCCGGCCGCCAAGGCCAAGTACGACCCGCAGGGTGAGTGGCTGGAGGAGGACACCAATGGCATGAACTACCTCCTGCCGATCAACGACAACGGTCCGCTGAAGAACGCGAAGGCGCGCGAGGCCGTCTCCTACGCGATCGACCGGGACGCCATCATCAAGGGCGTCTTCCAGAACATGCAGAGCAAGTCGACGACGATCCTGCCGCCGGCGTTCAAGGACGTGTACCAGAAGGACCTGTGCACCTCCTGCGTCGCGCAGGACAAGGCCAAGGCCAAGCAGCTCGCCAAGGAAGGCGGCCTGAAGCCCGGCACCACCATCGAGCTCGGCTACAACACCGGTGCGGGCCACGAGGAGTGGATCCAGGCCGTCAAGCAGCAGCTCGAGGACGTCCTCGGCGTCAAGGTGAAGGCGACCGGCAAGCCGTTCGCCGAGCTCCTCGGAGACCAGCAGAAGCCGAACGCCACCGGCGCGTACCGCTTCGCCTGGGGCGCGGACTACCCGACGCCGGACAACTTCCTGTACCCGCTGCTGGACACCGCGTCCATCAACAAGGACGCCTCCGGCAAGGTCACCGGTGACAACCGCGGCCGCTACAGCAACAAGAAGTTCGACGACCTGCTCGCCAAGGCCCGCGCCACCGAGGACCAGGCCGGCCGCAACGAGATCTACAAGGAGGCGGAGAAGGTCGCCATGGACGACATGGCCCTGATCCCGCTGTGGAACCGTCACCAGCTGCGTCTCGCCAACACCAAGAAGTTCGACAACATGGCGATGGACTTCCACGAGGACCCGAACCTCGCTGAGATCACGCTGAAGTAACGGGTCGCCGCGCACGGCGCGGAATCCGGCAACCGGGGGTCGTGGGGTTCGAGCTGGGGCTCGGACACCACGACCCCCGCCGACCGTCGGGAGAGGTGTGATCCGCCTCTCCCGCCCCCACCCCACCCCCCACATTCCGGGGCGCGAGGGAGCTGCTGAGGAAGTAGCAGCGAGGTAGAGAGGCAGTTATGGGAAGGTACGTGGTCCGCAGGCTGGGCCAGCTCGTCGTGGTCGTGCTCGGCGCGACGATGTTTCTGTTCGCCTGCCTGTTTGTGATCCCCGGCGACCCGGTGGGTCAGATCGCCGGCAGCGACAAGGCGCGCGACCCGGCCGTCATCGCGGAGATGCACAAGCAGTACGGACTCGACAAGCCGCTGATCGTCCAGTACGGCACCTACGTCGGCAAGCTCGCCACCGGCGACCTCGGCACGGACTACACGCAGAGCCGGCCGGTCACCGAGATCCTGGCCCCCAAGCTGGGGAACACGGCGAAGCTGGCGGTCGCGGCCATCGTGATCGACATCGTCATCGGCATCTCGGTCGGCGTGCTCGCCGCCATGCGCAGATACTCCGTCTGGGACGTGTCGGCGACCTTCCTCACGACCCTGGCCATCGGCGTGCCGTCCATCGTGCTCGGCATGATCATGCAGCGCATCTTCGTGATCGAGCTGGGCTGGTTCCCGCTGATCGCCGGTGACAGTCTCGACGCCATCGTCCTTCCCGCCGTGACCCTCGCCATCATCGACGCGGCCCTCGTGGCGCAGCTCGCGCGCAGCACGATGCTGGAGGTACTGCGCGCCGACTACGTCAAGACGGCCATCGCCAAGGGCCTGCCCCGCCGGACGGTGCTCGTCCGGCACATCATGCGCAACTCGGTCATCCCGGTGATCACCTACCTGGGCATCTCCTTCGGCTCGCTGCTCGGCGGCGCCATCATCACGGAGACGATCTTCAACTGGAACGGCATCGGCCTTGCGCTGATCCAGGCGATCCAGCAGAACAACAACCCCATCATCGTGGGGGTGGTGACGATCAGCGTGGCGGTCTTCGTCGTGCTGAACCTGATCGTCGACCTGCTGTACGCCGCTCTCGACCCGCGCATCCGCCTTGCCTGACCCGCAGGGTCGTTTTCCTCTAGGAGTCACACAATGACCGAACTCGTCTCGGGCACGGGAGAGCCGACGGCGGCCGGCCCTGCCCCGGCGCGCCCGGACGCCGAACCCAGCGTCGCCAGGGTCAGCCAGTGGTCCGACATCCGGCACCGCTTCTTCGCCAACAAGCTGGCGGTGGTGGGCCTGGCGATCATCGTCGTTCTCGTCCTCGTCGCGATCTTCGCGCCGCTCATCGCGCCGTACGACCCGCTCAAGCAGAACCTGATGAACACGCTGCAGGCCCCGGGCGGCGATCACCTGCTGGGCACCGACTCGCTCGGCCGCGACCAGTTCTCCCGGCTCATCTACGGCAGCCGCATCGCCATCATCGTGGGTCTCGCCTCGATCCTCGTGGCCGTCACCATCGGCATCCTGCTGGGCTCCCTGGCCGGTTACTACGGCCGCTGGGTCGACACGGTGATCATGCGCGTCGCCGACATCTTCTTCGCCTTCCCGCTGCTGATCGGCGCCATCGTCATCATCCTGCTGATGGGCCGCGGCGTGCTGCCCGTCGTGCTCTCGCTCGGCATCTTCTCCTGGGCGACCTTCGCCCGACTGCTGCGCAGCCAGATCCTCTCGGTGCGCGAGATGGACTACGTGCACGCGGCCAAGGCGCTGGGCGCGAGCCAGGGCCGGATCATCCGCAAGCACATCCTGCCCAACTCGCTGACGTCGGTGCTGGTGTACGCCACCAGCAACGTCGGCATCGTGATCGTGGCCGAGGCGTCGCTGTCCTACCTGGGCGTCGGCGTCGACCCCGAGGTCGCCGAGTGGGGCAACATGATCGCCGCGGGCCGCGACTTCATGGGCGTCAAGGACTTCATGTGGATGTACCCGAGCCTCGCCATCGTCATCACCGTGCTGGGCTTCGTCCTGCTGGGCAACGGCCTGCGCGACGCGCTCGACCCGAAGCTGCGGTGAGGCACCGCCATGAGTCGAACCCCTGTGACCAAGCACGATGAAGGTGACGGCATGACCAGCCTGGAGATGGCACCCGGCAACACTGGGGCGGACGGGACCGCGCCGCTTCTCGAAGTCCGCGACCTGCACGTGGAGTTCAAGGTCCGTGACACCGTGACCAAGGCGGTCAACGGCGTCAACTACAGCGTCAGGGCGGGCGAGACGCTCGCCGTGCTCGGTGAGTCGGGCTCCGGCAAGTCCGTCACCGCGCAGGCGATCATGGGCATTCTGGACAGCCCGCCCGGACGGATCGCCAAGGGCGAGATCTTCTTCCAGGGCCAGGACATCCTGCGCCTGCCGGAGAACGAGCGGCGCAAGCTGCGCGGCGCCAAGATGGCGATGATCTTCCAGGACGCGCTGTCCTCGCTCAACCCGGTGCTGTCGGTGGGCTACCAGCTCGGCGAGATGTTCCGGGCCCACCAGGGCGTGTCCAAGAAGGACGCCAAGGCCAAGGCCATCGAGCTGATGGACCGCGTGCGCATCCCGGCCGCCGCCCAGCGCGTCGGCGACTACCCGCACCAGTTCTCCGGCGGTATGCGCCAGCGCATCATGATCGCCATGGCGCTCGCCCTGGAGCCGGACCTGATCATCGCCGACGAGCCGACCACGGCTCTCGACGTGACCGTCCAGGCCCAGGTGATGGACCTCCTCGCGGAGCTGCAGCGCGAGTACAACATGGGTCTGATCCTGATCACCCACGACCTGGGTGTGGTCGCGGACGTCGCCGACAAGATCGCGGTGATGTACGCGGGCCGGATCGTCGAGACCGCGCCGGTGCACGAGCTGTACAAGCGCCCCGCGCACCCGTACACCAAGGGCCTGCTGGACTCGATCCCGCGTCTGGACCACAAGGGCCAGGAGCTGTACGCCATCAAGGGCCTGCCGCCCAACCTCCAGGCGATCCCGCCGGGCTGCGCGTTCAACCCGCGCTGCAGCATGGCCCAGGACGTCTGCCGCACCGACGCACCGCCGCTGGTGCCGGTGACCGAGCGCGACGGCACGGAGCTGCCGGGCCGCCGCTCCGCATGCCACTTCTGGAAGGAGACGATCCATGGCTGAGCCCACGAAGCTCGCGAAGGACCACGAGCCGCAGGACGACGCCACGCCGAACGTCTCCGAGGTGGAAACCGTCGACGCGGCCTCCGAGGAGGAGGCGGTCGCGGCGATCGACGCGCCCGTACAGCGCGGCGAGCCGATCCTCCAGGTCCGCAACCTGGTCAAGCACTTCCCGCTGACCCAGGGCATCCTGTTCAAGAAGCAGATCGGCGCGGTCAAGGCCGTCGACGGCATCTCCTTCGACCTGTACCAGGGCGAGACCCTGGGCATCGTGGGCGAGTCCGGCTGCGGCAAGTCCACCGTCGCCAAGCTGCTGATGAACCTGGAGCAGGCGACCGCCGGCGAGATCTTCTACAAGGGCCAGGACATCACCCGGCTGTCGGGGCGCGCGCTGAAGGCGGTGCGCCGCAACATCCAGATGGTGTTCCAGGACCCGTACACGTCGCTCAACCCCCGTATGACGGTGGGCGACATCATCGGCGAGCCCTTCGACATCCACCCCGAGGTGGCCCCCAAGGGCGACCGGCGCCGCAAGGTGCAGGAGCTGCTGGACGTCGTCGGCCTCAACCCGGAGTACATCAACCGCTACCCGCACCAGTTCTCCGGCGGTCAGCGCCAGCGCATCGGCATCGCCCGCGGCCTCGCGCTCAACCCCGAGGTCATCATCTGCGACGAGCCGGTCTCGGCCCTGGACGTGTCCGTCCAGGCGCAGGTCATCAACCTGATGGAGCGCCTCCAGGACGAGCTCAACCTCTCCTATGTCTTCATCGCGCACGACCTGTCGATCGTCCGGCACATCTCGGACCGCGTGGGCGTGATGTACCTGGGCAAGATGGCCGAGATCGGCAGCGACGAGCAGATCTACGACCACCCGACGCACCCCTACACCCAGGCGCTGCTGTCGGCGGTTCCGGTGCCGGACCCGGATGCCCGCGAGCGCCGGGAGCGGATCATCCTGGCCGGCGACGTGCCGTCCCCGGCCAACCCGCCCTCGGGTTGCCGCTTCCGCACCCGCTGCTGGAAGGCCCAGGACAAGTGCGCCGAGGAGGTGCCGCTGCTCGCCGTGCCCGAGCGCTTCAAGGGCTCGGACTCCCCGGCGGCCCACGAGTCGGCCTGCCACTTCGCCGAGGAGAAGGACGTCGTCGGCGCGGCGTGACCCGCTGATCGGCACAGCCTGATCCCCGACTGGTTCCCGGTACCGCAGGACGGTGCCGGGAACCAGCCGTATCGGCCGGCCGTTTCCTGATCGGCGGGCGACGTCACGGAGCGAGGCGGGAGGGGAGCGACCGGGTGACACTGCATCACATCGAGCTCTGGGTGGCCGACCTGGAGCGCGCCCGCGCCTGCTGGGGCTGGCTCCTCGAACGGCTCGGCTGGTCGCCGTACCAGGACTGGCCGGCGGGGGTGAGCTGGCGGTCCGGTGACACCTACCTCGTGGTCGAGCGGTCCCCGGCCCTCCGCGGGGACCGGCACGACCGCCTCCGCCTCGGCCTCAACCACCTGGCGTTCCATGTGCCCACCCGGCACGGGCTCGACGCCCTGGTCGCCGAGGCGCCCCGGCACGGCTGGACGCTGATGTTCGCCGACCGCCACCCGTACGCCGGCGGCCCCGGACACTACGCCGCCTACCTGGAGAACACCGACGGCTTCGAAGTCGAGCTGGTGGCCCGCCCCGAACCGCCCGGGAAGCCCGCCGACACCGCCCCGGACGCCGCGGATCCCGGCACACCTGGCGAACACCCGTGACACCGACCGACGTCCGCGAGCCGACCGACGCCGCGCCGGGCGGCCCGGCGCGGGGCGACGGCGGCGTGTCGAGTGACGCGGCGCCGGGCGGCCCGGCGCGGGGCGACGGCGGCGTGTCGAGTGACGCCGCGCCGAGCGACCCGGCGCGGGACGGCGTCCGCGCACCAGCCGACGCCACGCTGGGCAGGCTTCGCGCCGATCGGGCCTTGCGTCGGGCGGGTCCCGTGCGGGGCGACCTGCGTCGGGCGGGCCCTGTGCGGGGCGACCTGCGTCGGGCGGGTCCCGTGCGGGGCGACCTGCGTCGGGCGGGCCCCGTGCGGGGCGACCTGCGTCGGTCGGATCCCGTGCGGGGCGACCTGCGTCGGGCGGGCCCTGCGCTGAGCGACCCGCGCTGGTCGGATCCCGTGCCGGGCGACCTGCGTCGGGCGGCGCCTGCGCTGAGCGACCCGCGCTGGTCGGATCCCGCGTCGGACGGACTCCGTGCCGGGCGGGCCTCCGCCGGGCGGCCAGGCGCCGGGTGGACCGATTTCCTACTGTCTCAAGGAGCACCCCATGACGGAGACCGCGGCGGCGAACGCCCTGCCGTACAAGGAACTCGACGGCTTCGGCCTGCGCCTGCGGGCCTGGCGGGAGGATGACGCGCCGGCCCTGCTGAGAGGCCTGAACGACGCCGAGTCGCGGCGCTGGTCCGGCTTCCAGCCCCTGCCCACGGACGAGGCCGGGGCGCTGGCCTTCATCGCCAGGCGCGCCGGGCTTCTCGAACAGGGCACGCTCGCGCCGTACTGCGTCACCGACGCGGCCACCGGAGAGGTGCTCGGCAGCGTGGAGCTGCACAAGATAGAGCCCCGCATGAGCCACGCCGGGGTCGGGTACTGGCTGCTGCCCGAGGCGCGCGGCCGCGGCGCGGTGACCCGGGCCGTCGAGCTGTGCGTCCGCTGGGGCTTCGAACAGCTCGGTCTGCACCGCATCGATCTGGGGCACGCCGTCGGCAACACGGCCTCCTGCCGGGTCGCCGACCGCTGCGGCTTCGTCTACGAGGGCGTGCTGCGCGGCTTCCTGCCCGCGTCGAGCGCGCCGGGCACGTTCGACGACACCCACCTTCACGCGCGACTCGCGACGGACCCGTACCCGGCCGTCGGCTGAGCGTGCCGGGCGGCCCGCGCCGGGACCGGCCGGGCCCGCACCCGGCCGTCCCCGTCGGTCTCAGGCCTCGCTCCCGGCCCCCTCGGGGAAGTGGCAGGCCGTCAGATGCCCTTCTGCGCTGCCCTCCACCCGCACCAGCGGCGGCGCCTCGCCGGCGCACCGTTCCGTCGCCTTCCAGCAGCGGGTGCGGAAGCGGCAGCCCGAGGGCGGGTTGACGGGGGAGGGCACATCGCCGGTGAGGCGGATGCGTTCACGGCTCGGAGCGTCCTCGGTACTCAGCTCCGGGACGGCGGAGAGCAGGGCCCGGGTGTAGGGGTGGCGGGGATTGCCGTAGAGCTCGTCGCGGTCGGCGACCTCCACGATCCTGCCCAGGTACATCACCGCGACGCGCTGCGAGAAGTGGCGTACCACGGCCAGGTCGTGGGCGATGAAGACGAACGCGATGCCCAGGTCCTTCCGCAGGCCCTGGAGCAGATTGACGACCTGCGCCTGGATGGACACGTCCAGCGCCGAGACGGGTTCGTCGGCCACGATCAGCTTGGGTTCGAGCGCCAGCGCCCGGGCCACGCCGATGCGCTGCCGCTGCCCGCCGGAGAACTCGTGCGGGAAACGGTTGAAGTGCTCGGGGTTGAGCCCCACGGTCTCCAGGAGCTCCCTGACGCGCTTCTCGCGCCCACCAGCCGGCTCGATGCCGTTGATCTCCATCGGCCCCGAGATGATTGTGCCGACGGTCTGGCGCGGATTCAGCGAGGCGTACGGGTCCTGGAAGATCATCTGGATCTCGGAGCGCACCGGGGCCAGTTCCCGCCGGGAGGCGTGCGTGATGTCCTGGCCGCGGTAGGCGATCCGGCCGCTCGTGGGTTCCAGCAGGCGCGTGATCAGCCGTCCGGTGGTCGACTTGCCGCAGCCGGACTCGCCGACCAGACCCAGGCTCTCGCCCTCGGCGACGCTGAAGTCCAGCCCGTCCACGGCCTGTACCGCGCCGACCCTGCGCCGGAACGGAAAGCCGCCCATGATCGGGAAGTGTTTGGTGAGTCCGGAGACGTCCAGGAGGGGAGTGGTGCTGCTCATGGTGATGAAGTCCCGTCTCTTGTACGTCAGTTGGGCCGTGTGGTTCCGGCTGGGTCGGCGAAGCGCCGGGCGCGCTGCTCGGTGCTGAGGTGGCAGGCGCTGCCCCGGCCGTCCACCAGTTCAAGCGCCGGCTGCTCGGTGGCACACCGGCCGCCGCCGACCTCCTCGGTGAAGGAGCAGCGCGGGTGGAACCGGCAGCCGCCCGGCGGGTCGAGCAGGCTGGGCGGGGCGCCGGGGATCGGCGACAGCGGCACGTCCACGGGCCCGTCGAGCGTCGGCATCGAACCCAGCAGGCCCAGCGTGTAGGGGTGCTGCGGAGTGCTCAGCACCTCCTTCTTGGTGCCCCGCTCCACGCATCGCCCGCCGTACATCACCAGCACCTCGTCCGCGATGTCCGCGATGACACCGAGGTCGTGCGTGATGAAGACGATGGAGGTCCCGGTCTCCTGCTGGAGATCCTTGAGCAGGTCCATGATCTGGGCCTGCACGGTGACGTCCAGCGCCGTGGTCGGCTCGTCCGCGATCAGCAGCTCCGGGTCGCAGACCAGGGCCATCGCGATCATCGCGCGCTGCCGCATACCGCCGGAGAACTGGTGCGGGTAGTCGTCGACCCGCAGGTCGGGCTGCGGAATCCCGACCCGGGTGAGCATCTCCACGGCCCGTACCCGCGCCTCCTTCCGGGAGGCCCCGGTGTGCTTGCGGAAGGTCTCGCCGATCTGCCGTCCGATCGTGTGGTACGGCGAGAGGGAGGCCAGCGCGTCCTGGAAGATCATGGACATCTTGTTGCCGCGCAGCCGTTCGAGTTCCCGCGTGCTCGCCGTCAGCAGATCCTGCCCGTCGAGCAGGATCTGCCCGCTGATCTCGGTGTGGTCGGGGTGGTGCAGGCCGAGGACGGCGAGGTTGGTGACCGACTTCCCGGAGCCGGACTCGCCGACGATGCCGAGCGTCCTGCCACGTTCCACGTCGAAGGAGAGCCCGTCGACGGCCCTGACCGTGCCGTCCGGGGTGGGGAAGTGGACGTGCAGGTCCCGCACGGAGAGGAAGGGGGTGCTGCTCATGGTGCTCTCCTAGGCGAGGCGGACGCGGGGGTCGATGACGGCGTAGACGGCGTCGACGACGATGTTGAAGACGACGATGGCGGCGGCCGCGACCAGCACCACGCCCAGGAGCATGGGGAGGTCGTTGTCCCGGACCGCCTTGACCGACAGCGCGCCGATGCCGTGCAGGCTGAACGTCTGCTCGGTGATGATCGCCCCGCCCAGCAGATAGCCCAGGTCGAGCCCGAAGATGGTGACGATGGGTCCCATGGCGCCGCGCCAGGCGAAGCGGAAGAACACGGTGCGGCGGGAGAGCCCCTTGGCCCGTGCCGTGCGGACGTAGTCCTCGCTCAGGGTCTCCACGAGCTGGGAGCGGCTCATACGGGTGTAGTTGGCCGTGAAGATCAGCGCCAGCACGAGCCAGGGCAGCAGCAGGCCCTGGAACCAGCCCGCGGGGTCCTCGGAGAGCGGTACGTCCCGGGGCCGGCTGAGGATGTGCCACTGGTCGCACAGGTAGTACATCGCGACCACGCCGACGATGTAGATCTGGAGTGAGGAGAAGATCAGCGAGGCCGACGAGGCGATCTTGTCGAGGGCCTTCCCCTGCTTGACCGCGGCGATCATGCCGGTGCCGACGCCGAAGAGGACGAAGACCACCGCGCTGCCGAGCGAGAGCGAGAGGGTCACGGGGAAGCGGTCCAGGATGGTGCCCAGAACCGGCTCGTGGTTGTGGAACGAGTAGCCGAGGCAGGGCGCGGGGCAGTGCCCGAACGACGCGTAGTCCCGGCCCACGAAGACGGCTTTCAGCCAGTGCCAGTACTGCACCGGCAGCGGATCGTCGATGCCCAGGTTGTGCCGGACCAGCTTCAGCGTCTCGGGCGTGCAGATCTTGCCGCAGGCGACGCGAGCGGGGTCGCGGGGCGCGACGTAGAAGAGGACGAAGGTGATGGCGCTGATGATCAGCAGGATCACGAGCGCGCCGACTGTCCGGCGGACGAGGAAGCGGAGCATGGCGATGGAATTCCCTGGCAGACGCCGACGAGGGGGAGAACGGGGGCGGGACGCCGCTGCGGCGCCCCACCCGTGAGAAGCGTCAGGCCTTGACGTACAGCTTGTAGAGGATGGCGGCGGAGTACAGCGGGTCGAAGACCGCGTTGCCGACCTTGGAGCCGTACATGTAGAAGCGGCGGGAATACACTTCGGGGATGATGGGCGCCTGCTCCTCCATGATCCGCCGGTCCAGCTCGGCCCAGGCCTTGCCGGCCTTCTCGGGATCGGTGATGGTGGCGTTCTTCTTGATCGCCTCGTCCACCCAGCCGACCTTCATCTGGGAGACGTTGTTGGTGCCGTTGGCCACCGTGCCGCCGTCGAACAGCGGCTGCATCATCGTGTAGCCGGTCGGCCAGTCCGGGACCCAGCCGAACCAGAACACGTCGAAGGTGTTGTCGACCTGCTGGATCTGGTCGTAGTAGCTGGTGGACTCCACGCCCTTGAGGACCGGGGTGAAGCCCGCCTTCTTCAGCGCGTTCTCGATGACGACCTTGGTCCGGTCGTACGTCTGGGACTGCGGGTAGGCGTAGACGATCTTCTGGCCGAGCTTGCCGGCCTCCTTCAGGAGCTTCTTCGCGGCCTCCGGGTCGCCCTGCGGCTTCTTCAGCTTGCCGTAGACGTCGAACTCCTCCCGGCCCAGGATGTCGGGACTGAGGATGGTGGTCGCGTAGTCACCGGCGGAGGGGCCACCGTAGATCCTGCGGATTCCCTCCAGCGGCCATGCGTGGTTGAGCGCCTGGCGAACCTTGAGGTCCTTGATGCGGCTCATGTTGATCGCGTAGTAGTTCGTGCCGCTCAGCAGGCCACTGTAGGAGCGCTTCTTCAGCTCGGGGGTGGTGAGGACCTTCTGGATGCGGTCGGCGGGGACGCCGCTGTACACCATGAGGGCGTACTGGTCCTGGCCCGAGTCCGCAATCATCCGGTCCGTCGCCTGAAGGTTCTCGGGACCGAACTCGAAGACGAAACTGTCCGGGTAGGCGTTGCGGATCGAGTCGGTCGCCGGGTCCCAGTGCTCGTTGCGCACCATGGTCATCGACTTGTCGACGGTGTGCTTGCTGATCCGGTAGGGACCCGCGGAGACCGGGTCCTTGTCGTACTTCTCCTTGGTGTCGTGCTTGACCGGCACGGCGCCGTAGGAGGTCATCGCCAGCGTGAAGTTGAGGTCGGGACGGGCGTCCTTCAGATGGAAGGTGATCGTCTTCTTGTCCGCGTCCGTCTCGATCGAGTCGAGGTGCTTGCCCCCGTAGGGGCCCTTGTACTTGCTCCGGAAGTCAGTACCACCGGTGAGGGCGATCTGGAGGTACTGGGCGCCCTCGGTGGTGAAGCCGGCGAAGCCGCGCTCGATGCCGTGGCGGACATCCTCGACGGTGAGTTCGCTGCCGTCCTCCCACTTGAGCCCGTTCTTCAGTGTGAAGGTCCAGGTCTTGCCGCCATCGGGCGTGGAGCCCGCATCGGTGGCGAGGTCGCCGACCAGCTTCATCGAGCCGTCCTGGGCGATCTTGTACCCGGTGAGGCAGCGGATGAACAGGTTGCCGGCCGCGGAGTTCCACGAGTAGTAGATGCGCTGCGGGTCGAGGTGGGAGAAGTCGTCGGGGGCGATGCCGCGGATCGTGCCGCCCTTGCGCGCGCCCTCGATCTCGGGCGCCGGTCCCGTGGAGTCCTCCTTGGTGCCGACCGTCACGGTGCCCGTGTACGTGTCGGCACCTCCGTGCCCGCCCGTGCCGCCGTCTCCGCCGCCCGCGTCGCCGCTGCTGCACGCGGACAGGACGAGGGAGCCGCCGGCCGCGACCGACGTGGCGATGATGAAGTTTCTCCGGGAAAGGGACATGGCTCCTGCTCTGGTCGAGGGAGGTGGTGATCCGCCGGACCCGTCGCCCGGCGTCCGTTCTGAATCAGCGCTTGGTCTTGGGGTCCAGCGCGTCGCGCACCGAGTCACCGAGCAGGTTGAAGGCGATCACGAAGATCACCATCGACGCGCCCGGGAAGAGCATGAAGGTGATGTCGTTCTGGTAGACCTCCGAGCCGCGCTGGATCATCACGCCCCAGTCGGGTGTCGGCGAGGTCAGTCCGACGCCGAGGAAGGCCAGGCCCGCCTCGGCGGTGACGAAGATGGGCAGCGCGAGGGTGGCCTGGATCAGGATCGGCGTCCACAGGTTGGGCAGCAGCTCCTTGAAGACGATCCGCGCCGGGGAGGCGCCGGTCACCCTGGCGGCCTCCACGAACTCCCGTTCCCGCAGGGCCAGTACCTCACCGCGCAGCAGGCGGGCGAGGGAGGCCCAGCCGAAGGCCGTGAGGACCGCGATCAGGCTGGTGACGGTCAGCCAGACCGGGGTGTTCTCGTCCGGCGGGACCAGAATGCTGATCATCACCGGCCAGAAGGCGATGAAGAACAGGGTGGACGGGAAGGCCAGCAGGATGTCGATGACCCGGCTGACGAGGTAGTCGGTCCTGCCGCCCAGGTAGCCCGCGGTGATGCCGATGACGACGCCCAGCACGGTCACCAGCAGGGTCGCGGCCGACGCGATCAGCAGCGAGTTGCGCATCCCGTAGAGCAGGAAGGTGAAGACGTCACGGCCGAGACCGGGCTCGACGCCGAACCAGAAGTCGCCGCTGATACCGCCGTTGGGCTTGATGGGTGAACCGAAGTCGTTCAGCAGCCCCGGCTGGTCCTGCCCGTACGTCGTGTACGGATCCTTTCCGTACAGCTTCGCGATGAGCGGCGCGCAGAGCGCCACCACGAAGAAGAAGATCACCACATAGGCCGAGACGACACCGGAGCGGTCGCGCTTGAAGCGCTGCCACGCGAGCTGCCCCGGTGACCGTCCCTCTCTCTTCGGAGCCGAGGGCCCCGCCTTCGGCGTGCTCTCTTCCGCCACTTCAAGTGAAGCCTTGGCGAGTGGAGTTGGGGAGGTCATGTCGCTCCTGGCCCGGAGGAAGTCGTGGTTCTCCGCAGGACGCACCCACGGGCTAGGCGGACCTTTTCAACGCCATTCATGCAGGGTCAATGTATCCATCTCGGCGTTGGCGTTCTCTTTGAGATCTTTGCCAGAGCATGGCCGTGAAGAGAGATCCGCATTACCTTTCCATGACCGGGGCGAGAGGACATTTTGGAGCCTCTCGAACGAATCTGGTAATGGGTCCGATATCCGTCGCCGCCATCTCGGAATCCGTACATCCGTCCGGCGGGACCGATCGGTGCGGCGACCATGTGACATGCGGTTCATGTGCTGATATGTCCTGAGGTCATCGCATCCCGAGGAGGCACCCATGCGTGGAGTCGCGCACGCCCCGTGGGCTGCGGGCGCGGCGGTGGCCCTGCTCGTCCTCGCCGGCTGCGGCGGCGGGGGAACCGGTGTCGGCCCCAAGGCGCTGACCGCATCCTGGGGCGACCCGCAGAACCCGCTGGAGCCGTCCAACACCAACGAGGTGCAGGGCGGCAAGGTGCTCGACATGATCTTCCGCGGGCTGAAGCGGTACAACCCGAGGACCGCCAAGGCCGAGAACATGCTCGCGGAGAGCATCTACACCGCCGATTCGCAGCACTTCACCATCACCGTCAAGAACGGCTGGCGGTTCAGCAACGGCGAACCGGTCACCGCCCGTTCCTTCGTCGACGCCTGGAACTACGGCGCGAGCCTGCGCAACAACCAGAAGAACGCCTACTTCTTCGGCTACATCGAGGGCTACGACAAGGTCCACCCGGAGAGCGGGAAACAGAGCGCCGACACCCTCTCCGGGCTGCGGGTCACCGGCCCGCGCACCTTCGCCGTCACCCTCAACCAGAAGTTCTCCACCTTCCCCGACACCCTCGGCTACGCCGCCTTCGTCCCGCTGCCCCGCGCCTTCTTCACCCACCACGCCGCCTGGCTGGACAAGCCGGTCGGCAACGGCCCGTACTCCATCGAGTCGTACACCAAGGGCGCGCAGATGACCCTCAGGAAGTGGGACGGCTACCCGGGTCCGGACAAGGCGCGGAACGACGGCGTGACCCTCGTGGTCTACACCGACAGCAACACGGCGTACACCGACGTGCTGGCCGGCAACCTCGACCTCGTCGACGACATCCCCGCGGGCCAGCTCAAGAACGTGCGGACCGATCTGGCGGGCCGTTACATCAACAGCCCGGCCGGCATCCTGCAGACGCTCGCCTTCCCGTTCTACGACCCGAAGTGGAACACCGGCGGGGCGCGCAAGGTCCGTACCGGCCTGTCCATGGCCATCAACCGCAAGCAGATCACCGAGACCATCTTCCGGGGCACCCGCACCCCGGCCACCGACTGGACCTCCCCGGTCCTCGGCACGGCCGGCGGCTTCAAACCCGGCCTGTGCGGCCACGCCTGCGACTACGACCCGGCCGGGGCCCGGAAGCTGGTCCAGGAGGGCGGCGGACTCCCCGGCGGCCAGGTGAGGATCACGTACAACGCGGACACGGGCTCGCACAAGCAGTGGGTGGACGCCGTGTGCAACTCCATCAACAACGTGCTCGGCAACGACCGTGCCTGCGCCGGCAACCCGGTCGGCACCTTCGCCGACTTCCGCAACCAGATCGGCGGGCACCGGATGACCGGGCCCTTCCGGGCCGGCTGGCAGATGGACTACCCGCTGATCCAGAACTTCCTCCAGCCGCTGTACTACACGGGCGCGTCCTCCAACGACGGCAAGTGGTCCAACCAGCAATTCGACCGCCTCGTCGACCAGGCCAACGCCGAGACCGACCGGACCCGTTCGATCCGGCTCTTCCAGCAGGCCGAGGGCGTCGTACGGGACAACATGGCCGCCATCCCGCTGTGGTACCAGAACGGCAGCGCCGGCTACTCCGACCGGCTGCACGACGTGGCGCTCAACCCGTTCAGCGTCCCCGTCTACGACGAGATCAGGGTCGGCTGATCCGGCATGGGACGCTATGTCGCCAGACGGCTGCTCCAGATGATCCCGGTGTTCTTCGGGGCCACCCTGCTGATCTTCCTGATGGTGAACGTGATGGGCGACCCCATCGCCGGACTGTGCGGCCAGCGCGCCTGCGACACCGCGACCGCCGCCCAGCTCAGACGGGAGTTCGGCCTCGACAAGCCGCTGTGGCAGCAGTACGCGACCTACATGGGCAACGTCTTCACCGGCGACTTCGGCACCGCCTTCAACGGACAGCCCGTCACCCAGCTCATGGCGTCGGCGTTCCCCGTCACCATCCGGCTGACCGTCGTCGCGATCCTCTTCGAGATCGCCGTCGGCATCACCCTGGGCGTGCTGACCGGGCTGCGCCGCGGCCGGCCCGTCGACACCTCGGTCCTGGTCCTCACCCTCGTCGTCATCTCCGTCCCCACCTTCGTCACCGGCCTGCTGCTGCAACTGCTGTTCGGCGTCCAGTGGGGCTGGATCAGACCCTCGGTGTCCCCGGCGGCGGCCTTCGGCGAGCTGATCGTGCCCGGCCTGGTCCTCGCCTCCGTCTCCCTCGCCTACGTCACCCGGCTGACCCGTACCTCCATCGCCGAGAACCGGCGCGCGGACTATGTGCGCACGGCCGTCGCCAAGGGAGTGCCCCGGCGCCGGGTCGTCGTCCGGCACCTGCTGCGCAACTCCCTCATCCCGGTGGTCACCTTCATCGGCACCGACATCGGCGCGCTGATGGGCGGCGCCATCGTCACCGAGCGCATCTTCAACATCCACGGCGTCGGCTACCAGCTCTACCAGGGGATCCTGCGGCAGAACACCCAGACCGTCGTCGGCTTCGTAACGGTCCTCGTCCTGGTCTTCCTGGTCGCCAACCTGCTCGTGGACCTGCTCTACGCCGTACTCGACCCGAGGATCCGCTATGCCTGAGCAGCCGAGGGAGCCCGAGCGCGCCATCGCCGGGACCGGCATGGGCGGCGCGATGGACCTCGCGGCGAGCGAGGCGACGACGCTGGAGCGGCCGCCGGGCGGGCCGGAGGGCAAGCCCCGCTCGCTGTGGTCCGACGCCTGGCGCGACCTGCGCCGCAACCCGGTCTTCCTGCTCTCCGCGCTGGTGATCTGCTTCCTGGTCCTCATCGCGATCCGGCCCTCCCTGATCACCTCGGGCAATCCGCTCACCTGCGATCTGGCCCGGGCCCAGGACGGGTCCGCGCCCGGCCACCCCTTCGGCTTCGACGGCCAGGGCTGCGACGTCTACACGCGCACCGTCTACGGGGCCCGCGCGTCCGTCACGGTCGGGGTGTGCGCCACGCTCGGCGTGGCGCTCTTCGGCTCGGTGCTCGGCGGGCTCGCCGGATACTACGGCGGCGCCGGGGACGCCGTGCTGTCCCGGGCCACCGACGTCTTCTTCGCCATCCCCGTCGTCCTCGGCGGCCTCGTCCTGCTGTCCGTCGTGCCGAGCAGCACCGTCTGGCCGGTCGTCGGGTTCATCGTGCTGCTCGGCTGGCCGCAGATCGCCCGGATCGCGCGCGGCTCCGTCATCACCGCCAAACAACTCGACTACGTCCAGGCCGCCCGCGCCCTGGGGGCCTCCAACTCGCGCATCCTGCTGCGGCACATCACGCCCAACGCCGTCGCCCCGGTGATCGTCGTCGCCACCATCGCGCTCGGCACGTACATCGCGCTGGAGGCGACCCTGTCCTACCTCGGCGTCGGGCTGAAGCCGCCCAGCGTCTCCTGGGGCATCGACATCTCCGCCGCCTCGCCCTACGTCCGCAACGCCCCGCACGCGCTGCTGTGGCCCGCCGGGGCGCTGGCGATCACGGTCCTGGCCTTCATCATGCTCGGCGACGCGGTGCGCGACGCCCTCGACCCGAAGCTGAGGTGACGGCGCCGTGCTGCTCGAAGTCCGCGATCTGCACGTGGAGTTCAGGACCCGGGACGGGATCGTCCACGCCGTCAACGGAGTCGGCTACGAGGTGGACGGGGGCGAGACGCTCGCCGTGCTCGGGGAGTCCGGCTCCGGCAAGTCCGTGACCGCGCAGGCGGTCATGGGCATCCTCGACGTGCCGCCCGGCCGGATCAGCGGCGGGCGGATCCTCTTCCGCGGCAGGGACCTGCTGCGACTGAAGGAGGAGGAACGGCGGCGGATCCGGGGCGCCGAGATGGCGATGATCTTCCAGGACGCGCTGTCCGCGCTGAACCCGGTGCTGACCGTCGGCGACCAGCTCGGCGAGATGTTCGTCGTGCACCGGGGCATGTCCCGCAAGGACGCCCGCGCCAGGGCCGTGGAGCTGATGGACCGGGTGCGCATCCCGGCCGCCCGGCAGCGCATCGGCGACTACCCGCACCAGTTCTCCGGCGGTATGCGCCAGCGCATCATGATCGCCATGGCGCTGGCCCTGGAACCGGCGCTCATCATCGCCGACGAGCCGACCACCGCCCTCGACGTGACCGTCCAGGCCCAGGTGATGGACCTGCTCGCCGAGCTCCGGCACGAGTACCGCATGGGGCTCGTCCTCATCACCCACGACCTCGGCGTGGTCGCCGACGTCGCCGACCGGATCGCGGTGATGTACGCGGGCCGGATCGTGGAGTCCGCGCCGGTGCACGACATCTACAAGGCGCCCGCTCACCCGTACACGCGGGGCCTGCTGGACTCGATCCCGCGCCTGGACCACAAGGGCCGTGAGCTGTACGCCATCAAGGGCCTGCCGCCCAACCTCCAGTCGATCCCGCCCGGTTGCGCCTTCCACCCGCGCTGCCCCATGGCCCGGGACGTATGCCGGACGGACGTGCCGCCCCTGTACGAGGTCTCCGAAAGCCGCGTGAGCGCCTGCCACTTCTGGAGGGAGTGCCTGGGTGACAGAGCAGACGGCTGAGCGGGAGCCCGAGCCGATCCTCGAGGTCAGCGGGCTGGTCAAGTACTACCCGCTCACCCGGGGCGTCCTGTTCAGGAAGCAGGTCGGGGCGGTCAAGGCGGTCGACGGCGTCGACTTCACCCTGGGCCGGGGCGAAACGCTCGGCATCGTGGGCGAGTCCGGCTGCGGCAAGTCGACGGTCGCGAAGCTGCTGTGCAATCTGGAGCGGCCCACGGCGGGCGAGATCCGCTACCGGGGCGAGGACATCACCCGGCTGTCCGGGCGGGCGCTGAAGGCGGTGCGCCGCAACATCCAGATGGTGTTCCAGGACCCGTACACGTCGCTCAACCCCCGTATGACGGTGGGCGACATCATCGGGGAGCCGTACGAGATCCACCCCGAGGCGGCGCCGAAGGGCGACCGGCGGCGCCGGGTGCGGGAGCTGCTGGACGTGGTCGGCCTCAACCCGGAGTACATCAACCGCTACCCGCACCAGTTCTCCGGCGGTCAGCGCCAACGCATCGGCATCGCCCGGGGTTTGGCGCTGCGGCCCGAGATCATCGTCGCCGACGAGCCGGTCTCCGCGCTCGACGTCTCGGTGCAGGCCCAGGTGATCAACCTGATGGAGCGGCTGCAGAACGAGTTCGACCTGTCGTACGTCTTCATCGCGCACGACCTGTCGATCGTGCGGCACATCTCCGACCGGGTGGGGGTGATGTACCTCGGGCGGATCGTCGAGATCGGCACGGACGAGCAGATCTACGACCATCCGACGCACCCCTATACCCAGGCGCTGCTGTCCGCCGTGCCCGTGCCGGACCCGGGGGCGCGGGAGCGCCGGGAGCGGATCATCCTCTCGGGGGACGTGCCGTCCCCGACGGACATCCCCTCCGGCTGCCGGTTCCGCACCCGCTGCTGGAAGGCGCGGGAGCGCTGCACGCTGGAGGTGCCGGAACTGGCGGTGCCCGAGGAGTTCCAGCACGACACCGGGCCGGCGGTGCACGACTCGGCGTGCCACTACGCGGCGGAGCTTCAGGTGGTGCCGCCGGAGGAACGGGACACCGACGGAGAGGGCAGCGGCACCAAGGCGCCGTGACCGGAGCGCTGTGGGATCGGGGGCCGGGGCGGCGTGCCGTGTGCCGCCCCGGCCCCGTGCTCAGCCGAGCCCCAGGGAACGCTTGAGGAAGTCCACCTGGAGCAGCAGAAGGTTCTCGGCGACCTGTTCCTGCGGAGTCATGTGGGTGACTCCGGACAGCGGCAGCACCTCGTGCGGGCGGCCCGCGGCGAGCAGGGCGGAGGACAGCCGCAGGGCGTGGGCGACCACCACGTTGTCGTCGGCCAGGCCGTGCACGATCATCAGCGGCCGGTGCGGCTCGGCGGGCGAGGAGAGCCCGTCGTCGGTGACCAGGGAGCTGTGGGCATACACCTGCGGAACCTGGTCCGGGTCGCCCAGGTACCGCTCGGTGTAGTGGGTGTCGTACAGGCGCCAGTCCGTGACCGGGGCACCCGCGATGCCCGCGTGGAAGACGTCGGGGCGGCGCAGCACGGCCAGGGCGGCCAGATAGCCGCCGTAGGACCAGCCGCGGATCGCGACCCTGCCGAGGTCGAGCGGATACGTCCCGGCGAGGTCCCGCAGGGCCTCGATCTGGTCGTCGAGGGTGACCGTGAAGTCGTGGTGGACGGCCTTCTCCCAGGCGGGGGAGCGGCCCGGGGTGCCGCGGCCGTCGGCGACGACCACCGCGAAGCCCTGGTCGGCGAACCACTGGGAGGTGAGGTGCGCGTTGTGCGCGGCCACCACGCGGGAGCCGTGCGGGCCGCCGTAGGGGTCGAGCAGGACGGGCAGGGGAGCGGAGGCGGCAGTGTCACGGGGGTAGTCCGTAGGCATAAGCACGGCGCACGGGATTCGGCGTGCGCCCCCCTGGGTGAGGGTCACGCGCGGGGACAAACCGGGGTCTTCGGCGTGGGAGCGGATGGTGGCCACGGTCCGGCCCTCGCGCACCACCCGTACCCGGGCGCCCGGCCGGTCGAGCGTGGCGGAGACGAGGACGGCCACGCCCCCGGCGCGCACCGCGCTGTGCACACCCGGCTCCTGACTCACGCGCTCCACGCCGAGCTCGTTGACGCGGTAGACGTGTACCTCACCGGTCTCCGGCTCGGCCGCCTCCTCGCCCGCAGAGGCCGCGACCAGCACGTCGTCGCCCGACACGTCCAGCACCGCCCGCACGTGCAGCTGCGCTCCGGTGAGCGGTCGTTCGCCGACCGCCAGCACCCGCGCGCCGCCCTCGTCGGCGACACGCACGAGCTGCCCCGAGGGGGACCAGCTCGGCGCCCCGGGGAAAAGATCAAGCCAATCTTGATCTTCGTCGGCATGCACCATGCGGGTCGCTCCGGACTCCGGGTCCACTGCCAGGTACAGCTGGCTTCGCTGGTCGCGCGCCTGTACGAGGAGCAGCGGCGCCCCCGCCGCTGACCAGTGCACATGAGCCAGATACGGGTAGCGGGACCGGTCCCAGAGGACCTCCGTGCGGGCCCCGTCCAGACCGAACACGAACAACTGTACGTCCGCGTTGGGGGTGCCGGCGGCCGGGTAGGCGACACGGTTCGGCTCCCGCTCGGGCTGCGCCGGGTCGGAGATCCACCAGCGCCGCACCGGCGTGTCGTCCACGCGCGCCACGAGCAGCCGGTCCGACTCCGGCGCCCACCAGAAGCCGCGGGAACGCTGCATCTCCTCGGCCGCGATGAACTCCGCGAGGCCGTAGGCGACGCCCTCGGACTCCGGTTCGGCGAGCGCCCGGTCGCCGTCGCCCTCGGCGCCCACCACCCGCAGGGACCCGGCGGTGACGTAGGCGACGTGCCGTCCGTCGGGGGACGGACGGGGGTCGATCACCGGTCCGGGGACGGGCAGTTCGCGGGCCGTACCGGCCCGCAACTCGGCCGTGAAAAGCCGCCCTGACAAGGCGAAAGACGCCAACTCCGCGGCGGTGTCGGTGGCGTAGCCGACGATGCCGGCACCACCCTCGCGGCTGCGTTCGCGGCGCGCTCGTTCCTCGGCCGAGAGGTCCTCGGAGGCGCCGCCGAGGAGGGCGCGCGGGTCGGCGGCCACGCGCTCCGCACCGTCGCCAAGGTCGAGCACCCAGAGGGAGTTGGCCCGGTCGGTGCCGGATCCGGAGCGCAGGAACACGACGCGGGAGGCGTCGGGAGCCACGGTGAACGCGCGCGGCGCGCCGAGCGTGAACCGCTGGGTGCGCGCGTGCCGTCGGGGGAAGGAGACAGGCTCGGTCGTCATGCCATGACCATATTGGCCATGCGCCCCCTTGTGCGGCCGTGCGCCGACCGATGCGCGCGTGCGGATAGTTATGATCGTTAGCGCATAGTGGGTATGAACCTGCTGCCTGCTGTGTGGATTTATCTGCCCCCATAGTCCGACGACCCCCGATACCCCCGACACCCCCCGCGTCCCGGGAACTTTGGAGGTGAGCCGCCGTGGCACTCTCGATTTCGGCGGTGGTGCTGCTGGCGATCATCGTCTTCTTGTTGATCAAGAAGTCGGGCCTCAAGGCGGGCCACGCGATCGTGTGCATGCTCCTGGGCTTCTACCTGGCGTCGTCCACGGTAGCCCCCACGATCAGCGAACTCACCACGAACATCGCGGGGATGATCGGCAGCTTCAAGTTCTAGTCCCCGTGGGCTGTGTCCTCGGTGGTGGGGCGGCGCCTGCCCCACCACACGCGGGTGCCCGCCTCAGCAGCGGATGGCGCTCGCCGGCAGGGCGGAGCGGAAGGCGCCGTGGAGGTCCTTGAGTCCCTCGTTGGGCTGGACGATCACCTTGGTGCCCAGGTAGTCGTCCTTGCTCCACACGCACCAGTACTCGTTGGTGCGGTTCCATGCGGAGCGGGCCGAGGGCAGGTTCTGCCGCTTCACGTCGTCCGTCCCCTTCACGTAACTGCCGCGGCGGCCCGTGCCGTTGGAGAACTCGTAGAGGCAGAAGTGGTCGATCGCGCAGACCGCCGTGGCCGACGCCGGGGCCGAGGAGGGGGCCGCCGGACCGGCGGGCAGCAGGGTGGCGGCAGCGGTCGCGGCCACCACGGCCCCGACGGACAGGAACTTGCGCATGTCATCCCTTTCGGAGTGCGTGCCAGACATGAAAAGGATCACCAATCGGACACAGTGCCGCCAATTCCCTGAAAGGGTGGCATTTCTGCAGTGTTGTCCGGGAATGGTCACCGGCTACGCGCTCCGCCCTGTCAGCCCTTGGAGGCGTACGAGGCGAAGTGGGTCCAGGACTCCGGCGTCATCGCGAGCCGGGGGCCCTCGATGTACTTCGAGTCGCGGACGTGGACCGTGCTGGGGGCGATGGCGATCTCGACGCAGGAGTCGCCTTCGTTGCCGTCGCTGTAGCTGCTCTTGAACCAAGCCAGTTCGGAGGTGTCCCCGACGGAGGCCCTGTAGTTCATTTTTCTCCCAGCAGTTGATCGATGAAGGTCATGGACTCCCGCGGCGGGAGAGCCTGCGCCCGGATGGTGCCATACCTCAATTCAAGGATGCGCAGCTGCCTCGGATCGGAGGTGGGCCGGCCGTTGAACGCGCCCTCGGCGCGCCCCACCGTCGTGCCGTCCTCGAATTTCAGCAACTCGATCTTTCCGTCCAAGCCCGGGTGAACCTCACATTCCGTAGGCATCACCTGTAGCGTGACATTGCTCAACCGCCCCACCTCAAGCAGACGTTCGAGTTGCTGTCGCCACAACCATTGTGCCCCCGAGGGGGCGCCGGAGCGGCGCCTCTTCCAGCACGAAGCTGAGCGAGGGTGCCGGAGCCCTGTCGAAGATGGCTTGCCGTGCAACGCGGGCGGCCACCATTCGCTCCACCTCGTCCTCCGAGTACGGAGGCTGGCGCGACTCGAACGCCACCCTGGCGTGGGCCTCCGTCTGCAACAGCCCACTGATGCTGTGGCACACGTACACGCCGATCTCCACGGCCCGCGCCTCCATCTGCGCCAGGTCCCGGACCTTCTTCGGGTACCGGACCCGCTTCACGTCCTCCTTCATCGCCGAGAGCAACCCGCCCGCCCTCAGCAACTCATCCGCCCTGTCCAAATATTCAGGCCGCGGGATCCGCTTGCCGCTCTCGATCTTGTACACGAGATCGTCGCCGTACCCGATCGCCGCGGCGAACTCGGTGACCCGCATCCCCGCCGCTTCTCGCCGCAGTCTCAACTGCCGCCCCACCGTGGCGACCACGGCGAGCGCCCAGTCGTCGTCCGGGTCCACCTCCCACCCCGGCTCGTCCAACGTTTCCGAGTCGACCCGGGTCCGTACCGCCTCACCGTCCACCGACATGTGCGCGCCCTTCCGTAGTGCGTGTCGTACTCGTAAGAACGCCATCGACAGCTTGGACAGCACCGGACAAGCAGTGGACGGTGACCCTACGCAACAGCTTGATTACTCGTCACGGTAAGCCTGCTCGGCCACGCTGAGTGACGTGAATCAGGAAATTGCCGAGCCCACCGCCCAACTCCACGCCCAAGTCCGCAACTTCAGCGTGCTCCTGTCGTGCACCCCGCGAGGCGCCCGCCTGGCCCGGCTGCTCGCCGCCGACCAGCTCCGCAACTGGGAGCTCCCGATCGAGGCGGCGAGCCACATCGTGGCCGAGCTGGCGGCGAACGCGGCCACCCACGGCCGGCTCCCCGGCCGCAGCTTCCGCCTGACGCTGTACGTGGTCGGTAGCACCCTCCGTATCGAAGTCACCGACACGCGCGGTGAACGCCACCCGAAGCTCCAGGAGCCGGACGCGGACGCCGAGTCGGGCCGTGGCCTGCTGCTCGTGGACGCCCTCGCCGACCGCTGGGGCGTGGCCGAGGAGCGCTTCCCGCGCAAGACCATCTGGGCCGAGCTGCGCCTGCCGCGACCGGAACGCGCCCCCACGGGTTCCGGTGCCGCCGACGGCTAAAAGCAAAGGAACGAGGGAGAAAGAACCCCCACCAAGCCCCACCCCTCCCGCCCGCGGCCCACGCTCACTCGGGCGGGTGAACAATCCCGCCTCGGCTGGATTTCGCAGCCCCCGGCGGCTCTACGCTCAGCGCAACGCAGCACAACAACCACAGACATGCGACGGCCCCCGCCGGGACGGCAATCCCAGTGCGAGGGCCTGACCACCGAGGAAGAGAGAGCTTCCC
Organism: Streptomyces sp. NPDC014889; assembly: GCF_043081205.1. Taxonomy (NCBI): domain Bacteria; kingdom Bacillati; phylum Actinomycetota; class Actinomycetes; order Kitasatosporales; family Streptomycetaceae; genus Streptomyces; species Streptomyces sp. NPDC014889. Next base: position 289,620 of record NZ_JBIBWH010000004.1, read on the forward strand.
GATGGGTACCCAGCACCCTAGCGTGCCCCCGCACGCCCAGTCCCGTATTGCGGCCGACAAGGACCCGAAGCGGGGCCACCACACCGGCGGACTCGTCCACGACAACACCCGCCACACCACCCGCTTCACGGTGATCGGCAACCACCTGGCCCAGCACCGTGCGCTGTCGCTGCTCGCGATCGGACTCGCGGTGCACCTCCAGTCGCTGCCGAGGGGCGCCCGCGTCACCACGAGGAAGCCCCCCCGCACGCCGGACCGTCCGGCTGCACCGCCGAAGCGGGAGAAGTGCGAGAAGCAGGCGGCGCGCGAGACCGGCGGGGCACGTGAGAAGCGCGCGGCCCGCAAGCCGCTCCCCGCCGTCCCCCGCCCCGCGTATCCCGCCCCTGCCCTTCTGAAGGCGGCCACCGACCTCCTCGCGGACCTCCGTCGCCACGACTCCCGCCTCTTGCTCTCCGCCTGCGACACGGCCCATCTGGCCCCAGGCGTCGCCGCCTGGCTGGAACGCGAGGTGGGCCCGGCGGCCGTTCGCCACGCCCTCATCGCCGACCTCCCACCCGAGGGACTACGCCACCCCGCCGCCGTCCTGGCCCACCGCCTCACCGCCCAGCTCCCACCGCCGCTTCCGTTCCGCGCCCCGGCCGCCCCTTTGCCCGTGCGGCACCCGCTTCAGACCTGCGAGGGCTGCGACCGCGCCTTCCGCGCCCCCGAACCCGGCCGCTGCCGCGACTGCCGAACCCATCTCCAGGAGGACGCCTAGCATGAACGTGACGATCCTTGCCCCCGGGCACAGACGAGGAGCGAGCGCCATGGCCGTCGTACCGGACAACGCGAAGCAGGGCGGCTCCCACCTGTACCGGGCCATGCGCGACTTCGTCCAGTCCGCGGACGACACGCTGCCGGGCAAATTCGAGATCACCAAGGAAGGGATCGTCCACGACGTCATGTCGCCCAGCGGCCGCCACGAGCTGACCGCGCTGCGGCTCCGGAAGCGCCTGGAGAAGGTGATGCCGGAAGAGATCGTCGCCCATACCGGCGAGCCCGACGTGGAGAGCGAGCCCGAATGCGTCATGCGCCGCCCGGACGTGATGGTGATCGCCGAAGACGACATGGACACCGAAGGGTCCGTCGATCCCCGAACGCTCATCGCCGCCATCGAGATCGTCTCCCGTTCGAATCCGGGCAACGACTGGATGGGCAAAGTGCGGGACTACCCGCTGCTCGGCATCCCCGTCTACGCCGTCTTCGACCCGCGCACCGGCGAAGGCGCGGTCTTCACCGACATCCACCCCACCCCGGACGGCCCCCGCTATGCGACCCGCAAGGACTTCGTCTATGGCGAGGACGTCACCATCGGCGAGTGGACGATCGCGACGGACGGTCTGCCGCGCTATCGGGGGGACAGCGCTGAGGAAGCCGAGTCCTGAACGTGCTCCCGGTGCCGTCTCCGAGGCGCCTGCCCCGGCCCGGGGAGACGCCTGGGGAGGTTCGGAGGCCTCGTAGGGTGGGCCCATGACGGAACGGGCCGCTCGGCGGCTGATGCTGGTGCACGCGCATCCCGACGACGAGTCGATCAACAACGGTGCGACCATGGCGCGCTACGCGGCCGAGGGTGCCCGGGTGACGCTGGTGACCTGCACGCTCGGGGAGCTGGGCGAGGTCATCCCGGACGAGCTGCGGCACCTGGAGGGAGCGGCCGGGCTCGGCCCGTACCGGGGGCAGGAGCTGGCCGCGGCCATGCGGGAGCTGGGAGTCGAGGACTTCCGGCTGCTCGGCGGGGCCGGGCGGTACCGGGACTCCGGGATGATGGGGCTCGCGGACAACGACGACCCGGACTGCCTGTGGCAGGCCGACCTCGACACCGCCGCCGAGCACCTCGTCGCCGTGATCCGCGAGGTGCGCCCGCAGGTCCTCGTCACCTACGACGACAACGGCGGCTACGGCCACCCCGACCACATCCAGGCCCACCGCATCGCCATGCGCGCCGTGGACCTGGCGGCCGACCCCGCCGTGCGCCCCGGTCTCGGCGAGCCCTGGCGGATCGCCAAGGTGTACTGGAACCGCCTCCCGCGCCCGGTCGCCGAGGAGGCCTTCGCACGGCTGAAGGACGATCTGCCCGGGCTGCCGTTCGACGAGCCGGCGGCGATCGACGACGTTCCCGGAGTCGTCGGCGAGGAGCGCGTCACCACCGCGGTCGACGGCGGCGCGTACGCCGCCGCCAAGGTCGCCGCGATGCGCGCGCACGCCACCCAGATCGAGATGGCCGAGCCGTACTTCGCCCTGTCCAACCGGCTCGCCCAGCCCGTCTTCACCACCGAGTTCTACGAGCTGGTGCGCGGGGAACCCGTCGCGGGGCCGGGGGAGCGGGAGACCGATCTGTTCGCCGGCACCGAGAAGGAGGCGTCATGAGTTCAGGGGGAGGGGGCTCCATGCTCGCGCAGCCTCTCAAGCCGCCCTCCGCCGGGCGGGCCGCCGCGTACCTGGGACTCTTCCTGCTCGGCGCGGTGGTCGCGGTCGCGGGTGCCCTGGTGCAGGCCGCCTGGTTCCCCGGCGGGCTGCTGCTCGCGCTCGCGGGCGCCGCCGGGCTGTTCCTGGGCGGGGCGCGGGCCGCGCGCAGCCGGGGCGGGGCCGTGGCGGGAGCGGCCGGCTGGGTCGTCACCGTGTTCGTGCTCACGGCCAGCCGCCCCGAAGGAGACTTCTTCTTCGCGGCCGGCGGCGGCTCCTACCTCTTCCTGCTCGGCGGCATGGCCGTTGCTGTGATCTGCGCCACCTTGGCTCCGGGGCGGCAACCGGACGGCGACGACGCCCGACTTGGGAAGTGACGTACCACTTCTTCCCGGGGTGCCGGTAGGGGTCCCGTGGGGGTTTACCCAGCGGTCCCGGGATAAGGGCCCGGAGCGGCCAGTATGGTGGTGCGCGCGCCGCCGAGCCGCCCGCACTGAGGTCGTACCGTGCGGCGGAGCCAATCGGGAGAACCTGCCTTGAGTCGTGAAACTGACACTCCGTCGTCCGGGCCCAACGGGCGCGGCGGAGCCGCCTACCCCTCGGGAACCCCGCCGTACGGAATCCCGGCGGTCTCCGACGACCGAGCGGACGCGGGCCGTTCGGCCGCGCAGCCCGAGGAACGCAAGACCGAGACCACGCTGACGACACGGATCCGGATCAACATCCCCGGATCCAGGCCGATCCCGCCGGTCGTCGTGCGTACGCCCGTCTCCTCGGAAGGTTCCGAGAGCGACGCCGAGGACAACGGCGGCGAGGCCCCGCAGCAGGCCGCCCCGGCGCCCGAGGCCGCCGCGGAACCGCCCGCCGAGCCCGCCGTGCCGGCGGAGGAGAAGGTGACCAGCGACTGGTTCGCCCCCCGCAAGCCCCAGGCGAACAAAGGCGGTCAGGGCGGCGGATCCACCAACGGCGCGGGACTGCCGGGTGGTTCGGGCGGGCCCGCGGCGAACGGGTCCGGCCCCGGCGCTTCCGGTCCGGGTTCCTCCGTGCCCCGGCCCGTGGGCGCCGGCCCCTCCGGTCCGGGATCGTCCGGCGGGGGCCGCCCCAGCGGCGTGACAGGCGCCATGAGCGTGCCCGGCGCGGCCGGCGGCTCCCGGCCCGGCGCCCCCGGCTCCGGCCTGCCCGGGGTCACCGGCGGCCCCGTCGCGCCCGGCCACGGCGGCGGCACCGGATCCTTCGACGTCACCGAGGCGCTGGGCGCGGGCCCGCTCTCCGGCGGCGGCCCCCGCCTCGGCGACGAGCCGCGCCGTGAGGACCTGGCGTACTTCTCCGACGACGGCCCGGGCGTCCCCGGTGTGCCGGGCGGCCCGCAGGGCCCCAAGGGCCCGACGAGCGGTCCCGTCACCGGCGACGGACCCCTGCGGCCGCCCGCGGGCGGTGCGCCCGGCTCCCACGCGGGGCGCCCCGGCGGCGGTCTGAGCGACGACACCGCGGTGCTCACCCCGCAGCAGCAGGTTCCCGAGCCGGGCACCCCCGGTTACGGCGTCCGGCCGGACAACGTCTCCGGGAACACCGTCACCAGCGGCATGGCCGTCATACAGCCAGGTCCGGACTCGCCGTTCGGACCGGAGGCCGACTGGAGCGGGCCGCAGACGCACACGCCGCCGGGGCTGTCCCAGCCCGCCCCGCAGAGCGCTGCCGCGGCTGCCGCGCCCAAGGCCAGGAAGAAGGGCCGCAACAAGTTCGTCCTGCTCTGCGTCGCCGTGATCGGTGTCGCCGGTGTCGCCTACGGCGCCGGGCTGCTGATGAACCACTCCGACGTGCCCAAGGGCACCACCGTGCTCGGCGTCGACATCGGCGGCGGCACCCGCGACGACGCGGTCAAGAAGCTCGACGAGGCCTTCGGCAGCCAGGTGAACCAGCCGCTGAAGCTGTCGGTCGAGGGCAAGTCCGTGACCCTCAAGCCGGACCAGGCCGGGCTCCAGTTCGACACCCAGGCCACCGCGAGCGCGGCCGCGACGAGCGACTACAACCCCGTCTCGGTGATCGGCTCGCTGTTCGGCAACCACCGGGTGGTCCAGCCGCAGATGCCGGTCGACGAGGAGAAGCTCCAGGTCGCCCTGCAGAGCGTGTCGGGCGGCGCCGGATCGGTGACCGAGGGCGGCATCAAGTTCCAGTCGGGCAAGGCCGTTCCCGTGTACGGCAAGCCGGGCAAGGGCATCGACGTCGGCGGCTCGATCCAGCTGGTCCAGCAGGCCTACCGCGCCCAGGTGGAGACGGGCACGTCCACGCCGGTCCAGCTGCCCACCGTCACCAAGCAGCCGACGGTCTCCAACGCCGAGGTCGACCGGATGATGAAGGAGTTCGCGCAGCCGGCGATGTCGGGCATTGTCACTGTTCAGACCGACCCGGCGCACAAGATCCCGTTCGGTCCCGTGTCCCTGCCGAAGATCCTCGGTGTCAAGGCCATCGACGGCAAGCTCTCGGAGACGTACGACCTCGAGGCGCTCAAGAAGGCGTACGGCGGCACCTTCGACGGTGTGCTGATCACCCGGGCCACCGGGCAGAAGACGGCCGTCACTCCCCAGGACGTCGCCTCCGCGCTGCGCAAGGCCTTGCGCGGCAAGACGACGGCGGAGCGGGTCGGAGTCATCGACACCAACCCAAGCTAGTCCCGCGACAGGCAGCGGCAGAGGGCACCCGGTCCGGCACGGACCCCGGGTGCCCTCCGCTCTTCGTGGCGCGACCCTCCGGTGCGGTCACCTCGCGCACATGACATCTGTCATCCGGCAGTCAGGACCCGCGACACTGCCCGGCGCCCGCGCCCGTCGGTCAGCATGTCGGACATGACGACAACAGCGGAGCGAGCCGGCACCACCACGGTGGTGGGGTTCGACCAGGTGACCAAGACCTACGGGAACGTACGGGCCGTCGACGGGCTGACCCTCGCCCTGCATCCGGGCGAGACCGTCGCCCTGCTCGGCCCGAACGGCGCCGGCAAGTCGACCGCCCTCGACCTGCTGCTCGGCCTCCGGCAGGCCGACAGCGGCACCGTCAGCGTCTTCGGCACCACTCCGCGCGAGGCGATCGTCGCCGGGCGCGTGGGCGCCATGCTGCAGAGCGGCGGGCTGATGGAGGACGTCACCGTCGCCGAGCTGGTGCGGCTCGCCTGCGACCTGCACCCCAAGCGGTACCGGACCGCCGACGTGCTCGCCCGGGCCGGTATCTCCCAGATCGCCGACCGCAAGGTGAACAAGCTCTCCGGCGGGCAGGCCCAGCGCGTCCGCTTCGCCCTGGCCACCGCCGGCGACAGCGACCTGATCGTCCTGGACGAGCCGACCACCGGCATGGACGTCACCGCCCGCCAGGCCTTCTGGGCCACGATGCGCGAACAGGCCGACCACGGCCGTACGGTCCTGTTCGCCACGCACTACCTGGAGGAGGCCGACGCCATCGCCGACCGGGTGCTGGTCCTGCACCGGGGACGGCTGCTGGCCGACGGCACCGCCGCCGAGATCAAGGCGAAGGCGGGGGCCCGACGGGTCGCCTTCGACCTGGAGGGCGCCATCGACGAGGCCGCCCTGCGCGGTCTGCCCTTCCTGACCTCGTTGACCGTGAGCGGCCAGACCGTCCGCATCCAGTCCTCCGACGCCGACGCGACCGTGCACGCCCTGTACGGGCTCGGCGTCTACCCCCACAACCTCGAAGTCGCCGGGCTCGGGCTCGAGCAGGCCTTCGTCGCCATCACCGAGGCCGAGGAGGCCAAGCAGTCGTGAACAGTCTGATCAGGCTGGAACTCACCCGCGCCGTGCGCAACCGCAAGTTCCTGTTCTTCTCGGTGCTCTACCCCTCGATCCTCTTCCTGATCATCGCGGGCAAGTCGGACGGCGTCACCAAGGTCGACGGCACCGGCCTGACCGTCCCGACGTACATGATGGTCTCCATGGCGTCCTTCGGCGCCCTCACCGCCGTCCTCATGGGCAACAGCGAGCGCATCGCCAAGGAGCGCGAGAGCGGCTGGGTGCGGCAGCTCCGGCTGACCTCCCTGCCCGGGCGCGGCTACGTCCTCGCGAAGACCGCCGGCGCCGCCGTGGTCAGCCTGCCGTCGATCGTCGTCGTCTTCGTGGTCGCCGCCGTCGTCAAGCAGGTCCGTCTTGAGGCCTGGCAGTGGCTCGCCCTCACCGGCGCGATCTGGGCCGGCAGCCTGGTCTTCGCCGCGCTCGGCGTCGCCATCGGCTACCTCGCCAGCGGGGACGCGGTCCGCCCGATCACGATGATCATCTACTTCGGCCTGTCCATGCTCGGCGGGCTGTGGATGCCCTCGACCACCTTCCCGCAGTGGCTGCAGAACATCGCCGAGTGGCTTCCCACGCACGCGTACGCTGCACTGGGGCGGGCCATCGAGGAGAGCCAGGCCCCGCACGCGAAGGACCTCGCCATCCTCGTCGTCTTCTTCGCCCTGTTCGCGGGCGGCGCGGCCTGGCTGTACCGGAAGGACACGCTGAAGGCGTGAGCGTCACGACGGAAGACCCGCGGCCCGGCGAAGCACGGGCGGACCGGCTGATGCGCATGGGCGAGCCGCCGCGGAACAGGGGCGAGGCGCTGCGCAAACTGGTGTGGATCCTGCCCTGGCTGATCTTCCTCAGCTCGCCGGTGCAGGACCTCGTCTCCGGCGCCCACACGATGGCGGCCACCGCGGCCGGCTGGGCGGGCCTCGCCGCCTTCACCGGGACCTATCTGGCGCTGGTCTACCGGAACATGGGGCGGCCGTTCTCCGGGCGCGTCGTCGGCTGGCTCGTCTCCGCGCTCGGCGTCCTCGCCGTCGTGCTGTGCCTGACCCTCGGCGCACAGTGGATCGGCCTGTTCGTGTACGTCTCCGTGGCCTGCGGCGCGACGAACCCGCTGCGGATCGCCTACTGGACGATCCCGCTGACCACGGCCGTGATGCTGCTCGTCGCCCAGCACACCGGCGCACAGGGCGAGTGGACCCTGTTCCTGCTGGTGACGCTCGTCGGCTTCGCGATGACCGGTGTACGGCAACTGGTGCGCACCACGGTCGACCTGCGCAAGGCCCGCGCCACCGTGGCCCAGCTCGCCGCCAACGAGGAACGGCTGCGGCTCGCCCGCGACCTGCACGACCTGCTCGGCCACTCGCTCTCGCTGATCACGCTGAAGAGCGAGCTGGCCGGACGGATGCTGCCCGGCCGGCCCGACGAGGCGGCCCAGCAGGTCGCCGACATCGAGCAGGTCAGCCGCCAGGCCCTGGTCGACGTCCGCGAGGCCGTCACCGGCTACCGGCGCCCCCGCCTGCACGCCGAACTGGCGGGCGCCCACGTGGCGCTGACGGCCGCCGACGTCATCGCCGACGTGCCCGCCGAGCCCGACCTGCACGGCGTCCCGGAGGAGAGCGAGTCCGCGCTCGCCTGGGCGCTGCGCGAGGCGATCACCAACGTCGTACGGCACAGCGGGGCGACCCGGTGCGCCGTCGGCCTGGTGCGCCGCCAGACCCTGGACGGGCCGTTCCTCGAACTGTGCGTCGAGGACAACGGCTCGGGTGGCACCGCCGGGGTGGCCAAGGGCCCGGGCAACGGTCTGACGGGCCTGGCCGAGCGCCTGGAGAAGGTGGGCGGGCAACTGGAGGCGGGGCGCGTCAGGCGCGGCTTCCGGCTCGTCGCCCGGGCGCCTCTCGCCTCCCGCGCGGACGTAGGATCCCCGGCATGAGCCGAACGATCAAGGTCCTCCTGGCCGAGGACCAGTCGATGGTGCGCGAGGCACTGGCCGCGCTGCTCGGCCTCGAGGAGGACATCGAGGTCGTCTCCCAGGTGTCACGCGGGGACGAGGTCGTGGCGGCGGCGCAAGCCCACGGCGTCGACGTGGCCCTGCTCGACATCGAGATGCCCGGCTGCACCGGCATCGAGGCCGCCGCCCGGCTCCACAAGGAGCTGCCCGCGGTGAAACTGGTCGTGCTCACCACCTTCGGCCGCCCCGGCTATCTGCGCAGCGCCATGGAGGCGGGCGCGGACGCCTTCCTGGTCAAGGACGCCCCGGCCGCGCAGCTCGCCGCGGCGATACGCAAGGTGCTCGCGGGCGAGCGGGTCATCGACCCCACGCTGGCCGCTGCGGCGCTGGCCGGGGGCGCCAACCCGCTGACCGACCGGGAGCGCGAGGTCCTGCGCGCCGCGGCCGACGGCTCCACCAACGCCGAGCTGGCGGCGATCCTCCACCTGTCCCAGGGCACGGTCCGCAACTACCTGTCGACCGCGATCCAGAAGCTGGCGGTGCGCAACAGGACGGAGGCGGTGCGCATAGCGCGGGAGAAGGGCTGGCTCTAGGGCCTGTTGCGAAAGTCCCGCCTGCCTCGCGACGCCATGCACGCCCTCTCGCCGCACCGGGCCCTGACCCAAGTACATCCAGTACGAGGGCCAGGGCCCGGCACGGCGAGAGCACGCACCTGACGCCGCGAGGCCCGCCCTCCGGGCGGACGACGGGACTTTCGCAACAGGCCCTAGGACGGCCGCGCGGGGCGTTCCCGGCGGGTTCAGTTCAACAGGGCCCGCGCGGCCCGTGCCTGCCCCCGCACCTGCTCGGCCGCGGGCTCGTCCGCCGCGCCCAGCACGTCGGCGTACTCCTCCAGCTCCCTGGCCCCTCCCACGAAGTCGCCCCGCTGCACCAGCAACTGCGCCCGCTCGTACCGCAGCCGCGCCGGATGCGACGGCAGCAGCAGCGACAGCTCCACCGCCCACAGCGCCACGTCCGACCGTTCGGGCCGCACGGCCGCCCAGGCCCGGACGTTGTTCAGGATCCGGGACACGACCTCCAGGGGCGCCGCGGGCACCAGCATCGACGGGTCCAGGGGCGCTCCCGTCGCCCCGGCCACCAGCAGGTCGGCGTCCGCGCCGGTGAGTACCCGGCCGCCGTCGAACGGGTCCGCGAGCACCTGTTCCCCCGCCGCTCCGAACCCCACGACGAAGTGGCCGGGCAGCGCGACCCCGTAGACCGGCGCCCCGGCCCGCCGCGCGACCTCCATCCACACCACCGACAGCAGGATGGGCAGTCCGCGCCGCCGCACCAGCACCTCGTGCAGCAGGGAGGACTCCAGCCGCTGGTAGTCCGACGCCGAGCCGTGGAAGCCGTACCGCTCGCCGAGCAGTCCGCACAGGGCCCGCGCCCAGTCCCGCGGACCGCCCGGCCGGTAGGGCAGCTCACCGGCGAGCCGGTCCAGCTCCAGTTGCGCCGCGTCCATGCCGGCCTCGTCCAGCGCCCCGTCGGCCGCCGCGCCCACCAGCAGGCACAGCGCCGCGAGGTCCGGCCGTTCGGACCGTGCCTCCTCGGCGAACCACCGGCGGACCGCGGCGGCCCGTTCCGGAGACGGCGGATGCGGGGGACGCATAGCAGGCTCGTGCCCTTTCACGACGATCTCTACGACGGACGAGCGCCGGAGTCACGCGGGGACCGCGGCGCGGAGTCCGGGGCGCGGTAGTGGTGGTACGCGTGGTGCGCGCCGAAGCCCATCCCGGCGTACAGCGCTCGCGCGGCCTCATTCTCCGTCTCGACCTGGAGCCAGGCCGCCGAGGCGCCCTCGTCGAGGGCCCGGCCCGCGAGCGAGGCCAGCACGGTCGTGGCCAGGCCGCGTCGGCGCAGCGCCGGATCGACCTCGACGGCGGCGAAGGACGCCCAGCGGCCGTCGACGACACACCGTCCGATCGCCGCCGGAACACCGCCCTCGCCGGGAACCGTCGCGAACCACACCGACGGCCCGCTGCCGAGCACCTTCAGGGCCACCTCGTTCACCCCCTTGCGCTGATACCGCGCAAGCCACGCCTCGTCGGCCGTGCGGGACAGCACGACCCCGGAGCCCTCGGCCCGGTCGGCGACCGGCGCGAGCGCCCCGATCCACAGCTCGGCACTCACCTCGCGCACCCAGCCCCGCCGCTCCAGCTCCGCGCACAGCAGTTCCTGCGTGCCCTCGGCGCCGGTGGCCGTCTGGAGGTACGCGGGCAGGCCGCGCTCGCCGTACCAGCGTCGTACGGCACCCAGGGCCGCGTCGAGCGGAAGCCCGGGATCGCCGAGCGGCAGCACCGAGTTGGCACGCCGGGTGAACCCCGCCGCCGCCCTGAGTTCCCACTCGCCCAGCCGCTCGCTCTCCACCGGCCGCCAGGCCCGCGCCGCCACCCGTGCGAGTTCGTCGTACGTGGCCGCCGGGCCCCGCCGTCTGGCCGGTGCGGCCGGTACCACCTTGCCCGCGACCAGGGAGGATTCGGCGATCCGTACGGTCTCGCCACTCTTCCGTGTGATCAGCAGCACACCGTGGTCCCATGATGTGAGAACTCCGACCGTGTCGGTGAACTTCTCACCCGGCGCGCCAGGTTCGCTCAAGCGCCGTATTGAGACCCGTTTGCCCACATCAGCAGCGGTGATACGGACCTCGAGGCGTCCTGTTGCCGATATTTCCACAGGTCTGTTCACCCCTCCTGTTCGGATCATGCCCCGGAACGGAGATACTAGGGGCGGGCATCGACGACGCCGCGCTCCCGCGCGCCAGGCGGCGGAGCCTGTGGAGGCCCGCCAGCGCCCTATCGAGGAGGAACGACAGCGTGACCTACGTCATCGCGCAGCCTTGTGTCGACGTCAAGGACAAGGCGTGCATCGAGGAGTGCCCGGTCGACTGCATCTACGAGGGCCAGCGGTCCTTGTACATCCACCCGGACGAATGCGTCGACTGCGGAGCCTGCGAACCGGTCTGCCCGGTCGAGGCGATCTTCTACGAGGACGACACTCCCGAGGAGTGGAAGGACTACTACAAGGCCAACGTCGAGTTCTTCGACGAGCTCGGCTCTCCCGGTGGCGCCAGCAAGCTGGGGCTGATCGAGCGCGACCACCCCATCATCGCCGCGCTGCCGCCGCAGAACCAGTAAGAGCGGCCCGCCTTCGCGCCGCCCCGGTCCCGTACGGCCTGATCGCGCTCCAGCGCTCCGCCCGCCGCACGGGACCGAGGCGTTTTCCGGACCAGAAAGTGAGCCTGATCCCCGTGTCCGCACTCTCCGACCGGCTCCCCGCCTTTCCCTGGGACAAGCTGGAGCCGTACAAGAAGACGGCCGCAGCCCATCCGGACGGCATCGTCGACCTGTCGGTCGGCACGCCGGTGGACCCGGTCCCCGACCTGATCCAGAAGGCGCTGGTCGCGGCCGCGGACTCCCCGGGCTATCCGACCGTGTGGGGCACGCCCGAACTGCGTGACGCGCTGACGGGCTGGGTCGAGCGCCGCCTCGGCGCACGCGGTGTCACCCACCGGCACGTCCTGCCGATCGTCGGCTCCAAGGAACTGGTCGCCTGGCTCCCCACCCAGCTCGGCCTCGGCCCCGGCGACAAGGTCGCGTACCCGCGCCTGGCCTACCCGACCTACGAGGTCGGCGCCCGCCTGGCCGGCGCGGACCACCTCGTCTACTCGACGACACCGGGCGCCGGCGTGCCGGGCCCCACGGAGCTGGACCCGGCCGGCCTGAAGCTGCTGTGGCTGAACTCGCCCTCCAACCCCACGGGCCAGGTGCTGCCCAAGGAGGAGCTGCGCCGGATCGTCGCCTGGGCCCGCGAGCACGGTGTGCTGGTCTTCTCCGACGAGTGCTACCTGGAGCTTGGCTGGGAGGCCGACCCGGTCTCCGTCCTGCACCCGGACGTGAACGGCGGCTCGTACGAGGGCATCGTCGCGGTCCACTCGCTGTCCAAGCGCTCGAACCTGGCCGGCTACCGCGCCGCCTTCCTGGCCGGCGACCCGGCCGTCCTCGGCCCGCTGCTGGAGATCCGCAAGCACGGCGGCATGATGACCTCGGCGCCGACCCAGGCGGCGGTCGTGGCCGCCCTCGGCGACGACACCCACGTCCGCGAGCAGCGCGAACGCTACGCCGCCCGCCGCGAGGCCCTGCGCGGGGCCCTGCTCTCCCACGGCTTCCGCGTCGAGCACAGCGAGGCGAGCCTCTACCTGTGGGCCACCCGCGACGAGTCCTGCTGGACCACGGTCGCCCACCTCGCCGAACGCGGCATCCTCGTCGCCCCGGGCGACTTCTACGGCCCGGCGGGCGCGGACTTCGTACGCGTCGCGCTGACGGCGACGGACGAGCGGGTCCGCGCGGCGGTGGAGCGCCTGTCCGGACGGCCGGCGACGGCTCGTCCGCACTGACAGGACGACGGGGTCCTCACGACACGACGACGGGGTCCGGGAGTGAACCCCGGACCCCATCGGGTCGTTCGCGTGGTGCTCAGCCGAGCGGCAGGCCGGAGACCGGCAGGGACGGCGTCGGCAGCCCGCCCTTGGCCGCCGTCCGCGCTGCGCCGCCGAGGAGCCCGCCCGCGGACCCCGCCGCCTTCTGCGCCGTCGGCGCCGCCTGCTTCACGACCTTGCCGCCGGAGTCGCCCGCGACCCCGGCGACGTGCTGCGCGGCACCGTCCACGGTGTTGCCGACGCTCGCCCCGTCCAGGGCGGTCAGCCCGCCGAGGTTCGGGGCGGCGGGCAGCGCGGGGGCTGCGCCGGCGGTACCGGCCGCACCGACCCCGGCGGCCGCACCCGCAGCGACGAGCAGCGCGGCACGGGCGATCCGGCGGGTCAGGGGGAGGGACATGTTGCTCCTTCGACGGAGGGAACGGACGCTCTGACTACCGCTCGAAGTCCGCGAAGGTTGCGGCGGGCCAACGTAAAGAGTTGGCAATGCGTCGCATTATCGGGTACGCGGAAAAGCTCCCTCGCGCCGGGTGACCCTTCAGGGTGACGTGCCGTACTAACGCCCGGTGGTGGTGATGCGGACCGAGCCCGCCGCGCGTTCCGCTCCCGCGGCGCCCCGCGTCTGCGACGCCCGCCACCGGCTGTCGGTCATCCCGGCCGTCCACTGCCAGCCGCCGTAGGAGACCTGCTCGATGTGGAGCGCGGAGGCGTTGGCCACCGCCCAGTGCGCGAGCTGCCAGCCCCGCTGCCGCGCGCTGCGCCCGGCCGCGGCCGTGTCGTCGGGCACGGGCACCGTCACGGTCCGTCCGTCCCCGCCCGCTACCGGGGTCGCCGTGGGGGCTGGCGTCGGCGTCGGCGAAGGAGTGCCGCCGACCTCCGCGCCCGCCTCCTGCACCACGTCCCGGCCGAAGTCCCGGACGAGCGCGGCACGCACCGCGTCGGACCCGCTGGACCGGGTCGGACCGGGTCGGCCCTGGCAGGCCAGCGTGGCCCCGGAGCGCCCGGTGAGCGCGGCGGCGAGCAGCGTCGCGTCCGGCTCGTGCTTGGCGTACGCCTGCGGGAAGCCGCTGCGCTGCACGCGCTGCGCCGCCACGGTCAGCGGCAGCCGCGTGTAGCCGGGCACCTTGTTCAGATGGTCGTAGAAGATCCCCGCCGAGTAGGCCGGGTCCATGATCTCCTCCGGCGTGCCCCAGCCCTGCGAGGGCCGCTGCTGGAACAGGCCGAGGGAGTCCCGGTCGCCGAAGTCGATGTTGCGCAGCGCGGACTCCTGGAGCGCGGTGGCCAGCGCGATGGTCACCGCCCGCTCGGGCATGCCGCGCCCGGTGCCGACGGCCGCGATCGTCGCCGCGTTCACCGCCTGCTCCGGCGTGAACCGGTACGAGGCTCCGTCGCCCTTGCCGGAGACGACCTCGCAGCCCGGGCCCGAGGTGCCTCCGGTGAAGTACTGCACCGAGAGGTAGCCGGCGAGCCCGAGCAGGACCACGAAGGCCGCCCCGAACCGGAGGAGGCGGCCACGACGCTTGGAAGAGGGGGGAGGGTGCGGCACGCCTACAAGGTACTGGAGGCCGGCGGGACTGGTGAGGCAGGTGTGAACAACGCGCTGCGACAGCGGGTCGGTTCGCCGGGTTAGGGTCGACCGCATGGCCGACAACCCGCTTGACCTCACGCTGGACGCCGCGCGCCTGACCGCGCAACTCGTCGACTTCCCCTCGGAGAGCGGCACCGAGAAGCCGCTCGCCGACGCGATCGAGGCCGCGCTGCGCGCCCTGCCGCACCTGACGGTCGACCGTCTCGGCAACAACGTCGTCGCCCGCACGAACCTCGGGCGCGCGCAGCGGGTGATCCTGGCCGGCCACATCGACACGGTCCCGATCGCCCAGAACGTCCCCTCGCGGCTCGACGAGGACGGCGTCCTGTGGGGCTGCGGCACCTGCGACATGAAGTCCGGGGTGGCGGTCCAGCTGCGCATCGCGGCCACGGTCCCCGCCCCCAACCGCGACCTGACCTTCGTCTTCTACGACAACGAGGAGGTCGCCGCCGAGCTGAACGGACTGGGGCACGTCGCCGAGGCGCGCCCCGAGTGGCTGGCCGGCGACTTCGCCGTGCTGCTCGAACCCTCCGACGGCGAGGTCGAGGGCGGCTGCCAGGGCACGCTGCGGGTGCTGCTGAGGACCAAGGGGGAGCGGGCCCACTCGGCGCGCGGCTGGATGGGGTCCAACGCCATCCACGCCGCCGCGCCGATCCTGCGGCGGCTCGCCGAGTACCAGCCGCGTCATCCGGTCATCGACGGCCTGGAGTACCGCGAGGGCCTCAACGCGGTCGGCGTCTCGGGCGGGGTGGCGGGCAACGTCATCCCCGACGAGTGCGTGGTCACGGTCAACTTCCGCTACGCCCCCGACCGCACCGAGGAGGAGGCCGTCGCCCACGTCCGCGAGGTGTTCGCGGACTGCGGGGTGGAGGAGTTCGTGATCGACGACCACAGCGGCGGCGCCCTGCCGGGGCTGAACCACCCGGCCGCGGCGGCGTTCATCGAGGCGGTCGGCGGCACCGCGCGCCCGAAGTACGGCTGGACGGACGTCTCACGCTTCTCGGCGCTGGGCGTCCCCGCCGTCAACTACGGTCCCGGCAACCCCCACTTGGCGCACAAGCGCGACGAGCGGGTGGAAACGGCCAAGATCCTCGCGGGCGAGGAGCGTCTGCGGGCCTGGCTGACGGACTGACCGCCGTCGCGAGTCCCGACATACCGACGTCCCCCTCTCGTAACCCGCGCGGATCTACGCTGAGGTGGCAGGTCACACAAGCGGAGGGAGCGTACATGCCAACAGGCAACCCCGAGGGCAAGAAGCAGCCACCGGACGAGCAGCGCCTGGGGCCGGTCCTCCGGCGGCGCGGTCAGGTCCAGGCGAGCACCACGGACCAGCGGCTGCTGGACGAGCGCGCCCCCACGGACTGGGTCCACACGGACCCCTGGCGCGTGCTGCGCATCCAGTCGGAGTTCATCGAGGGCTTCGGCACGCTCGCCGAACTGCCACCCGCCATCAGCGTGTTCGGTTCCGCGCGGACGGCGGTGGACTCGCCGGAGTACGACGCGGGGGTGAAGCTCGGCCGCGGCCTGGTCGAGGCGGGCTTCGCGGTGATCACGGGCGGCGGCCCGGGCGCGATGGAGGCGGCGAACAAGGGCGCCCTGGAGGCCGGGGGCGTCTCGGTGGGCCTGGGCATCGAGCTGCCCTTCGAGCAGGGCCTGAACCCCTATGTCGACATCGGCCTCAACTTCCGGTACTTCTTCGTCCGCAAGATGATGTTCGTCAAGTACGCGGAGGGCTTCGTCGTCCTTCCCGGCGGTCTCGGCACCCTGGACGAACTCTTCGAGGCGCTGACCCTGGTGCAGACCCAGAAGGTCACCCGCTTCCCGATCGTCCTCTTCGGCAGCGCGTACTGGGGCGGCCTGGTCGACTGGCTGGAGAACACCCTGATCGCCGAGGGCAAGGCGGCCCAGGCGGACCTCACCCTCTTCCACGTCACGGACGACGTGGCGGAGGCGGTGGCCCTGATGTCCAAGGAGGCGGGCCGCTGACACCCGCACGGCGGGGCAGTGTCGTCGGCACGACGGGACCCGGACGCCGGTACGGCGTGGCTCTGGCGTCTGTGCGGCCCGTGCGACGGGGCGTTTGTGCCCGTGCGGCGGTGAAACGGGACTCGGCGCCCGCGTGGCGCGGCGCTGGCGTCTGCGCAGCGCAGCACTGGCGTCCGCGCGGCGTGGCGCTGACGCCCGTAGGACCGGGGCTCTGTCGTCGGCACGGCGAGGCCGGAGGCCGGTACGGCGTATGGACGGCGCAGCACTGGCGTCTGTGCGCGGGTGCTGGTGCAGGCACGGCGGGGCCCGGGGGCCGGTACGGCGTGGCTCTGGCGTCTGTGCGGCCCGTGCGACGGGGCGTTTGTGCCCGTGCGGCGGGTGCCGGGACGCCGAGGCCACCGGCGTCCGCACGGCGCGGCGCTGATGCCTGCCCGTGCGGCGGTACTGACGCTCGTGAGACCGGCGCGCTGCCGCCGGTACGACGGGGCGCGCGCGTCGGTACGACGGGGCCGGGGCGTCCGTGCGGCCCGTACGGCCGGGGTGCCCGCGCTGCGGGCGGCTGGTGCTGGGACGGCGAGGCCACCGGCGCCTGCACGGCGCGGCGCTGAGGCCCGCCCGCGCGGCGCGCTACCGACGCCCGTGAGACCGGCGCGCTGCCGCCGGTACGACGGGCTCTGGCGTCTGTGCGCCCCGTACGACGGGCATTGGCGTCCGTGTGTCGGGCGGGCTGGTGGCGGTAAGACGGGGCTCTGATGCCTGCGGGGCGCTGCGCTGGCGGCTGTACGGCGCGGCACTGGTGCCTGCCGTGCGGCGTGGCGCTGATGTCGGCGCGGCGGGACCTGGCGCCCGTACGGCGCGGCGGCGGTGGTGTTGGCACCGCCGAGCTCTGGTGCTCGCGCGGGCGCTGGGGCGTCGGGGTTACGCCAGCCCCCGTCGGGCCACCGCCGGTGGGCGGTGGCCCGCGATGGACGAGACCATGTCCAGCACCTGCCGGGTCTCGGCCACCTCGTGCACCCGGTACACCTGGGCGCCCAGCCATGCCGAGACGGCCGTCGTCGCCAGCGTTCCCACCAGCCGCTCCTTCACCGGCTTGTCCAGCGTCTCGCCCACGAAGTCCTTGTTGGACAGGGACACCAGCACCGGCCACCCGGTCGCGACCATCTCGCCCAGTCGCCGCGTCGCCTCCAGGCTGTGCCGGGTGTTCTTGCCGAAGTCGTGCCCGGGGTCGATCATCACCGACTCCCGGGGCACGCCGAGCGCCACCGCCCGCTCGGCCAGCCCCACGGTCACCCGGAGGATGTCGGCCATGACGTCGTCGTACGTCACCCGGTGCGGCCGGGTCCGGGGCTCCGCACCGCCGGCGTGCGTGCACACCAGGCCGGTCCCGTAGCGCGCCGCGACCTCGGCGAGCCGCGGGTCCACCCCGCCCCACGCGTCGTTCAGCAGGTCGGCGCCCGCCTCGCACACGGCCTCGCCGACGTCGGCCCGCCAGGTGTCGACGCTGATGACCACGTCCGGGAACCGCCGCCGCACCTCGGCCACGAAGCCGACCGTCCGCCGGGCCTCCTCCTCGGCGCTCACCTCGTCACCGGGCCCGGCCTTCACCCCGCCGATGTCGATGATCGCCGCCCCCTCGGCGACCGCCTGCTCCACGCGCGCGAGGGCCGGCTCGTCGCGGAACGTCGACCCCTGGTCGTAGAAGGAGTCCGGGGTCCGGTTGACGATCGCCATGATCACCGGCTCGTGCGCGTCGAACTCGCGCCTGCCCAGCCTGAGCATCCCCTGTGACCTCTTCTCTTCTTCGCGGTCTCTCCCGGTCCCGCCCGGTCTTTGACGGCCTTCGGCCGTCTGCGACCCTAACTGTCAGCGTCGCATGGCACGATCGGACCCTGACAGATACGACAGACTCCGTGGGGACCGAGCGATGGTTATGTTCTTCTTCCTGGTCGTCGCGCTCGCCGTCGTGGTCGCCGCGGTGACCCTTGCGGTGGTGGGCGGCGGCGAGGGAACCGGACCGCTGCCCGAGGCGGCGCCCGAGCGGCTCCTGGACCCGCTGCCGCCGGACCGCCCGGTGGACCGCGAGGACGTGGAGAGCCTCCGCTTCCCGATGACCGTCCGCGGCTACCGCATGGCCGACGTCGACGACGCCCTCAGCAGGCTCGGCGCCGAACTCGCGGAGCGCGACGCACGGATCGCCGACCTGGAGTCCGCGCTGGCCGGTGCCCGGGCCGCCGCCCACGTCGACCTGACCAAGCCCGAGCAGGAGGACCAGCGGTGACGGACGACACCCTGACGCCGGGCGCCGCGATCGCCGGCCCGGACGGCGCCCCGCGCTGCCCGTGGGCCCTGTCCGCGGCGGAGTACGTGGCCTACCACGACGAGGAGTGGGGCCGCCCGGTCCACGGCGACGACGCGCTCTACGAACGCCTCTCCCTGGAGGCGTTCCAGTCCGGCCTGTCCTGGATCACCATCCTGCGCCGCCGCACCGGCTTCCGCGCCGCCTTCGCCGACTTCAAGATCGCGGCGGTGGCGGACTTCACGGACGACGACCGAGAGCGGCTGCTCGCCGACCCGGGCATCATCCGCAACCGCGCCAAGATCGACGCGACGATCGCCAACGCGCGCGTCCTCACCGGCTGGGCCCCGGGCGAGCTGGACGCCTTCATCTGGTCCCACGCCCCCGACCCCGCGACCCGCCCGGCGCCCAGGACCCTTTCCGACGTCCCGGCCGTCACCCCCGAGTCCACGGCCCTGTCGAAGGCCCTGAAGAAGCGCGGCCTGCGCTTCGTCGGCCCGACGACGGCGTACGCCCTGATGCAGGCGTGCGGCCTGGTCGACGACCACCTCGAGGACTGCGTGGCGCGCCGCCCCTGACCCCGCCGGACAGGGACGGCACCGGCCCGCACCGCGGTCAGCGGCCCAGATACACCGGCTTCTCCTTGTTCACGAACGCCTGCACCGCGATCGCGTGGTCCTCGGACTGCCCCGCCCTGGTCTGGAGCTCCTCCTCCTTGAGGAGGGTCTCCTCCAGGGAGTGCGTCAGCCCGTGGGCCACCGCCTCCTTCAGCGCCGCGTACGCCACCGTCGGCCCCTCGGCCAGCGCCCGCGCAGTCCTCTCGGCCTCGGCCCGCAGCTCGGCGGCCGGCACGACCCGGTTGGCGATGCCCAGGTCGTGGGCCTCCTGGGCGGTGATACGGCGCGGGAAGAGCAGCAGGTCGGTGGCGCGGGACGGTCCCACCACCCGCGGCAGCGTCCACGAGATCCCCGAGTCCCCGGTGAGCGCGACGCCCGCGAACGAGGTGTTGAAGGACGCCGTGTCCGCCACGATCCGGTAGTCGGCGGCGAGCGCGAAGCCGAAGCCCGCCCCGGCGGCGACCCCGTTCACCGCGGCGACCACCGGCTTCCGCGCCCCCGCGAGCGCCCGCACGATCGGGCTGTAGTGCTCCCGCACGGTGCTCATGACCTGCCCGGACCCGGTCTCCCGGTCGGCGGCCAGCAGCCCGATGTGCTCCTTGAGGTCCTGGCCCACGCAGAACGCCCGGTCCCCGGCGGCGGTCAGCAGCACCGCCCGCACGGCGCCGTCGTCCGCCGCCTCCCGGGCCGCGTCCCGGAGGGCGACCTTGGCGTCGACGTTCAGCGCGTTCATCGCCTCGGGGCGGTTCAGCGTGATCGTCGCGAGTCCGTCGCTCACCTCGTAGAGCACGGTGTCGGCCATGGGGCATCCCCTCCGTTGTCGCCTCGTTGACGTGCCGCTCGGTCCGTCGTGGTCCGCGCGGTCCGCCGTGGTCCGAGGACAGCATGACGGAGATCACCGGGTGGGGCGCGGACCCGGCATGTGACCTGCGTCAAAGAATTCCGGCGCGTCCGCGGCCGGCGTGCGGACGCGTGGGGGCGCAGTATCGCAGCCACATCGCCGAATTGAGTGGTTTTGCTCGCGCGCGTTGCCCAAGCGATGCCAACTGATGTTGGTCATCGGGTCCTGGGATGCGGGATAATGGCTTGGAAGCAATGTGTTCGATGCCGGTGTCGCGTGTCCTGTGCCGTTCTGGGCTGGGACCGTGCGCGTGCCCTCTCGGTGGGCCGTCGGCTTTGACGATGAGCTGGGTTTCAGGAAGGGGAACGAGCATGGCGGCCATGAAGCCGCGGACGGGTGATGGCCCGCTCGAGGTGACCAAGGAGGGGCGGGGCATCGTCATGCGCGTTCCGCTCGAAGGCGGCGGTCGGCTCGTCGTCGAGTTGACCCCTGACGAGGCCGACGCGCTCGGCGACGCCCTCAAGAAGGTCGTCGGCTGACGCGCAAGCGACCATACCCTTTCAGTTGCCCCGGCATCGTACGCGGTGTCGGGGTCGCTGTCTGTCCAGGTGTGTACGGCGCGCGGGTGACGTGGGCGCTCAACGCTTGACGGCGCACAGCAGCCCGTCGCCCACCGGCAGCAGCGACGGCGTCAGGTCGGGGCTCTCGCGCACCGTGCGCAGCAGTTCCCGCAGCCGCACGACCTCCGTCGGCTGCGGTCCCGAGTCCACCGTCCGCCCGTGCGCGAAGACGCCTTCGAAGGCGACGAGGCCTCCCGGTCTCAGCAGGCGCAACGATTCAGCGAGGTACTCGGGGAACTCCAGCCGGTCACCGTCGCAGAACACGAGGTCGTATCCGGCGTCCGCGAGCCGGGGCAGCACGTCCAGGGCGCGGCCGGGGATGAAGCGGGCGCGGTTGCCGGCGAAGCCCGCGGCGCGGAACGCCTGGCGGGCGAACTGCTGGTGCTCCGGCTCGGGGTCGACGGTGGTCAGCACCCCGTCGGGGCGCATGCCGTACAGCAGGTGGATCCCGGAGACCCCGGTGCCGGTGCCGATCTCCGCGACCGCCTTCGCGTCCACGGTGGCGGCCAGCAACCGCAGCGCGGCGCCCGCGCCGGGCGACACCGAGCGCAGCCCTGCCTCGCGGGCCCGCTCACGGGCCCAGCGCAGCGCTTCGTCCTCGGCGACATAGGCGTCGGCGAACGCCCAGCTCGTCTGCCGGTTGCCGGTAATGACCCTCTCCTGTCCCCATGGTTGCCTGGGCGTGACTGTATCCGCTGGGGCCGGGAACCCGCTGATGGGACCGGTCGTTTGATGGGGTGAGGAAGCGACACGGGACGCGACGGCGGGACGGACGGGGGGTATGGGATGGAACGGGACACCGAGCAAGTGCTGACGCAGTCGCACCAGCCGGACCAGCACGTGTCAAATTCTCGTAAAACTGCTTATCCGGAGCTAACGGGCGAGGTGGCTATGGTAGGGGCTCCACTGGACACCACCAGAGCCGACAGGGGAGGTGCGGCTGCGCCTGTGGATCGGGGAGGAGTGCTCCGGCGCTTTCTCGGATCGGCGGGCAGGCCGAAATCCGTGACCGACACCGCTGCCGACGTGGCTCATGCCGCCGAATCCACCCAGACCGCGACCTTCTCGACCGACGCGGACGGGCAGGCGTGGACTCCGCCCACCTGGGAGGAGATCGTCAGCACGCACAGCGGCCGTGTCTACCGCCTGGCCTACCGCCTCACCGGCAACCAGCACGACGCCGAGGACCTCACCCAGGAGGTCTTCGTCCGCGTCTTCCGCTCGCTGTCGACCTACACGCCGGGCACGTTCGAGGGCTGGCTGCACCGCATCACCACGAACCTCTTCCTGGACATGGTCCGCCGCAAGCAGCGCATCCGCTTCGACGCGCTGGGCGACGACGCGGCCGAGCGGCTGGCCAGCAAGGAGCCGACCCCGCAGCAGCTCTTCAACGACGCGCACTTCGACGCGGACGTCCAGCAGGCCCTGGACACCCTCGCGCCCGAGTTCCGCGCCGCGGTCGTCCTGTGCGACATCGAGGGACTGTCGTACGAGGAGATCGCCGCGACCCTGGGCGTCAAGCTCGGCACGGTGCGCTCCCGCATCCACCGCGGCCGCTCGCAGCTGCGCAAGGCCCTCGCGCACCGCTCGCCGCAGGCCCGGGCCGGACGCCGTGGCTTCGTGGCCCCCGTCCCCGCGCTGGGGGGAGGGGGCGCGCCCGCGTGAGTGGATCACGGCCGGACCCCGCGGGTCGCCTCGCGGAACAGCATCTGGGAGACCGGCTCGCCGCCCTGGTGGACGGCGAGCTCGGTCACGACATGCGCGAGCGTGTCCTGGCGCACGTGGCCACCTGCCCGAAGTGCAAGGCGGAGGTCGACGCGCAGCGCCGTCTGAAGAACGTCTTCGCGCAGACGGCCCCACCGCCTCCCTCCGAGAGCTTCCTGGCCCGCCTGCAGGGGCTCCCCGGGGGCAGTACCGGTGGCGGTTCACCGCTGGACGGGGGAGGACTGCCCGGCGGGTTGTCCTCCCGCTCCGGAGTGTTCGGGGTGAAGCGCGGCGAGCAGTTCGAGTTCGGTTATGTGCCGGCCGGGCCGCATCCAGCCGGCCCCGCGGAGGACCGAGGCTTCCGGATCCACCCCGTCGGCCGCGGCGACGCCGAGCGGTCCGCCTCGCGCGGGATGCGGTTCGCGTTCGTCGCCGCGGGGGCGGTGTCGCTGGCCGCCCTCGCCCTGGGCGGGATGACCGGCGGCTCGGCGGGTGACACCGCCGCGGACGCGCGCGGCGGGGCCGGGAACGGCAGCAACGTGACTCCGGCGCGCACGGCGGGTACGGGCGCGGCGTCGGGCTCCGACACCGCGCGGCGCCGCCAGTCGGCCGCGCCGCAGTCGGCGCAGGGGCAGCGGTCGTCGGGCTCGGCGCAGGCAGCCTCTACGCCGCTGGCCGCACCGCTGCTCCCGGGTGCCGTGCCTCCGGGCGGGCAGGCGCAGGACGTGATGCATCCGCTGACCACCCCGGTGGTCGCCGGAGCGGCCGTGATGTCCCCGCTGATACGTCCGCTCACGACGACTCCGCCGATCGCCCTGACCTCGTGGTCCGCCGATCCGGGGTTCACGGCCCCGGGCCTGCTCAGCGCGCCCTCTCCCTCCGCCACCTCCCGCACGACGCACTGACCGGACCCTGCGCCGCGGCCGGGGAACCTGGTTGAATCCACGGTGGTCGCGCCCATGACACCGGTCGGGGCGCGGAGTCGACGCCGTGCCGCGTCCCGCTGTGGGGAGAACATGAACGAGGGCAAGCCCACGAAGTCCGCCCGCCCGAGGTGGTGGAGCCGCTCAGTGCCTCCGGACGACCGGCCGGAGGGCACGTCGGCGTCGGCCCCGGCGGCCGAGGAGACTTCCGCCCAGGGCACGGCGAACGGTGGACCCGGGGCCGACGAGCCGCAGGCCCCGGCCCCCGTACGGGCCGCGGTGCCCCAACAGGCCGACGGGGACGGCGACTACGAGCTGGAACGCCCGCTCCCGGCCTCCGCCGACTTCGAACTCGCCCAGCCGCGCCCGGCGTCCGCCGGTGCGGAGGGCACCCCGTCCGGCCTTGCCGCCCGAACGGACCGGGCACCGGCCGCGCCGGTGGTGCCCGGCCGGCCTGCCGCACCCACCGCCCCGGCCGCTCCGGCCGGTCCCGGTGTCCCCGGCGCCTCCGCCGGGACGGCCGCCGACCGGCCCGTGGAGGGGTCGTCCGGGTCCGTCGACCCCGGTGAGCGTCCCAGGCCCCTGCACGACCCCGATCCCTACGGCACCCCTCCGTACGGCGAGCCCGGCCCCTGGGCGCCCGCCCCACCGGTTCAGCGTCCGGCGGTGACCCCCGCCCACGGCACGGTGACGCCCGGGCTCTCCTCCCGCACCCCGTCCGCCGCCACGGACGCCCAGACGTACGGTTCGGCGCCCCTGGCGACCCAGCCGGGCGCCCCGGCCGGCATGCCGCCCGCGCCTTCCGGCCCGCCCTCGGCGCCGCAGGTGCCGGCCGACACATCCGGGGTCGGTCCCGCACCGCAGGGGACGCCGCTCGGGAATGACCCGGCGCACGGCGTGGCCGCCCCTGGCGCCGCCGGGACCCATCCCGGTGCTGCCGGGGTGCACCCCGGTGCCGACGTCGCCCCCGCGGGCCCCTGGGGGCGTTACGACCCCTGGGGTGCCGTGCCGTTGCAGCAGACCGGGGGCGGTGCGCTCAGTGTCGAACAGCGCCACCGGCGGGTCACGCGGGCGCTGGTCGGCGGGGCCGTGGTGCTCGCGCTGGTGTCCGGCGCGCTCGGCGGGCTGGCCGGGGCGTACATCGAGCGCAACGGCGGTGTGGGCGCCGTGGAACTGCCGCAGGCCGGGAAGGAGCCCGCCGGGCGCGCCCCGGACAGCGTCGCCGGTATCGCCGCCCGCGCCCTGCCCAGCGTGGTGACGCTGCACGTCAGCGGCTCGGGCGAGCAGGGCACCGGCACCGGGTTCGTGCTCGACGGCCTCGGCCACGTCCTCACCAACAACCACGTGGTCGAGAATGCCGCCTCCGGCGGCGACATATCGGTGACCTTCAGCGGCGGCCAGACCGCCAAGGCCAGGATCATCGGCCGGGACGCCGGCTACGACCTCGCCGTCGTCCAGGTCCGCGGCGTGCGCGGCCTGACCCCCATCCCCCTCGGCAACTCCGACAACGTGCAGGTCGGCGACCCGGTCGTCGCCATCGGCGCGCCCTTCGACCTCGCCAACACCGTCACCTCCGGCATCATCAGCGCCAAGGAGCGCCCCATCACGGCAGGCGGCGAGAAGGGCGACGGCAGCGACGTGTCCTACGTCGACGCCCTCCAGACCGACGCCCCGATCAACCCCGGCAACTCCGGCGGCCCCCTCCTCGACGCCCGGGGCCGGGTCGTCGGCATCAACTCCGCGATCCGCTCCGCGGACACCGGCTCCGATCTGCAGGCCGGCCAGGCCGGATCCATCGGCCTGGGCTTCGCCATCCCCGTCAACCAGGCCAGGCGCGTCGCCGAGGAACTGATCAACCACGGCAGGGCCAGCCACCCGGTGATCGGGGTGACCCTGGACATGAACTACCCCGGCGACGGAGCCAGGGTCGGCGCCAAGGGCCGGGACGGCGGACCCCCGGTCACCCCAGGCGGTCCCGGCGACAAGGCCGGCATCAGGGCCGGAGACGTCATCACCGCGGTGGACGGCCGGCGCGTCCACTCGGGCGAGGAACTGATCGTCAAGACACGCGCCCACCGCCCCGGCGACCGCCTGGAACTGACCGTCCGACGCGACGGAAAGACACGCGAGGTCTCCCTGGTACTCGGGTCCTCGCACAGCAACTGACACAAAACGTGCGGAACAGGTCGGCAAACTCGTCGTGTACACGCAGTCCGACACCTCGGGGCGGTACCGGTCCGGCACGTGGGACGGGTACCGTGGATCCGGCCCGGACCACGGACAGCCCCACACAGACCGGACCACCCGAGGGCCGAGGACCGAGGACATCGCAAGGAGCTTCAGGTGTTCAATGACATAGGACCGCTCGAGCTGCTGACGATCATCATCGTGGCGGTGCTCGTGTTCGGTCCCGAAAAGCTCCCGAAGGTCATCCAGGACGTCACCCGCACGATCCGGAAGATCCGTGAGTTCTCGGAGAGCGCGAAGCAGGACATCCGCAGCGAACTCGGCCCGGAATTCAAGGACTTCGAGTTCGAGGACCTCAACCCCAAGACGTTCATCCGCAAGCAGCTGGACAACGACGACCTGGGGCTGAAGGAGATCCGTAACGGCTTCGACCTGAAGAAGGAGATGGCCGAGATCACGGACGCGGTCAACGGCAACGAGTACGACTCCGCCGCGTCCTCGACCTCCTCCTCGAGTTCTTCGGGTTCTTCGGGCTCCTCGGGTCCGGCGGACGGCCGGATCGACATGACGAAGAAGTCCGAGGGCACCGGCCAGGACGAGCGCCCGCCCTTCGACGCGGACGCCACCTGAGCCGCGTTCCGTGTGACGCGTTTCACTCCGCGTGCGGGCCCGTGCGCGGCGTGAAACGGCTGTACCCGCGCCCCACGCGCCGAGCGGTTTCCCGGCTGCCCGAAGCGGGATGGATATGCTGCCGAGTTGTTGTGCGGACCGGACGAGTACGCCCGAAGGGGGGCGGGCCGCCCCGGTCCGACGAGAGCGAGGAGGCGTCCGGCACATGGAGACGACAAGTCGGGCAGGCGCGCAGGCGCCGACCGCGGAGGGTGGCCAACAGTCGCCCTTCGTCCGGCGTACGGCCGACAGCTACCTGCTGGCGCCCTTTCCCTGGTACGGCCTCGACGAGGCCTTCACGGGGCAGCGCTGGCTGATGCAGGTCGGCACCTCGGCCGACGGTTCCGTGGAACACGGTTCGACCGGGCACGGCGACGAGCCGTCCGTACGCAACGAGTTCGTGTCCGGGTCGCCGGACGAGCCCAAGGAGAGGTTCGCGGTCGTCGTCACCGTCGCCGCCCACCCCGAACGGCGCCTCGCCGACGGCACGGGCCAGCTGGAGGCCACCTCGGTCTCCTCGGCGGCCTGGCTGGCCGCGGTGGGCCTGCTCTCCTTCACCTGGCCCGGGCAGGTGGACCACACCCTGCGGGACGACTGGCTGGAGCAGCAGACGGAGACCGCGTGGGAACTGGCCGACGATCTGTCAGGGCCGGCGTGGTCGACGCTCTCCCTGCCCGTGGACGGCGTCCCGACGCCGTTCTACTACCGGGAGTCGGAGTTCGGCTGGGTGCTCGCCGGTTCGACCTCCCAGGGGGTGCACCTGGGGGCGTACGGCAGGGGCATGAGCGCGTACGGGCTCGGTTTCGCCGTGATCAAGGACATCGGCGCGTACGCCTGACACCCCACGGCACAGGGGGGACACGACACGAAGGGGCGCCGTCCACGCGGGACGGCGCCCCTTCGTGTCGTACGGGCGGTACGGGCCGCGAAGGGCCCCGTACGGTCTAGAACTTGTTCTTCGGGGTGATCCCCAGCGACAGTCCGGCGAGGCCCCGCTGACGGCCCGCGAGCTTGTCGGCGATTCCCCGCAGGGCCGAGCCCGCGGGGGAGTCCGGGTCGGTCAGGACAACCGGCTTGCCCTCGTCGCCGCCCTCGCGCAGGCGGACGTCGATCGGGATGGAGCCGAGCACCGGGACCGTGGCGCCCGTGGTACGGGTCAGGCCGTCGGCGACCGCCTGGCCGCCGCCCGTGCCGAAGACGTCGACCATCTCGTCGCAGTGCGGGCAGGGCAGGCCGGACATGTTCTCGACCACGCCGACGATCTTCTGGTGGGTCTGGACGGCGATGGAGCCCGCCCGCTCGGCCACCTCGGCCGCCGCCTGCTGAGGCGTCGTCACCACCAGGATCTCGGCGTTGGGCACCAGCTGGGCCACGGAGATCGCGATGTCGCCGGTGCCGGGCGGCAGGTCGAGCAGCAGGACGTCCAGGTCGCCCCAGTACACGTCCGCCAGGAACTGCTGGAGCGCGCGGTGCAGCATCGGGCCGCGCCAGACGACCGGCGCGTTGCCCGGGGTGAACATGCCGATGGAGATGACCTTCACCCCGTTCGCCGACGGCGGCATGATCATGTTCTCGACCTGGGTCGGACGGCCGTCCGCGCCCAGCATCCGCGGCACGCTGTGGCCGTAGATGTCGGCGTCGACCACGCCCACCTTCAGGCCGTCGGCCGCCATCGCCGCCGCCAGGTTCACCGTCACCGAGGACTTGCCGACGCCGCCCTTGCCGGAGGCGACGGCGTACACACGGGTGAGGCTGCCGGGCTTGGCGAAGGGGACCTCGCGCTCGGCCTGGCCGCCGCGCAGCGCGGTCGCCAGCTCCCGGCGCTGCTCGTCGCTCATCACGTCGAGGGTGACGTCGACCCGGGTGACACCCTCGACCCGGGAGACGGCGTCGGTCACCCGCTGGGTGATCGTCTCGCGCATCGGGCAGCCGGAGACCGTCAGGTAGACGGTGACCGCGACCGCTCCGTCCGCGCCGATCTCCACCGATTTGACCATGCCGAGCTCGGTGATGGGCCGGTGGATCTCGGGATCGTCAACCGTCGCCAGAGCTGCGCGCACCGCGTCTTCCGTAGCCATAAGGACGATGGTACGGCGCCCGGTGCGGCCGCCGGGACCCCGTCACCGGTCGTCCATGTCACCCGCGTGCGGGTGATCCGCCGGGAATACCCCGGGCCGGCGGTGCCCGTCGAGGGTCCGCTCCTCCAGGTCCTTGACCAGGTCCTGGAGCTCCGAGCGCATCCAGTCGCGGGTCGCCACCTCGCCCAGGCCCATGCGCAGCGCCGCGATCTCGCGGGTCAGGTACTCGGTGTCGGCGATCGACCGCTCGTTCTGCTTGCGGTCCTGTTCGAGGTTGACCCGGTCCCGGTCGTCCTGCCGGTTCTGCGCCAGCAGGATCAGCGGGGCGGCGTAGGAGGCCTGGAGGGACAGGGCCAGGGTCAGGAAGATGAACGGGTACTCGTCGAACCGCAGATGCCGGGGCGCGGCCACGTTCCACAGCACCCACACGATGATCACCACCGTCATCCAGACGATGAAGCGCCCGGTGCCCAGGAACCGCGCGATGCGCTCGGACAGCCGCCCGAAGGCGTCCGGGTCCCACTCGGGCAGCAGCCGGCGCCGGGGCGGGCGCGGCTGGTCCAGCCGGCCGGCCCGCGGCCGCCCGGCGGCGGTGGCGCCCACCGGGAGCCGCTCGCGGGTGCCCTCTCGTTCAGCCGCCATGCGCCGCCGCCCCCTCGTCCAGGTCGTACTCCGTCTCCCGCCAGTCGTCCGGCAGCATGTGGTCCAGGACGTCGTCCACGGTGACCGCGCCGAGCAGCGCGCCGGACTCGTCGACGACGGGCGCCGCCACCATGTCGTAGGTCGCGAAGAACCCGGCGACGACCGGCAGCGTGGCGTCGGGCGCGAGGGGCTGCAGGTCGTCGTCGAGGATGGAGCCGACGAGGGTGTAGGGCGGGTCGCGCAGCAGCCGCTGGAAGTGCACGGTGCCCAGGTACTTCCCGGTCGGGGTGTCCTCGGGCGGCCGGCAGACGTAGACCTGGGCGGCCAGCGCGGGGGACAGGTCCCGGTTGCGGACGCGGGCCAGAGCGTCGGCGACGGTCGCGTCCGGGCGCAGGATGATCGGCTCGGTCGTCATCAGGCCGCCCGCGGTGTGTTCCTCGTACGACATCAGCCGGCGCATGTCGGCCGCGTCGGCGGGCTCCATCAGCCCCAGCAGCCGCTCCTGCTCCTCCGTCGGCAGCTCGGCGAGCAGGTCGGCGGCGTCGTCCGGGTCCATCGCCTCCAGCACGTCGGCCGCGCGTTCGCCCTGCAGCTTGCCGAGGATCTCGATCTGGTCGTCCTCCGGGAGCTCCTCGAGGACGTCGGCGAGCCGGTCGTCGTCGAGCGCGGCGGCGACCTCGGCGCGCCGCTTGGCGGACAGGTGGTGCAGCACGTTGGCCAGGTCGGCGGGGCGCAGTTGCTCGAAGGTGGCGAGCAGGCTCTCCGCGCCCTGCCCGTTCTCCTCCAGGGAGAAACCGGTGACCGCGGACCACTCCACGGTCAGCGCCTCTCCCCGGTTGCGCCGGAACGCGCCGCCCTTCCTGCCCTTGCGGACGAAGACACGGTCGACCTCCCAGTCCCGGCGCGCGGGCAACTGCTGCACCGACATGTCCAGGACCGTCACCTCCTCGCCGGTCTCCACCAGCGTCACCCGCCGGTCGAGCAGCTCGCCGAAGACGAGGCGTTCGGTGGGTCGCTGCTCGAAGCGGCGGACGTTGAGCACACCCGTGGTGATGACCTGGCCGGACTCGATGCCGGTCACCCGGGTCATGGGCAGGAAGATGCGGCGCCGGGTGGCGAGTTCGACGACCAGTCCGAGCAGACGGGGCGGCCGGCGTCCGACGCGCAGCATGACAACCAGATCGCGTACGCGTCCCACCTGGTCGCCCGTCGGGTCGAAGACGGCGATTCCGGAAAGGTGCGAGACGAAGATCCGGGGGGCGCCCGCTGCCATGGCTGCGCCTCCTTTGCGCGGCTGTGTGGTGCGTGTGGTGCGTGTCGTGTGTGCCGGGTTTCTTTTCCCAATTGCCCGCTCAGGTGCGCTTCAGGCTAGCCCGTCCACCTCGGATACGCCCTGGTGAGCGTCCGCACGAGCCAGTTCCACCGGGCGTGCGCGGCCCCGGTACGCTGCCGTACGCCGCTTGAGGACACCCGTCGGAAAGGCAGCTCCACCTGTGACCGTGATTCCCCAGGGCCGTACCCGCCGGACCGCGCTGACAAGCGCGCTGTGTGCCCTGGTCGTCGCGGGCGCGGGCCTGACGGGGTGTTCCGGGGACGATCCGGACGCGGGCACCAACGGGGTGGGCAAACTGCCGGCCGACAAGATCCAGACGAGGACGAGGGCGGCGGCCTCCGCCGCGGACACCGTGCACCTGTCCGGGAACGTGGTCAGCAACGGGCGTACGTACCGGCTCGACATGCGCCTGAAGGACGAGGGCGGTACCGGCTCGGTCACCTCGCAGGGGGTGACCTTCGGGCTGCTGCGGGTCGGGGAACAGCTCTACCTGAAGGCGGACGCCGGGTTCTGGGGCCAGGTCGACGGCGACGGCAAGGCCACCGGGGCCGCCGACAAGCTGGACGGCAAGTATGTGAAGGTGCCGCAGGGCGATCCCGCGTACCAGCGGTTCAGCGGCTTCACGGACAAGGACGTCCTCCTCGACGGGCTGCTGACGCTGCACGGCACGGTGGCGACCGACGGGCACCACGAGCAGGCGGGGGTCCGCACCATCCGCATCACCGGCGGCAAGGGCTCCGGGGGCACCCTGGACGTCTCCCTGGAGGGCACCCCCTACCCGCTGCGCCTAGTGCGCGCGGGCGACGCGGGGACGCTGAGCTTCTCGGACTGGGGCAAGGACTTCGCCCTGGCCCAGCCGAAGGAGAGCGAGACGGTCGACTACGGCAAGCAGCTGCCGACGTCCTGACTCCCGCCCCCCGGGGGGAGGGGCTACTTCCGCCGCTTCCGCTTCGCCAACAGCCGCGGCAGCCCGTCCGGGGCCGGCCGGCGGGTCGTCGCCGGTGTGGGCAGCGGCGCCTCGGCCAGCGAGCCCTCCGGCAGCGCCCCGGTCGTCCCGGTGGGCTCCAGGCGCAGCACCCGGCACTCGCGGGCCCAGCGCGCCGTCATGGCCTCGCCGTCGGGCGCGTTGAGCCGCTTCCCCTTCAGCTCGGCCACCGTCTCCTGCCACCGCGCGGAGTCCGGCGCGACCTCCACGACCCGCGCGGACCAGGTGACCAGGCGGCCGCCCTTGTCCTTGCTGCGCACCGTCACCTCGGCGCCGGCCCCGTCGGCCAGTCCGGGCAGCGGCTGCTCGCCGGGCCCGTCGCCCACCACGCATGCCGCGCCGTCGTGCCAGACGTGCCACAGGGCGCGGGCCGGGACGCCGGGGCCCTTGACCCAGATCAGGCCGGACTTCTTGGTGGCCTCCTCGACGAGGGCCTGGTCGAGCAGCTCGGTGTTCATGGCAGAAGGGTAACGAGCCCGCTCACAGCCAGCCGTTGCGCTTGAGCGTGCGGTGGATGCCCAGGCAGATCCCGGCCATGACGGCCAGGACCAGCGGATAGCCGTACTTCAGGTGCAGTTCGGGCATGTACTTGAAGTTCATGCCGTACACCCCGCAGACCATCGTCGGCACGGCGATGATCGCCGCCCATGACGTGATCTTGCGCATGTCCTCGTTCTGGGCGACGGACGCCTGCGCCAGGTTGGCCTGGAGGATGGAGTTGAGCAGCTCGTCGAAGCCGACGACCTGCTCCTGCACGCGGGCCACGTGGTCGGCCACGTCCCGGAAGTACTTCTGGATGTCCGGGTCGATCAGCCGCATCGGGCGCTCGCTCAGCAGCTGCATGGGCCGCAGCAGAGGCGCCACCGCCCGCTTGAACGCCAGTACCTCGCGCTTGAGTTGGTAGATCCGGCCGGCGTCGGTGCCGCGCGGGGTGCCGCCCCGGCCCGGCGAGAACACCTCCGTCTCGACCTCGTCGACGTCCTCCTGCAGCGCGTCCGCGACCGCCATGTACCCGTCGACGACGTGGTCGGCGATGGCGTGCAGCACCGCGGAGGGGCCCTTGGCCAGCAGCTCGGGGTCGTCCTGAAGGCGGTGGCGCAGGGCGCGCAGGGAGCCCTGGCCGCCGTGCCGGACGGTGATGAAGAAGTCCCGGCCGGTGAAGCACATCACCTCGCCGGTCTCCACGATCTCACTGTTCGGGGTGAGCTCGTCGTGGTCGACGTAGTGGATGGTCTTGAACACCGTGAAGAGCGTGTCGTCGTAGCGCTCCAGCTTGGGCCGCTGGTGGGCCGTGACCGCGTCCTCGACGGCCAGCGGGTGCAGCCCGAACTCCTCGGCGATACCGGCGAACTCGGCCTCGTTCGGCTCGTGCAGGCCGATCCACGCGAAGCCCCCGTCGCGCCGCACCTGGCGCATCGCCTCCTGCGGGGTGAGCGGCCGGTCGGTCGGGACGCGGGAGCCGTCGCGGTAGACGGCGCAGTCCACGATGGCCGAGGGAGCCGCCGGGTCGCGCGTGGTGTCGTACGCGCCGTCGTCCCGGCGGGGGGCCGGGCGTGAGGTGCGGACCACGGAACGCAGGTCGCGGATCATCGACATGGCGGGGCTCCTTCGCAGCGAGCGACGAGCTGCCGAGGGCGGTCGGAACTGCCCGGAATGAGGACGTGGTGGCCTCAGGGATGTTTGGCACGTCCACAAAGCGGGGAGCACCGCACCGTCGCGGTGGCGAGCTTCGTCACTGACAGATCAGACAGATCAAAACGAAACGAAGTGCTCTTCCGTAGGACGTGCGCGGGGCACGAACGCGAGAGGTGGCGACCGACCGGAGTCAGAGCGACGACATCAGCGGCGGGAAGAGCGGGTGCTACTGCACGGTCGACTTCGATCCATGACAGCCTCACCTCCTCCGGCCGGTCCCTCGTAAGGGAGTCCCATCGGGCGTCGGGGCCGGATTGCGACCTCCCCAGGGCTGAACACCTGGGGGGCACCCCGTTGCGCGCTGCCCCGGACGACCGGCCAAGAGTATCAGCAGCCCGGTGTGTCAAGGCGCCGCTTTGCCTGCCGCTGACGAGTTCTATGCTCGCCGCATGGCTGATGTTCTTCCTCTGGTGGAGGCCCGGTTGCGTTCCGCGCTGGGCGAACCGGACGCCCGCGCCGCGGTCACCTTCCTCGGCACCGACCGGCTCGAGGTGCTGCGTTTCCACGAGGGGGACATCGTCAGGTACGCCACCCTCGGCATGTCCGCCCGGCCCATGACCGACCCCACCGCGCTGATCGCCGACCCGGTCGAGGGGCCGCGCGCCGAACTGGTCCTCTCCGTCCGCGCCGGCCTCGCCGACACCGACAAGGTGCTCCGCCCGCTCGCCGTGCTGGGGGCGTCGCCGCAGGTCGAGGGCGTGGTCGTGACGCCGGGCGCCTCGCTCGACGTGGGCGAGCCGCTGTGGCCCGGCGCGCCCTTCACCTCGGTCCTGGTGGCCGAGCCGGGGGGCCTGGTGGAGGACCTGGAACTCGACGAGCCGCGGGATCCCGTACGGTTCCTGCCGCTGCTGCCGATGACCCCGAACGAGGCCGCCTGGAAGCGGGTGCACGGTGCGCAGGCCCTGCGGGAGCGCTGGCTGAGTCACGGGACGGACCTGCGGGACCCCGCCCGCGGTTCCGTCCCGCTGGAGTGAGCAAGCTCACCAACAGGCCGTCGGCCCATGTCAGTTGGCGAACACCGTGACGCTGTCCTCGGTGGCGTGCCGCGGCTGGAGCTCCTCCGCCTCGTGATGGAGGGCCCGGCGGCGGACCGCGACGACCAGCGCGCCCGCCACCGCGGTCGCCCCCGCGACCACGAACGGCACGTGGATGTCGGTCCACTCCGCGATCTTCGGCGCCAGGAAGGGCGCGGCGGCCGCGGCGAACCAGCGCACGAAGTTGTAGCCCGCGCTCGCCACCGGACGGGGGGCGTCCGACACCCCGAGGGCCAGCTCGGTGTAGACGGTGTTGTTCACGCCGATGAAGGCGCCGGACAGGATGGTGCAGACGACGGCGGTCGTGTGGTCGCCGTAGCCGAGCACGACCACGTCGGCGGCCAGCAGCACCAGGGAGCCGCCGAGAACCTTCAGCGAGCCGAACCGGGCCTGCATGCGCGGCGCCACCACCACCGAGAACAGGGCGAGCAGCACACCCCAGGCGAAGAACACCGCACCCGACTTGTACGGGGTCATGTTCAGCACGAACGGGGTGAAGGCCAGCACGGTGAAGAACGTGTAGTTGTAGAAGAACGCCGAGACCGCCGCCGAGGCGAGACCGCCGTGGCCGAGCGCCCTGACCGGGTCCAGCAGGGAGGTCTTGCGGGCGGGCTTCGGCTGCTCCTTCAGGAACGCGGTGATGCAAAGGAAGCCGACGGCCATCAGGAACGCGGTGCCGAAGAACGGATAGCGCCAGCTCGCGTTGCCGAGCAGCGCGCCGACCAGCGGGCCGCAGGCCATGCCGAGGCCGAGCGCCGACTCGTAGAGCAGGATCGCCGCCGCGCTGCCTCCGGCCGCCGCGCCGACTATGACCGCGAGGGCGGTCGAGACGAAGAGCGCGTTGCCGAGGCCCCAGCCGGCCCGGAAGCCGACGAGCTGGGCGACGGAGCCCGAGGTGCCGGAGAGTCCGGCGAAGACCACCACGAGGGCGAGGCCGAGCAGCAGGGTCTTGCGGCCGCCGATACGGCTGGACACGAAGCCGGTCACCAGCATCGCGACGGCGGTGATCAGGAAGTACGAGGTGAAGAGCAGGGAGACCTGGCTCGCGGTGGCGTTCAGGCCCTTGGCGATGGAGGGCAGGATCGGGTCGACGAGCCCGATGCCCATGAAGGCGACGACGGACGCGCCGGCCGTCGCCCACACCGCCCTGGGCTGCCGCAGGATGCTTCCCGCGCCCGCGTCGAACGGGTCGTCACCCTCCGAGGGACCCCCTGTACTGCTGTGCATGTTGTTTCCTCCGATCGTTGCTGTTTACACATAATAAGTTAGCCACCCTAATTGATGCAACATGCACCTAGTTCGTCGTGGTGGGCGTCCGGGCCGGACGGGTGATCGTCCTTGACGCGGCGCTGCCGGGGTAGGACCGTGGGGCCCTATGAGGGGCGAACCCAGTTGCCCGAAGTGCGGTGGCCGGGTCAGGGCTCCCGGACTCTTCAGCGATTCCTGGCAGTGCGATGTGCACGGGACCGTTTATCCGCTGCAGCCCGTGATCCCGCCCAGCGTCGAAGCCCTCGGTGTCGTGGTGCAGCGGACCCAGGTACCCGTGTGGATGCCGTGGCCGCTGCCGGTCGGCTGGCTGTTCACCGGCGTGGCCTACGCCGGGGACGAGCGCAGCGGCGGCCGTGCCACCGCCGTGGCCTGTTCCGGGCCAGGGCCGCTCGGCGGCATGGGTGAGCTCATCCTGGTCGCCGAGGAACTCGGCGTCGGTCTCGGCGCGCGCTACGCAGGCATCGACGGCCCGGACCCCGGCACCTACCTGGACGTGGAGAAGCCGCCCGACGCCAAGCTCCTGGCCGGCGGCCGCCCCACCCCGCTGTGGCACGTCTCCGGCGCCCCGGACGACCGGGCCGTCTTCGCGGGCGAGGCGCTCGGGCTGTGGCTGTGGGCGGTGGTGTGGCCCGAGCAGTCCGGGCTGCTGATGTACGACGAGCTGGTGCTGGCCGATCTGCGCGACGCGGGCGCCGAACTCGAACTCGTCCCGTGCGGGGCGCTGTCGCCGCGGCTGCTGCATCCGTAGCGATCCGTAGGGGGCGCTCGGCGGTCGCGGGTGTGACAGGGTACCCGCCGGCGCCCGTTATCCTGGGGTGTCCCCTTCCGTCCCGTCAGAGCCTGGAGTCCGTGTCGTGCGCATCGACCTGCACACCCACTCCAGCGCGTCCGACGGCACGGACACCCCGGCCGAGCTGGTGCTGGGCGCCGCCGCGGCGGGTCTGGACGTCGTCGCGCTGACCGACCACGACACCACCCGCGGGCACGCCGAGGCGATCGCCGCACTCCCCGAGGGGCTCACCCTCGTCACCGGTGCCGAGCTCTCCTGCCGTGTCGACGGCGTCAGCATGCACCTGCTGGCCTACCTCTTCGACCCCGCGGAGCCCGCGCTGCTCGCCGAGCGCGAGCTGGTCCGCGACGACCGGGTGCCCCGGGCCAAGGCCATGATCGCCAAGCTGGAGGCGCTGGGCGTGCCGGTCACCTGGGAGCAGGTCGCGCGGATCGCGGGCGACGGCTCGGTCGGGCGGCCGCACATCGCCTCGGCGCTGGTCGAGCTCGGCGTCGTACCGACCGTGAGCGACGCCTTCACCCCGGACTGGCTGGCCGACGGCGGCCGCGCCTGGGTCGCGAAGCACGAGACGGACCCCTTCGAGGCGATCCGGCTGGTCAAGGGCGCGGGCGGAGTGTGCGTCTTCGCCCACCCGGCCGCGGTCAAGCGTGGTCGCACGGTGCCGGAGTCCCGCATCGCCGAGATGGCCGCGGCCGGGCTGGACGGCATCGAGGTCGACCACATGGACCACGACTCCGACGACCGGGCGCGGTTGCGCGGGCTGGCCGGCGAACTGGGACTGCTCACGACCGGCTCCAGCGACTACCACGGCAGCCGCAAGACCGTCTCGCTCGGTGAGTTCACGACGCATCCCGATGTGTACGGGGAGATCACGCGGCGGGCCACCGGGGCGTTCCCGGTGCCGGGGACCGGCGGGGTCTGAGGCCCGCCTCGCCCGCCCTCACGTCACTTCTCTTCCGCAAGGCCTCTCACCGATGTTCGACGCTGCCGTTTTCGGCTCCCTGTTCCTCACCCTTTTTGTCATCATGGATCCCCCTGGGATCACCCCGATCTTCCTCGCGCTGACCGCCGGACGGCCCGCCAAGACGCAGAAGCGCATGGCCTTCCAGGCCGTCTGCGTGGCCGGCGGGGTCATCGCCGTCTTCGGCGTGCTCGGCAACCAGATCCTGGGCTACCTGCACGTGTCCGTCCCGGCGCTGATGATCGCCGGCGGACTGCTCCTGCTCCTGATCGCGCTCGACCTGCTCACCGGCAAGACGGACGAGCCCAAGCAGACCAAGGACGTCAATGTCGCGCTGGTCCCGCTCGGCATGCCGCTGCTCGCGGGTCCCGGCGCGATCGTGTCCGTCATCCTCGCCGTGGAGAAGGCCGGCGGCGTGGCGGGCCAGATATCGGTGTGGTCGGCGATCCTCGCCATCCACGTGGTGCTGTGGCTGGTCATGCGCTACTCGCTGCTGATCATCCGGGTCATCAAGGACGGCGGCGTGGTCCTGGTGACGCGGCTCGCGGGCATGATGCTCTCCGCGATCGCCGTGCAGCAGATCATCAACGGGGTCACGCAGGTGATCCGGGGCGCCTGAGCCCGCGCGTGCGCGAAGCCCCCGTACGGCTGCCGTACGGGGGCTTCGAAGCTTCTGCGGTGATCCGTTCCTGTTATGAGGCCGTGGTCCCGGCCGGGCGGATCCACAGCCGCTGTCCTACAGCGGCGGCCTGCTGAACGATCCGGTTGACGGAGGCGGCGTCCACGACGGTGCAGTCCACGGGTGTGCCGTCGACCTCGTCGAGTCGCATGATTTCGAAGCGCATTGCCTCTCCCTTCGTCTGGTCATCCTCCTGAGGAGAACTACTTGGCTTCACTCGGGTACAACGAAGTGCAGGATGCAAACATTCCCTACGCTAAAGAAATTTTTCGAGTGTCTAATCAGTGACCGGTAAGGCAGCTTCAATTGACCGACCGGGACCGGTTGTGTTCACAGCGTGACCGCCGGGACAATGGAGGGCGATGAACGGTGACCTCGCGGCGCTGTCCGCCCGCATCGACCGCACCAACGAGTTGCTGCAACGCATGCTCGCCGAGGTGGCGAAGACGCCCTCGACCCATGCGATCTTCGTAGACGCCGGATACCTCTACGCGGCGGCGGGGCGGCTGGTGGCCGGGACGGAGGACCGCCGTTCCTTCGACCTGGACGCCGAGGGGCTGATCGACGCGCTCATCGACCGGGCGCGCACGGTCTTCGCCGACAGCCGGCTGCTGCGCGTCTACTGGTACGACGGGGCCCGCCGCCGCATCCACACCGCCGAGCAGCAGTCGATCGCCGAACTGCCCGACGTCAAGGTACGCCTGGGCAACCTCAACGCCAACAACCAGCAGAAGGGCGTCGACTCCCTCATCCGCTCGGACCTGGAGTCACTGGCCCGGCACCGCGCCATCAGCGACGCGGCGCTGCTCGGCGGCGACGAGGACCTGGTCTCGGCGGTGGAGGCCGCCCAGGGCTACGGCGCCCGGGTGCACCTGTGGGGCATCGAGGCCCCCGACGCCCGCAACCAGGCCGAGCCGCTGCTCTGGGAGGTCGACAGCCAGCGCACGCTCGACCTGGAGTTCTTCAAGCCGTACGTCTCCCGGCGCACCGCGCCCGCCTACGATCCCGCTCAGACGGCCCGCCCGACCCGTGAGAGCGTCCGGTTCGTGGGCGCGCAGATCGCGGCCAAGTGGCTCGCGGCGCGCGGCCGTGAAACCGTGGCGGAACTGCTCCCCGGGCATCCGTATCTGCCGGGCTCGGTGGACCAGGACCTGCTGGTGGAGGCCGAGGGCCTGCTCCAGTACTCCCTGCGCGGCCAGGCGGACCTGCGGCGCTCGCTGCGCGACGGCTTCTGGGAGCACCTTCAGGGGCAGTTCTAGCCGGCCGCCGCGGTGGCGGTGTCCCAGAAGGCGGCGAGGGCGCGGGCGGTGGCGAGCGGCTGGTCGCAGTTGGGGGAGTGCTCGGCCCCCTCGACGACCGTGCGCAGCGCGCCCAGTCGCCGGGCCATGTCGTCCAGGACGGGCACGGGCCAGGTGTCGTCCCGTTCGCCCGAGAGCACGTGGAACGGCAGCGGCCGCGCGGCGAGTTCGGCGACGCGGTCCGGCTCGGTGCACAACTGCCGTCCGGTCGCCAGGAGTTGGGCGGGCTTGTGGCCCAGCCAGCGGTGGCGCAGCTCCGTGCGGTCGGCGAGGCCCGCGTCGAGTCCGGCGCCGGTGCCGGACTCCTCGGGCGGTTCCGTCGCCTGCATGACCTCCCACACCTCGGCCATCGACATCACGCCGAGAGCGTCCCGCAGCAGTTTCACGCGCTGCTGCTGGGAGACGGAGATCTGCGCCGGGCCGGAGGCCATCAGGGTGAGCGAGACGAAGGGGGAGTGGTCGAGGAGCACGGCCGCGCGGGCGATCTGTCCGCCGAGCGAGTGCCC
This sequence comes from Streptomyces sp. NPDC014889, assembly GCF_043081205.1. NCBI lineage: Bacteria > Bacillati > Actinomycetota > Actinomycetes > Kitasatosporales > Streptomycetaceae > Streptomyces > Streptomyces sp. NPDC014889. The sequence continues at coordinate 328,973 of NZ_JBIBWH010000004.1, forward strand.
CAGCAGATGCACCGGCGTGCCCAGCGCCTCCGCCTGGGCGAGGACGTCCCGGGCGAGTTCCCCCTGTGCGTACGCGGACTCGTCGTCCACCGGCCCGTCCGACTCGAACTGCCCGCGTCCGTCCACGGCCACCGTGCGGTACCCGCGCGCCGCGAGCGGCATGTGCAGCGGGTTGAAGTCCTCCTTGCTCCCGGTGAACCCCGGCAGCAGCAGCGCGGTGCCCCGCGGCTCGGCACCGGCCGCCGCGGCCATGTCGACCACGGCGAACTGACCGCGCGCAGTACGCAGCCGGTAGGCACGCGCCCCCGGCGGCGGGAGGAACGAAGGAGGCCTGCTCATGCGCCGAGGCTACCGGCCACGCCGTCTTCGGGGCACCGGGACGGCAGTTCGGGTGAAGCGACCGATGGTTGGGCGACCAGGGTGAACCGACGGCCGGTTCGCCCCGGGTAAGGGGTGGCCGCCCGGGGCGCAGGACCCGCTCTTGTGGACTCCGCGGCGGGTTGGGCGGTTGGGGTGAACGGACGGGGCCGCTCCGCGCCGCGCCGGGTACGCCTGCGGCCCGGTCCCATGGGGTGGGCCGGGCCGCAAGGGTTGTGCACGGGCGCCGGGGCGCCGGGTCGGGCGTCCGGTGGACTCCGTCGTGGTGGCGGTTTTTCCGGCGGTGTCCAGCGCCGCGTTGCGGGTGCGGCGCGGCGGGTCGGGTGGTTGGGGTGAACGGCGGGTCGCGTCCCCTCCGCAAGGGTTGTGCACGGGCGCCCGGGCGCCGGGTCGGGCGTCCGTGGACTCCGCCGGGATCTTGGCGGTGTCCGCCGCAGAGTTGGGTGGTCGGGGTGCACCGGCGGGACGCGTCGCCTACGCCTGCGGCCCGGTCCCACTCGGGGTGGGCCGGGCCGCTGGGGCGTGCGTGCCGGGTCAGGCTTCCGTGGGCTCCGCCGTGGTGGCGGTCTTGCCGGTGGTTTGCGCCGGGATCTCGGCGGTGTCCACCGCCGCCTCGACGGCGGCCGCGGTCTTGCGGGTGCGGCGCGGCTTCGGCTCGGCGACCGCGTCGGCGGCCTCCGCGGGAGCCTCGGCGACCTTGCGGGTTCGGCGACGGGGCTTGACCTCCACCTCGTCGGCCTCCGCCGTCGCCGCGACCGTCTTCCGGGCGCGGCGGGGCTTGGCCTCGGCGGCCTCCGGCGCGTCCGCGGCGGCCGTGGCCTTGCGGGTGCGGCGGGGCTTGGCTGCCGTGGCCTCGTCGGCGACGGGCGCGTCGGCCGTCTCGGCGGTCTTGCGGGTCCGCCGGCGCGGCTTGGCCTCCGCCTCGTCGGCGGCGTCCACCACGGCCTCGGGCGCGGTCGCCGCCTTGCGGGTGCGGCGGCGCGGCTTGGCCTCCGCGCCCTCGGCGCTGTCGACCGCCGCCTCGGCGGCGCTGTCCGGCGCGTCGGCCACCTGCGCCGGGATCTCCCCGGCGACCGTCGCGGCGGCCTTGCGGGTACGGCGAGGCTTGGCCTCGACCGTGTCCACGGCCGCTTCCGGCGCTGCGGCCGCTGCCTTCCGGGTGCGACGGGGCTTGGTCTCCGCCTCGTCGACGGCGCTCTCGGCGGCGTCCGGCGCGGTGGCCGTCGTCTTGCGGGTGCGGCGGCGCGGCTTGGCCTCGGGCTGGTCCGCGGTGGACTCGGCCGTGTCCAGGGCCGTCTCGGCGACGGTCTCGGCCGCAGCCGCCGGTTCCGGCGCGACCTCGGTCCCGGAACCGGCCGTCGTGACCGCCTGCTCGGCCGACTTGCGGGTACGGCGGCGACGCGGCTTCGCGGGTGCTTCAGTAGCGTCGAGGGCGGGGCCCTCGGCCGTCGTCACCGCGGACTCCGCGGGCTCGACGGTCTCAACCGGCTCGGACGGTGCCGTCGGCTCCCCGGCCGTCACCGGCTGGGTCGGCGCACCGCCGCGCATCCGGCGCCGACGGCGCGGCGTGCGCGTGCCGGACGCCTCCTCCGCGACCGTGGCCTCGACGGACGTGCCGTCGGCCGTCGTGACCGCCGCCGGGTCCACCGGCGCCCCGCCACGGGTGCGGCGCCGGCGACGCTGCGTACGCGCCGGGCGCTCATGGTCCGCGGAGCGCTCACGGTCCGCCGGACGGGCCTCGCTCCGGCCGCCCCGGCCACCGCGACCGCGTGCACCGCGGCCGCCGGTCTCGCCGAGGTCCTCCAGCTCCTCCGCCTCGAGCCCGGCGCGGGTGCGCTCCGCACGCGGCAGGACGCCCTTGGTGCCCTCGGGGATGCCCAGCTCGGCGAAGAGGTGGGGCGAGGTCGAGTACGTCTCGACCGGGTCGTTGAAGTCCAGCTCCAGCGCCTTGTTGATGAGCTGCCAGCGCGGGATGTCGTCCCAGTCGACGAGCGTGATCGCCGTACCCTTCGCGCCCGCGCGGCCCGTACGGCCGATGCGGTGCAGGTACGTTTTCTCGTCCTCGGGCGACTGGTAGTTGACGACGTGTGTGACGCCCTCGACGTCGATGCCGCGCGCGGCGACGTCGGTGCAGACGAGCACGTCGACCTTGCCGTTGCGGAAGGCGCGCAGCGCCTGCTCGCGGGCGCCCTGGCCGAGGTCGCCGTGGACCGAGCCGGAGGCGAAGCCGCGGCGCTGGAGCTGCTCGGCGATGTCGGCGGCCGTGCGCTTCGTACGGCAGAAGATCATCGCCAGTCCGCGGCCGTCGGCCTGGAGGATGCGGGCGACCATCTCCGGCTTGTCGAGCGAGTGCGCGCGGAACACGAACTGCTTGATGTTCGCGACCGTCGCGCCCTGGTCGTCCGGCGCGGTGGCGCGGATGTGCGTCGGCTGCGACATGTAGCGGCGGGCCAGACCGATGACCGCGCCCGGCATGGTGGCCGAGAACAGCATGGTCTGCCGCCTGACCGGCAGCATGTCGATGATCTTCTCGACGTCGGGCAGGAAGCCCAGGTCGAGCATCTCGTCGGCCTCGTCGAGCACCAGGCTCTTGACGTGCTTCAGGTTCAGCTTCTTCTGGCCGGCCAGGTCCAGCAGACGGCCCGGGGTGCCGACGACCACGTCGACGCCCTTCTTCAGGGCCTCGACCTGCGGCTCGTACGCCCGGCCGCCGTAGATCGCGGTGACGCGTACGTTGCGCACCTTGCCCGCGGTCAGCAGGTCGTTGGTGACCTGCACGCACAGCTCGCGCGTGGGGACGACGACGAGCGCCTGCGGGGTGTCGGTGAGGTCCTCGGGCCGCGCGCGGCCCGCCTCGACATCGGCGGGGACGGTGACCCGCTCGAGGAGCGGAAGGCCGAAGCCGAGCGTCTTGCCGGTGCCGGTCTTGGCCTGGCCGATGACGTCCGTGCCCGTCAGGGCCACGGGGAGCGTCATCTCCTGGATGGGGAAGGGAGTGATGATGCCGACGGCTTCCAGGGCCTCGGCGGTCTCGGGGAGGATCCCGAGTTCTCGGAACGTCGTAGTCAGGGTGCTGCCTCTTCTGTGTGCGCGGTGCGAGGCGAGCGCGGGGGTCGTGTCTGACCGTGCCGGGGACGTCGGCCGCCCACGCGGGCGGGCCGTGTGGCACGGGACCACAGCCGACGCTCTAGCGCTCGAACCGCTTGGAGGTCCCTCCGATCGTCGTACGCACAGTGCCGTACGGTCAGGGAGGGCTGTCGGGTCGGAGCCGATCGGGCCACCGACCGGGCATCCTCATGCGTGCGGCCTGTCGACATACACCGAAACACGACGGCATACCCAGCAGGCGCATTACCACCATACCCCGGAAACGCGCACACGTGATGGCCGATTCGGTCACGTAGTCGTCGTCACACTGGTTGAGCAGGTCCTTCGCAGACGCGGAGAGCGGGCTATTGTGCGCTTCATGACGAGCTCTGACAAGTCTGACAACGCCTCCGAGACGCCCGCCGAGCCCACCGGCATCGCCGCCCAGGACTGGGCGACGGCCGCCGCCGACCCGCAGTACCGCGCCGCGGTCGTGGACCTGCTCGGCGCCCTCGCGTACGGAGAGCTCGCGGCGTTCGAGCGGCTCGCGGAGGACGCCAAGCTGGCGCCCACGCTCGCGGACAAGGCCGAACTGGCGAAGATGGCGTCGGCCGAGTTCCACCACTTCGAGCGGCTGCGCGACCGGCTCACGGAGATCGGCGAGGAGCCGACGCTCGCGATGGAGCCGTTCGTCGCCGCGCTCGACGGCTTCCACCGGCAGACCGCGCCCTCGGACTGGCTGGAGGGCCTCGTCAAGGCCTACGTCGGCGACTCGATCGCCAGCGACTTCTACCGGGAGGTCGCCGCCCGCCTGGACTCCGACACGCGCGAGCTGGTCCTGGCCGTCCTGGACGACACCGGGCACGCCGAGTTCGCGGTGGAGAAGGTGCGCGCGGCGATCGACGCGGACCCGCGCGTGGGCGGCCGTCTCGCACTGTGGGCGCGGCGGCTGATGGGCGAGGCCCTGTCGCAGTCCCAGCGGGTCGTGGCCGACCGGGACGCGCTGTCCACGATGCTCGTCGGCGGTGTCGCGGACGGATTCGACCTCGCCGAGGTCGGCAGGATGTTCTCCCGGATCACCGAGGCGCACACCAAGCGGATGGCCGCGCTGGGGCTGGCCGCGTAGGCCTCGCACAGGACCGCCGGGAGGCGGTTTCAGGGGGTGCGCCCCCGTCGGCGTCGGATCAGGCCGGCGCCGACCGCCGGCGCAGTCTTCCCGCGGGGCGCACCAGCAGGGACAGCGAGGCGGCGGAGACGACCACAGCGCCGAGCAGCGTCGGCAGCAGGCTGCCGGAGCCCAGCGCGCTGTGGGTGACGAAGGCACCGAACAGGCCCCCCGCGACACCCGTCGACTGCACCAGGAGACGCGACGGCAGCCGGTGGGACAGGCGGTGGAACGCGGTCCAGCCGAGCAGCAGACCGATCAGCGCGGAGCCGAGCGCTTCCAAGAACATGATGGTTCCCTCCCACACGATCGGCCGGTGCCGGGCGGTCGTAGCCCGTCATACCCCTGACCTGCGGAACGCAACCCTCCCTATGAGGGGATTGTGCGCCACCCGTGAAGCCGCAGGTGAAGCAGTCCGTGCCGGCGGAACGCCGGAGGGGGCCCCGCGGCTCTCCGCCGCCGGGCCCCCTCCCGTCGTCCGACGGCGCCGCGACTACAGCGCGCCGAAGCCCACCTTGCGCGGGGCCGGCTCACCGAGCTCGACGTACGCGAGCCGGTCGGCCGGGACCAGCACCTTGCGGCCGTGCTCGTCGACGAGGGTCAGCAGCTGCGACTTCCCGGCCAGCGCCTCGGACACCGCTCGCTCGACCTCCTCGGCACTCTGACCGCTCTCCAGAACGATCTCGCGGGGCGCGTGCTGCACGCCGATCTTGACCTCCACGGCTATGTCCCTCCGACGGTCAGTGAAGTGCGCGACCTTCCGCGCCGTACCAGCACACATTAGCCCGGTGAGGGGACGAACACGCTCCGCCCGGGAACGCCAGGAGCGAACAGCGCACGGGAACAGAACCCCCGTACGGCGGTGCTCCGGCCGGGTGCGGTGGTGCCGCCTGTGGTCAGTGGTGCTGCTCGGCGCCGTGCAGCGGGAAACCGGCGATGCCGCGCCACGCCAGGGACGCCAGCAGCTGGACCGCCTGGTCGCGCGGGACGCTGCGGTCGCTGTGCAGCCAGGAACGGGCCACCACCTGGGCGAGTCCGCCGAGGCCCGAGGCCAGCAGCATCGACTCCGCGCGCGAGAGGCCGGTGTCCTCCGCGATGACGTCGCAGATCGCCTCGGCGCACTCGTTGGTGACCTTGTCGACGCGCTCGCGCACCGCCGGCTCGTTGGTCAGGTCCGACTCGAAGACGAGCCGGAAGGCGCCGCCGTCGTCCTCGACGTACGCGAAGTACGCGTCCATCGTGGCGCGCACGCGCTGCTTGTTGTCGGTGGTCGAGGCGAGCGCGCCGCGCACCGACTGGATGAGCGACTCGCAGTGCTGGTCCAGCAGGGCGAGGTAGAGGTCGAGCTTGCCCGGGAAGTGCTGGTAGAGCACCGGCTTGCTGACCCCGGCGCGCTCGGCGATGTCGTCCATGGCGGCCGCGTGGTAGCCCTGCGCCACGAAGACTTCCTGGGCGGCGCCCAGCAGCTGGTTCCGTCGGGCACGGCGCGGCAGGCGCGTGCCCCGCGGGCGTGCCGCCTCTGTCTGCTCGATGGCTGTCACGCCGCCTCCCAAAGTCGTCCACATGCGGTGTGCGCCGCGCCGCCATCGTACTTTTCGGTAACCGTGGTGTGCGCGGTGCGAGCGCAGGATTTCACGGACCGGACAGCGACAGAAGCGGCATAGAAGGCTTCAAACGGGCTCAAGGTGGGCATGAGGCTCCACTCCTGCTCAGCGGCGGTCTTTCCCGCCGCGCGTCCCGAGTGCCGCCCCACGCGCCACCTTGTGCGCCCCGTTCCTCACCGGTAGTCGTCCTCGTCGATGGAGACGCCCCGCGCCTGTTCGATGAGATCGGCCTCGTTGGCGCGGTCAGGATCCCCGGTGGGGGGTTCGTCGTGGTCCGGCGCGACGTCGGCGTGCTGCTCGGCGGCGTCGCCCTCCGGGGCCTCGACGGCGATCTCCGTGGCGTTGTCGTCCTCGTACGTCTCGGGATCGGTGGGGTCGAATGCCATGCTGGGCTCCCTTCCTGCTGCATGCTGCGGAATGTCCCTGCGAATGTCCCTGGAAGAAGCAGGGGCCATGTGCGGGTGCCCTCTGTACGAGCGTAGGAGACACCCGTTGGCGACGCTATGCGATCCGTGGTCCGAACGGCGGTCCCACATGCGCACGATCTGTGACGGCTGACACAGACGAACACAGGAGTCACTACGTGATCGTCTCGTAACATTGGCGCATGTCTTCGACCGAGCTGCCCTTCGTGCCGCCCGCCAACGTTCTGCCGAGGGTGACACCCGTCGGGGTCGAGGAGGGCGAACGGCTGCGCTCGGTCGAACTGCCGGGCATCACGCTGTCGGTACGCTCGCGGCCGCCCGCGCGCGAGGGACTGCCGCCCGCGCTGTACGTGCACGGCCTCGGTGGCTCCTCCCGGAACTGGTCCGCCCTGATGCCGCTGCTCGACGGCCTCGTCGACGGCGAGGCCGTCGACCTGCCGGGCTTCGGCGACTCCCCGCCCCCGGACGACGGCGACTACTCCGTCACCGGGCACGCGCGCGCGGTCATCCGCCTCCTCGACGCCTCCGGGCGAGGAGCGGTGCACCTCATGGGCAACTCGCTGGGCGGCGCCGTGACCACCCGTGTCGCGGCACTGCGGCCCGACCTCGTGCGGACGCTCACGCTCGTCTCGCCCGCGCTGCCCGAACTCCGGGTGCAGCGCACCGCCCTGCCGACCGGCCTGCTCGCGGTGCCCGGCGTCACCGCCCTGTTCACCCGGCTCACCCGGGAATGGACGGCGGAGCAGCGGGTCCGCGGGGTCATGGCCCTGTGCTACGGCGACCCGGGCCGGGTGACGGACGAGGGTTTCCGCAACGCGGTGGAGGAGATGGAGCGGCGGCTCCAACTGCCATACTTCTGGGACGCGATGTCGCGCTCCGCGCGCGGGATCGTGGACGCGTACACGCTGGGCGGTCAGCACAGCCTGTGGAGACAGGCCGAGCGGGTCCTCGCGCCCACGCTGCTGATCTACGGCGGCCGTGACCAGCTCGTCGGCTTCCGCATGGCCCGGCGGGCGGCCCGTGCCTTCCGCGACTCTCGCCTCCTCACCCTGCCGGACGCCGGCCATGTGGCGATGATGGAGTACCCGGAGACCGTGGCCACCGCGTTCCGCGAACTGCTGGTGGACACAGGAGAGTTGGAGGCCGGATCGATGAAGGAACCGGGAGCGGACGCCGGGGCCGGGGGCGACGGCGGGGCACGGACCGGCGTCGAGCGCGTGGACCGGGCTCGGGGCACGGGCACCGGCGCTCCCGGTGCCGGGGCGGTCGGTGGCGCCTCCCGGCCGGAGACCGGCGGCGGAGCATCCTTCGGCGCGAGCACGGGGGGCTGAGGGCCGACGTGGGACGCCACAGCCGCCGCGGGGCCGCGCCCAAGGGCAAGGCCGCGAACACGAACACCGGCCGGGACGACAGCGCGCCCCGGCAGGGGTACGGGCCAGGGGACGGCCGTGAGCCGCACGGCGGCCCGGAACTCCGGGACGACAGCCGTCCTCTGGGCGGTCCGGAGGGCTGGGACGGCCGCGAGTACGGGAGCGGCGCCGAGCCCTGGCGCGGCCCGAGCGGCCGGCCGGGCCCGGGGCCGGCTTCCGGCCAGGTGCCCGGACAGCGGGCCGGAGCCCCCGGAGCCACGGGCCCTGCCTATAGAGGGCCCCGCCCCCACGACGGCACACCGGCCCACGGCACTCCGCGCTTGAGCGACGGCACACCAGCCCACGGCACTCCGCGCTTCAACGACGGCACCCCTCCTCACGGGGTGCCGCACTACGCGGACGGGACGCCGGCGCGGGGGATTCCGCGGGCCGCGGGCGGGGTCCCTGGTCCCGGCGGCCCGCCGCTGTCCGACGGGGCGCCGGCTCAGGGCGGGCCCCGTCCGTCCGGCGGCGCGCGGCGCTCGGCCGACGGCACGCCCGCCCACGGCACTCCGCGTCCGGCCGACGGCACTCCGGCGCGCGGCGTTCCGCGAGTTGCCGACGGCACCCCGGCCCGGGGGATTCCCCGGGTTCGCGGTGGGCACCCGGAGCAGCGGGAAGCCGGCGGCGGCTGGGGGCAGTTGGGGGTGGATGCCATGGACGGGAGCGGAGCGCAGGGGCCGACGGCCGCCGGCCTCGACGGCTCCACCGCTCCCGCCGCCTCCGCGCGTGCCCGCGCTCCCATTCCCCGGCAGCGGCGGGCGTCGCCCGCCGGGCCGCGGCAGGACTACCTCGACGCCTTCGACGAGGACGACGACGTCTTCGCCCCCCGCGCTGACGCGCGCACCGCGAACCAGGCCGCGGCTCCGCCGTCCGGCCCGGCCGGGCCGGACACGGCGGCCGGCGGGGGCGACGGCGCCGCCCGCCCCGACGGCGAGTCCGCGCGAGGCACCGCGACCAAGGGGAAGACGTTCACCGGCATCGCGGCCGCCGCCGTCACCACCGTGCTCGCCGTCGTCGTCGCCGGACAGGTCGCCGACGACCGGACCGACGCCGGTGTGCTCTCCCAGTCCGCCACCGACCGGGCGGCACCGAACGCCGCCGACATCGCGGGCGCGGACTCGGGCACGGACGGCAAGGTGGCCCCGCCGAACGTCTCGGCCCTGACGTACGGCCAGAAGATGACCACGAAGTACCCGCTCAGCCCCACTCTCGAGGGCTCCGGCCGGTTCGACGCGGTCCCGGGCTTCGCCAAGGCGCACGGCACGGGGCGCAAGTACACCTACCGCGTCGACGTCGAGCAGGGCCTCGGCCTGGACGGCGAGCTCTTCGCCGCGGCCGTGCAGAAGACGCTCAACGACGACCGCAGCTGGGCCCACAACGGCGGCCGCACCTTCGAGCGCGTCTCCTCCGGCAAGCCCGACTTCGTCATCACGCTCGCCAGCCCGGGCACCACCGCCACGTGGTGCGCCGAGTCCGGTCTGGACACGACCGTTGACAACGTCTCCTGCGACTCGGCCGCCACGGAGCGCGTGATGATCAACGCCTACCGGTGGGCCCAGGGCTCCAAGACCTACGGCGACGAGATGTACGCCTACCGGCAGATGCTGATCAACCACGAGGTCGGCCACCGGCTCGGCTACGGCCACGTCACCTGCGACAAGGACGGCGCGCTCGCACCCGTCATGCAGCAGCAGACGAAGTTCCTGGACCACGACGGAATCCACTGCCTGCCCAATGCCTGGCCCTATCCGGGGAGTTGACCGGACCCGGGCCGGCCGGGCCCGTGGTGTGACGTTTCGTGTCCGGTTGATCTCCTAACGCGACGGAACGCCGTTCGCACGGGAAAGTTACGACCGTTCACCCCTTTTGGTGGGGGGGGGGGGGGGCCGGGCCCCCCGCGCCCCCCCCCCCCCCACCCCAGCCCCCCCCCCCCCCCCCCCCCCCCCGCGCCGGGCCGGGCCGCCCCCCCCCCCCCCCCCCCCCCCCCCCACCGTCATGTCCGCATACGTTCGTCCCGCTGCGAGCCGTCGGTGCGACGGCGGCTCCCCACGGGACAGACGGGAGATCGGGGGTGCACGCGTGCGCATCGGACTGGTGACGGAGGGTGGCTATCCGTATGTGAGCGGTGACGCCGGACTCTGGTGCGAACGGCTCGTGCGCGGGCTCGAACGGCACGAGTTCGACCTCTACGCGCTCAGCCGCAGCCGGCAGCAGGAGGACGAGGGCTGGGTCCCCCTCCCGCCACAGGTCAGCCGGGTCCGTACCGCGTCCCCGTGGGCCGCCGAGGACGACGGGGACGGGTACGGACGGCGTGCGCGCCGGCGCTTCGCCGAGTGCTACGGGGAGCTGGCGTCGGCGCTGGTCGCGGCGAGCGGCGGCGATCTGCGCGAGTTCGGCGAGGCGGGCAGGGGGGCGGGCACGGGCGGCGCCGAACTTGAGGCGGACCGTTTCAGCAGCGCGCTGTACGGCCTCGCCGAACTCGCCCGTGACGAGGGCGGCCTGGCGGGCGCGCTGCGCTCGGAGTCAGCCGTCCGCGCGCTGGAACGCGCCTGCCGCGCGCCCGGCGCACCGCGTGCCGCACGCGAGGCCCGCGTCCCCGATCTCCTCGAGGTCACCGCGTACCTGCGGCAGGCGCTCAGCCCCCTGTCGCTCGACTGGTACGAGGACGACGGCCTCGGCGCGGCCGACCTCTGCCACGCGGCGGCCGGCGGCACGGCGGCGCTGTCCGGACTGCTCGCCCACCACTTCACCGGCGTGCCCCTGCTGGTCAGCGAGTACGGCGTGCGCCTGCGCGCGCACTACCTCGCCACCGGCGCCGACGGGACCGCCCCGGCCGTGCGGGCCCTGCTCGCCGCCTTCCACGGCGGTCTCGCCGCCGAGGTGTACCGGCGGGCCGCCGTCGTCACCCACGGCAACGCGCACGCCCGCCGCTGGCAGGAGCGCTGCGGCGCCGACCGGGCCAAGCTGCGCACCGTCCACCCCGGCATGGACGCCGCCCCCTTCGCCGAGGCCGGGGAGTCGCCGGAGGCCGCCGACCCGGACACGCTCGTGTGGGTCGGCCGCGTCGGGCCCGCCAAGGATCTGGTGTCCCTGCTGCACGCCTTCGCCGAGGTGCATCGGCAGGAACCGAGGGCCCGGCTGCGCATCGTGAGCGCGGGAACCGGCTCCGACGGGGCCGCCTACCTGGGCCACTGCAGGGTGCTCGCCGCCCAGCTCTTCCCCGACGAGGCCGCGGGTCCGCACACCGTCGGGGACAACCCGGTGTCCTTCGAGGAGATCGGCGGCCCGGAGGCGCCGACCCTCGCCGACGCCTACGCCTCGGGCGCCGTGGTCGTCCTGTCCAGCGTGGTCGAGGGCTTCCCGCTCGGCCTGGTCGAGGCCATGCTCTGCGGCCGTGCGACGGTCTCGACGGACGTCGGCGCGGTCGTCGAGGTCGTCGGCGGCACCGGAGTGGTCGTGCCCCCGCGCAATCCGCGGGCGCTCGCCGAGGTGTGCGTGAATCTGCTGCGCAACCCCGAGCGCCGTGCGCGCCTGGGCGCCGCCGCCCGCGCCCGCGCGCTCGAACTGTTCACCGTCGAGCAGAACATCGCGGCCTTCCACGGCATCTACCTGGAGGTCGTCTCGCACTGTCCGGTCCAGCGGGTCGTGCTCGACGAGACCGGCGAGCCCCTGCCGTTCGCCGCGCCCGCCGAGGCCCATGTGCCCGGCCGCTGGACCCGGGCCGCCGACCGCTTCGCGGCCCGCTCGCGCCCCAGCTGGGCCACCGGCTCACCGACGGGGTGCGCGGCCCCCACGACCACCACGGAGGCTTCCCGATGACCGGCCCGAGAACAGAGGACCACCTCGGCACCCCGGCCGGCCGGGGTGGTCCGGGCGACGGCTTCGACGCCGGGGCCGCTCCGGACCCGGGCCTCTCCGTATCCTCCCGGCGCGGTGCGGCCGATCCCGTCAAGGTGCTGATGCACCGTCACCGCGAGCTGTGCGAACGGGCCGTCGACCCCCTGGAGATCGCCGCCGGTCTGGAGGCCCACGGAGTCACCGACCGCACCGCCGCACGCTTCCGCCACCGTGACGTGTTCTCACTCGCCGAGGAGATGTACGCCCGGATCAGCCGGGACACCGAGACGCCCCCGCGGGACGAGGCCGCTGCCGTACCCCGGCTGGGCCCCGGCACGGTGGCGTTCGGCCTGCTGCCCGGCGCCCTGTGCGCGGCCGCCGTGGCCGGGCTGCGCCTGACCGAGGGCCGGACCCGGCTGGGTGTCGCCGCGCTCGGCGTCGTGGCCGTGGGCCTGGGTCTGCGCGCCGTACTGCGCCGGGGCCCGCTGAGCGCCGAGGGGCGCACGCCCCCCGGCGCGCACACGCCGGGCGTCCGCACCTGGACGTGGTGGCTCCTCGGCTACGCCCTCCTCGGCGACGGCCTGCTCGGCACGGCCGTCGACGGCGGGCCCGAAGGACTGCCCGACTTCACCGCGGCCGGGGCCTGGCCCCTGACCACCGCTCCCGTGCTGGCCCTCGCCCTGGCCTGCGGGCCGGCGGCCTGGACCACACACCGTTTCACCGCCGGCGCCCGGCGCAAGGTGACCGTGAGCCGGGGCCTCGAGGAGTTCGCGGCGTCCGTACGGCCCCTGCTGCTCGGCACGTTCGGCCTGTTCCTGTGTGCCCTGGCCGCCCTGCTCGCCGTGTGCGGCGCGGTCCTGGACGAGCCCGCCGGCTACGCCCAGGCCCTCACGCTGGGCGCGCTGCTGCTGCTCGCGCGCCTCCTCACCACGCACGGCTTCACCCACGCCCCGGCCGTCGCCCTCGGTACCGCGGCCGCGGCCGAAGCGACGGCCCAGGCCACCGTCTTCGCCGCCCGCCTCCCCGGCTGCGGTGCCCTCGCCACCCCGGTCGACACCCTCGTGGCCGCCTGCGGCCCCGGTGGCGTACCGGCCCTCGCCTGCGGAGCCGCCGCCCTGGCCCTCCTCCTGCACGCGACCCGCACGCTGACCCGGGCCTCGGCCCATGCACGGGCGGAGCGGCAGCGATGAGCGGCGCGGCAGCCATGACGGGTGCCGGGCCGGTCACCCCCGAGAGCCCCCGTACGGCCGTGGCCACGGGCGCCGCCCGCGTTTCCCCGTCGGCTGCGGGCGCCCGACCCAGTGCAGGCCCGCGATCCACCGCCGGAGCCCGTCGCACCACCCCCTAGAAGGAGAAAACCAGATGATCACCGCCCGATCCGGAGCGCCCGGAGCATCCGGAGCCACCGGAGCGCACACCCCGGGAGCCGCCCGATGAGGGTTCTGCTGATCGGAGCCAACGGATACCTCGGCCGTTTCGTCGCCGACCGCCTGCTCGCCGACCCGGCCGTCCAGCTCACCGCCCTGGGCCGCGGCGACGACGCCGACGTGCGCTTCGACCTCGCGGCCGGCAGCCCCGGAGCGCTCACCCGCTTCCTGGACGCGGTCCACCCCGGCGTCGTCGTCAACTGCGCGGGAGCCACCCGAGGCGGCGCCCGCGACCTCACCCGGCACAACACCGTCGCCGTCGCCACCGTCTGCGAGGCCCTGCGCCGCAGCGGCTGCGGCGCCCGGCTGGTGCAGCTCGGCTGCAGCTCCGAGTACGGCCCCAGCCAGCCCGGCTCCTCCACGGCCGAGGACGCCGTGCCCCGCCCCGGCGGCCCCTACGGCGTCAGCAAACTCGCCGCCACCGAACTGGTTCTCGGCTCCGGCCTCGACGCCGTCGTGCTCCGGGTCTTCTCGCCCGCCGGACCCGGCACCCCGGCCGGCTCGCCGCTCGGCCGGCTCGCCGAGGCCATGCGCCGTGCCATGCAGTCGGGCGACAGCGACCTCAAGCTCGGCGGCCTCGGCGTCCAGCGCGACTTCGTCGACGTCCGCGACGTGGCCCGCGCCGTCCACGCCGCCTCCCTCTCGGCGGCCCAGGGCGTCATCAACATCGGCTCGGGCCGCGCCGTCCGGCTGCGTGACGCCGCGGCGATCCTCGCCCGCGTCGCCGGATACGGCGGCGCCCTGCACGAACTCGACGGCCCGTCCGGCGTCCACCTCAGGGCTGCCATCGGGCACCCCCGGACGGAGTCGGACCACCCCGCCCCGGTCGCGTACCCGTACCCCGACGGCTGCGGAAGCTGGCAGCAGGCCGATGTGCGCACCGCCCGCGACCGGCTCGGCTGGCGGCCCCGGATCAACCTCGAAGAGTCCCTCGCCGACATCTGGATGGAGGCGGCATGCCGTATCTGACCAGCACCCCCGTGAGTGTCCCCAGCACCACACTGCGCACCGGACTCGGTGTCCCCGGCTGGACCCACCCCCTGCTCGCCCCGGCCGAGTGGAACGAACTCACCCGGCCCGGCACGCCCTTGCACTGGGTCGTCCTCAATGTCGCCGACGGCCCCGGCGTCCAGCCCGACCCGCACTGCCTGGAGGCGGCGGGACGGCTGCGCAACGCGGGCGTCCGCGTCCTCGGCCACCTCGACGCCGCGCACGGCGCCCGGTCCTTCATCGAGCTGGTCTCCGAAGCGCGGCGCTACCTGGAGTGGTACCGGGCCGACGGCTTCCTGGTGGACCGCTGCCCCGCCGACCGCGCCGGGCTGTTCGAGGTCCGTCGCACGATCGACGCGCTGCGGGCCGTGCGTGACGATGCCCACATCGTCCTCGGCCACGGCACCCACCCGCATCCCGGCTACGCCGAGCACGCCGACCAACTGGTGACCTTCCGCGGTCCGTGGAGCGACTACCGCTGGTCGCAGGTCGCGGAGTGGACCGCCGAACATCCGCCCGAGCGCTTCTGCCACTTCGTGCACGGCGTTCCGCGCGGCCACCTCGACGAGGCGCTGCGCGTCGCCCGCTGGCAGGGGGCGGCGACCATCTGGTTCACCGACCGCTCCGATCGCGACGGCCTGGCCGGGCCCTGGGAGAACATGCCCGGTTACTGGGACGAAATCGTCTCGCGGATCGGACGAGGTGTCTCGGAATGAAGAAGGCCGTGGCAGTGTTACGAGAAGAACAACCGTAGTGTTTGACCGACCAACGGAGTCCCCGTGTCGCTGCCACCCCTGGTCGAGCCGGCTCCCGAGCTCACCGTAGACGAGGTTCGCAGGTACTCCCGCCACCTGATCATCCCCGATGTGGGCATGGACGGGCAGAAGCGGCTGAAGAACGCCAAGGTGCTGTTTGTGGGTGCCGGCGGGCTGGGTTCGCCGGGTCTGATGTACATGGCCGCGGCGGGCGTCGGCACGCTCGGCATCGTGGAGTTCGACGAGGTGGACGAGTCGAACCTGCAGCGCCAGGTCATCCACAGCCAGTCCGACATCGGCCGTCCCAAGGCCGAGTCCGCGCGCGACACCATCAAGGGCATCAACCCGTACGTGAACGTCGTCCTTCACCAGGAGCGGCTCGAGGCCGACAACGTGAAGGAGATCTTCAGCCAGTACGACCTGATCGTCGACGGCACGGACAACTTCGCGACCCGGTACCTGGTCAACGACGCGTGCGTGCTGCTCAACAAGCCGTACGTGTGGGGTTCGATCTACCGCTTCGACGGCCAGGCCTCCGTCTTCTGGTCCGAGCACGGGCCCTGCTACCGCTGCCTCTACCCGGAGCCGCCGCCCCCCGGCATGGTCCCCTCCTGCGCCGAGGGCGGCGTCCTGGGCGTGCTGTGCGCGTCCATCGGCTCCATCCAGGCCAACGAGGCCATCAAGCTGCTGACGGGCATCGGCGAGCCGCTGGTCGGCCGCCTGATGATCTACGACGCCCTGGAGATGCAGTACCGCCAGGTCAAGGTCCGCAAGGACCCCGACTGCGCGGTCTGCGGCACGAACCCGACCGTCACCGAGCTCATCGACTACGAGGCCTTCTGCGGCGTTGTCTCCGAGGAGGCCCAGGCGGCGGCCGCCGACTCGACGATCACTCCCAAGCAGCTCAAGGAGTGGATCGACGACGGTGAGAACATCGAGCTCATCGACGTCCGCGAGCCGAACGAGTTCGAGATCGTCGCCATCCCGGGCGCCCGGCTGATCCCGAAGAACGAGTTCCTCATGGGCTCCGCCCTGGAGAGCCTCCCGCACGACAAGAAGATCGTCCTGAACTGCAAGACGGGTGTCCGCAGTGCGGAAGTCCTCGCCGTACTGAAGTCCGCGGGCTTCGCGGACGCCGTGCACGTCGGCGGCGGCGTGATCGGCTGGGTCAACCAGATCGAACCGCACAAGCCGGTCTACTGATCACCGGTCCCGCTGACCGGCAGGACAGAAGAAGCCCACGGCCGTGACCAGCTCAGATGCCGTGGGCTTCTGTCATTTTCGGTCGAAGGAAGCAGAATGTGAAGCGGCCGAGGTCCGCAGCCGCGCGCGAACCGTGGGACGCTCGCCGGGCCCGAGGTTCCGGTTGGCGTGCGCGGCCTCTCGCGGGACCTCCGAGACGAAGCCGAGAGCGTCGAGGAACTTCAGGCCCGGCTGCCAGCCCTCCGCGACGGATGCGATGACCTCGGTGCAACCGTCCGCCGCCAGTGAGCTGATGAGAGCCGAAGCGACCGCGCGCCCCAGACCGAACCGACGGCAATCGGGCTGGATCAAGAACAAGCCGACCGAACAAGCGCCACGGTCGGGATACTCCCGCACAGCATCGATGAGCCCGATGATCCGGCCTTCGGCCTCGATCACCAAGATGGCCTTGTTCTCGAACTCCGCACCGTCGGGAAGGCTGTAGTAGAGGCTCTGCACGTCACCGGGCATGGCGGGCTGGCCGAAGGCGTGGCTGAACCAGTCCTCGCATGCCTCGAACATGCCGAGCACGTCGGGTTCGTCGTCCGGCTCCAGGCCACGAACCCGGAGGCGGCGGCCGTCCATCTCGAGGTCCAACAGCATGTCAGCCAGTCTATTTCCGACGGCCTGAACGCTCATCAGCCTCGCGAGATGTTCTAACCGAACTCGCCCTCGCGCACACCGTCTCGGAAGGCTGCCCATTCCTCTGCGGTGAACCGCAGAGGCGGCAGGTCTCGATGGTTCGAGTCACGGACGGCAACAGCTCCGCCACCAAGGTCCGCTACCTCGACGCAGGTGGACGTGTAGGGGCTCTTGCTGCTCTTGACCCAGCGTGTTTGGCTCAGATCGAGTGCGTACAGTTCAGCCTTTTTCGCTTGCATGAGAAGCTCCGTTCGGTGCTCGATTATGTGTTCTCCATCCACCCTCGTCTTCCTGCTTCAACGTCGCAACTGGCGAGGTGGACAGCGGTTTTCGCCACCGCCTCAACCCACCGCTTGCCCGGCTCCCAGCTCCCCCGCAGACACCAGGACGGGCCCGCAGCCGGCGATCTGTCTACTGATCAACGTTCTCGCCGCCCAGCGAGACTGAGGAAGCCCACGGGACTCATCACCAGCAGTCGATGTCGGCCGATCCCCCGCGAAGGACCGGATCGGTGCTCGTACCGTGGATCAGCAGAAGACCGCCGTCCCGCCCCCAGTCCGACTCGTGCAGGTCGTCCGCCGCTTCCCACATAGTGCCGAGCACCGCCATGACGATCAGCAGAGTGTTCCCCCGCCGCGTCCACACGGCTCGCTCCCGCGGGAGCCCGGAAGCACCCGCCGCGCGGCCCGCCCGGGTGAGGGCCCATCGGAGAACGAGCGCCATGACAAGGAGAGCCGCACTCACCTCCCAGCCGGGTATCACCCGCCCCCGCACGACCAGCAGGAGGCTGCTCCAACTCGCCACGGCGGCGAGAGCCGGACCCCCGATGCCTACCGCCGTGGAGACAGCGGGCGACCACCTCACGGTGTGCGTTGCGCGTGCTTCAGTCACGCGGGTAAGACTCTCCGAACGCGCCGACAGTTGCGGAGGCGGAAGGGGCGCAGCGCCTCAGGGCGCAGATGGACAGCGCGCCCCTGGTCCGCCATGCTGCCTGACGGCGAGTGAGGGGCCGGCGTCGGCTGCATGGTGTAAGGGGCGGGGACTGATGGAGCAATCGCAGGGCGTGGCCATGCCGCCGGAGTGCATCCGGTACCGGTTGACACGCCCCCAACGCCTGCTGCCCGTGCTGCCCAGCCTCATCGGCATGACCTTCCAGGTCCCGTTCTGGTTGGACGGGGCACCGTTTGCTCCCGCGCTGGCCACCGGACTGCTCGTATGGGGTCTCCTGCTGTGCTCGGCGCTGATCATCTCGCGGCTCTTCGGGGTCACTCTCACGCCATCGGCGGCCATCGTGCACAACTTCCGCCGCCGGACCATCCCGTGGTCGAACGTCCAAGCCATCCAGATCGAGTCCCTCTTCGGAAGCCGGACCGTCGTGATCTACGAAGCGGGCGGCCGCCGTACCCGCCTGCGGGCGCCGATCACCGGGTTCCTCAACTGGGACCGCGGCTTCGAGGCGAAGTTCCACACCATCGGCAGATGGTGGCTGGCTCACCGCGGCCCCGACTGGGCTCCTGTCCCGCCACCGTGGATGCAGTGGGGTGGCCCGCCGGCGTCCCAAGGGAGCCCCTACGCCCCTCGCGCGTAGTGAGCGGCCGGCACCGCCCGGCCACCTCCACCACCGTTGTCACGAACAGACCTTGCCGTCCTTCGGCACGGTGCCGTACAGCAGATACGCGTTCACCGTCGAGTCCACGCAGTCGCTTCCGTTGCCGTACGCCCCGTGGCCCTCGCCCTTCCAGGTGAGTTCCACGCCGACGCCCTTGCCGAGTGCGTCCGCCATTCTCCGGGCGCCCTCGTAGGGTGTCGCCGGGTCACCGGTGTTGCCGATCAGCAGGATCGGTGCCGCGCCCGGTGCGCTGACCCGAGGGGTGTCGTACTGACCGGGCACCGGCCAGTCGTGGCACCAGCCGGCCGTGTCCCAGGCCATGAAGGCGCCGAACACCGGTGAGATCCTCTCGAACTCGGGCAGCAGCTTCCTCACCTGCTCCACGGTGGGCCGCTGCTTGGCGTCCAGGCACGATATGACCCGTTGGGCGTGGGTCGCCGTGCCGTAGCGGCCCGAGCCGTCACGTTCGTTGTACGCGTCGGCGAAGGACAGCAGCCCCGAGCCGTCGCCCCGTTCCGCCGCGGCGAGGGCGTTGGTCAGGGCCGGCCAGCCGCTCTTGCTGTAGAGCGGCAGCGCGATGCCGGTGACCGCCAGTGTCTGCGTCAGCTTCCGTCCGGAGGACGTGGGCAGCGGCTCGGCGTCCAGTCGCCGCACCAGGTCCGCGATCTTCCGCGAGCCGCGCTGGGGCTCCTGCCCGGTGGATTTCAGGTAGGCGTCCAGCGCCCGTTGGAAGCCCCTGGTCTGGTTCAGCGCGTGACCCACGGAGTCCGCGGTCGGGTCCACCACCGCGTCGAGGACCAGCCGGCCGACGCGCTGCGGGAACAGGTGCGCGTACACACCGCCGAGTTCGGTGCCGTAGGACATGCCGAAGTAGTGCATCCTCGTGTCGCCGAGGACCTGGCGTATCAGGTCCATGTCCCGGGCGGTGTCGGTCGTCGAGACATGAGCGAGCAGTTTCCCGGCCGCCTTCAGGCAGCCCTGGCCGAAGTCTGCCGCGTCCTTCAGGTACGCCTGCTCCTCGGCCGCGGTGTCCGGTGTCACGTCGATCGCCTCTGCGGCCTCGATCCGCCGGTCGCTGCGGCAGCGCACGCCGGAACTGCCGCCGACCCCGCGTGGATCCCAGCTCACCAGGTCGTAACGCTGCCGCAGGACGGTGACCTCGGAGGCGTACGACGGCAGCGCGGCCACGCCCGAGCCGCCGGGGCCCCCGAAGTTGAACAGCAGGGACCCGGTGCGCTCCCTGGTGGCCTTGGCGCGGACGAGCGCGAGGCCGATGGTCTCGCCGTCCGGACGGGACCAGTCCAGCGGCGCCTTGAGCGTGGCGCACCGCCACGCGTCACCCGGCGCGGGGGAACCGGCCGTTGCCTTGCAGCGGCCCCAGTCGAGCCGCTGCGAGGTGAGCGAGGACGGCAGCGGCGCGGTCGGCGTGCCGGACGGTGGGGCCGGTGCCGGAGCGGACCGGTCCTTTCCTTCGCCCGGACCCCGGCCGGCCGGTCCGCCGCCGCACCCGGCCAGCAGTACCGCGGCGGCGACCGCGGCCGTCCATCGCGTCAGACGCGCCATGCGCTTCCCCCCTCACCGGCTCTCCGCGGATCGGCCGCGGAGAGCGTTCAGGCCATGGTAGACAGATCCCCCCAACCCTCGTGGGAGCCTGTGGATAACCCTCTGACCTGCTCTTTTGTCAGTGAGAGGCTCTGGCTGTCCGCGGCTATGCGCAGACCTTCCCGGTCGGTGGCACCTTTCCGTCGAGCAGATAGCCGTTCACCGCGTTCTGCACGCACGGGTCCTTGCTGTTGTAGGCGCCGTGCCCCTGGCCGTGCCAGGTGAGTTCGACGCCGACACCCTTGCCCAGCGCTTCCACCATCCTCCGGGCGCCCCCGTACGGAGTCGCCGGGTCGCCGGTGTTGCCCACCACGAGGATCGGTGCCGAACCGGGCGCGCTCACGTCGGCGTGCGCGGCCGCACCCGGCACCGCCCACTGGGTGCAGCTGAGCATGCCCCAGGCGAGGAAGTCGCCGAACACCGGGGAGGCGGCCCGGAACTCGGGCAGCTTCTGCTCCACGAAGGCGGGCGTGTACCGCTGCTTCTCGTCGGCGCAGTTGATGGCGGCGTTCGCGGCGGCGAGGTTGCTGTACCGGCCGTTGACGTTGCGGCCGTTCATCGCGTCGGACAGCAGCATCAGGATCTCGCCGTCGCCCGCGTAGGCCCGCTGGAGCCCTTCGATGAGCGGGGCCCACAACTGCTTGGAGTACAGAGCCTGGGCGACGCCGTTGGTCGCGGCGGTCCGGGTCAGCCGGCGCGGGAAGATGCCCGGGATCGGATTGGTGTCGAGCTTCTTCAGCAGCGCGGCGACGCGGTCCTCGACGTCCTGGGCGCTGCTGCCGATCGCACACTTGGTGCCTTTCGCGGCGCAGTCCTTCGCGAAGTTGTCGAGGGCGAGCTGGAAGCCCCTGGCCTGGCCGAGGGAGGTCTGCTCGGGGGTCTGGGTGGGGTCGACCACCGCGTCGAAGACCGCGCGGCCCACGTGCTTGGGGAACAGGTGGGCGTACACGCCGCCGAGCTCGGTGCCGTAGGAGATCCCGAAGTAGTGGAGCTTGGAGTCGCCGAGCACCTGGCGGATCAGGTCCATGTCGCGGGCGGCGTCGGTGGTGCGCACATGCGGCAGGACCCTCCCGGAGTTCTTCTCGCAGGCGGCGTTGAACTGCTTGGTGTTGTTCAGGAACGTGGCACGTTCGGCGGCGGTCTCCGGTACGGCGTCCTGCTGGAAGTACTGGTCGAGCTGCGCGTCCGTCTTGCATTTCACGCCGGCGCTGCGCCCCACCCCGCGCGGGTCGAAGCTCACCAGGTCGTAGCGGGTGCGCAGTTTGGTGTAGTCCTGGGCGATGGCGGGCAGCGTGGTGACGCCGGAGCCGCCCGGGCCGCCGAAGTTGAAGAGCAGCGAGCCGATGCGCTTGCCGGGCCCGGTCGCCTTCGCCCGGATCAACGCGATGCCGATCGTGTCGCCCTGCGGTTTGCTCCAGTCCAGCGGCGCCTTCATGGTGGCGCACTGCCACTTGCCGCCGCCGGGCGGTGGCGAGGGCGCCGCCCCGCCACCCTCCGCCGCGGACGGCGCCGGGCAGTCCTTCCAGTCCAGCCCCGGGTCCGTCGGCCCCCCGCCGACGGAGAGCCCGCCGCAGCCCGCGGTCAGGGCGCTCAGCAGGACGGTGGTCGTGGTCAGGGCGGCGGCACGCAGCCCGTGGCGCTTGTGCATGAGCCCATCCTCACGCCGCGGCCCGCCCACCGCGCGGGACGCGTGCCGTTCGGAGTACGGCCGCGACGTGTCCCTACAGAGCGCCCTTGCGGCTCAGGTGGTTGAAGGCCAGCCAGCCGGGCAGGACCGGCAGCCACAGCGTCAGCAGCCGGAACATCAGCACCGCGGGCGCGGCCACTTCCTTCGGCAGGCCCACCGCGATCAGGCCGACCGTGAGGGTGGCCTCGACCGCGCCGACGCCGCCCGGGGTCGGGGCGGCCGAGCCGAGCGCGTTGCCGGCGAGGAAGACGACGGCGACGCTGGCGATGCTGATCGACGTCGACTGGTCGCCGAAGGCACGGATCGAGGCGTCCAGGCACATCACGAAGCAGAACGTCAGCAGCAGCATGCCGCCGATGCCGGTGACGAGCTTCTGCGGCCGCTGGAGCACGTCCAGCATGCGCGGCACGACACCCGCGAAGAGGGAACGCACGCGCGTGACGACGAACTTCCGCAGGAACGGCACCGAGGTGACCACCAGCACGAGCACCGCGACCGTCAGCAGGCCCGCGATGACCGTCCGGGACGGAGACAGGGACGGCGTCTTCTCCGTGCCGGTCAGATAGCCGAAGGACAGCAGCATCAGAATGTGGCAGCCGAGCCCGAAGAGCTGCGAGGCGCCGACACTGGCCACCGCAAGCCCGGGGCGCACGCCCGCGCGTTGCAGGAAGCGCGTGTTCAGGGCCACGCCGCCGACCGCGGCCGGAGCCACGATCTTCACGAACGAGCCGGCGACCTGCGCCGCCACCGTCCGCACGAACGGGACACGCTCCGGTACGAAGCCGAGGAGCGCCATGGCCGCCGCGACATAGCTGAGCGCCGAGAAGAGCACCGCCGCGATCACCCAGCCCCACTGGGCGTGGGCGACGAGCGTGCCGAACTCGATGTGCGTGAGCTGGGTCAGCAGGTAGTAGGCGCCGATGGCACCCGCGATGAAACTGATCAGCGTCCGGGGCCGGATCCGCTCCAGCCGGGCCGGTTCGACCGGCGCCTGCGGCCTGATCCGCAGCACCTGGTGGCGGATCTGGGTGAGCAGGTCCTCTTCGCGGGCCTCCTCCAGGGCCTCGCCGATGGCCCGTTTCTCCGCCCGCGCCTCGGCACGCTCGGCCTTCTTGTCCTTCTTGTCGGGCTTCCCTGTTTTCTCTGCTTTTTCTGGCTCCTCCGGCTTTTCCAGGCTGACCGGGCCGGCCCCACCGGTGTCCTGGGCGGCCTGTTCCAGGCGGGCCTGCTTGGCCTGCTGGGACGTCTCGAGCACCGCCTCGCGTTCCCGCTGCGCCCGCTCCCGGGCCAGCCTGCGCAGCGTCGCGCGCGTGGAGCGCGTCAGAGCGATGGGCTGGAGCATGGGCAGACAGTCGGCGACCGCGTCGGGCCCAAGGACACCGACCGCGGAGGCCACGGAGCGCTCCGCGCCCACCCGCAGGCCGAGCGTCGTCAGCAACTGGGCGATGTCCATGCGCAGCAGCAGATCACCGGCCGCGATCTCACCGCCGCGCAGGTCGGTGAGGATCACTCTGCGGGAACGATCCACCAGGATCGCATCTCCGGCCAGCCTGCGGTGCGCGATGCGTCGCGACTGCAACGCCCGCACCTGCTCCCAGGTGCGGTGCAGCAGCTCGTCGGTGATCTCCTCGTCCGCCAGCGAGTCGAGCGTGCGCCCGCCGGTGTGCTCGTAGACGAGCATCACGGCGTCGGGGCCGAGCTCGGAGGTTGCGATCAGCTTGGGGGCGTTGGCGCCCGCCGCGATGGCCGCGTAGGCGAGCAGCGCCTCCTGCTCCAGGGCCTGGCGCAGCGACTGGAGGCTGCGGCGGGTGGCGAAGCCGCGCAGCGTGAGGTTGCGCCACACGCGGTAGAAGAAGCCCTGCGCCTGCTGCTCGCGGTCGACGACCGTGACGTCCAGCGGTGGTCCGTCCTCCAGGGTGACGAAGTAGCGCCGGCCGCGATCGCCGTTGTCCGCGGTCTCCGTGACTTCCTCGCGGGCCGCGCTGACCGGGTGGAAGCCGACGGTCCGCAGCCTCGCCACCAGGGTGCGTCCCGTGGGGCGGACGTTCGGTGAGCCGACCGCGTAGAGGGTGCCGTAGGCGATGGTCCAGCCGATCAGCACCGTCAGGATGATCGAGAACGGTGTGGTGTAGCCCGTGACCAGCATCGAGAAGGCGTCGAGCAGCAGCACGATCCACAGCACCGAGCGCCAGCGCGGCCGGCGGGACATGCCGACCGCCGTCATGTACGCGATGACAGGGGCGAGGTAGCCGTGCACCGGGTCGGTGAGCGCGTGGACGTTGCTGGGGGAGGGCTGGGTGAGCGCGTCCTGGATCGAGTGCGGGGCGCCCTTGGCGACCCACAGGTCGGTGGCGAGCGTCACCCCGTGGGCCAGGACCGCCGCGAGCACGCCGTCGGCGATCCGCAGCCCGTCCCGTTTGATCAGCCGCTCGATCGCGAAGGCGACCGGGACCAGCAGGATCGCGATGCTCGACGCCAGCCCGGCGATCTTGATGAGCAGGTCGGGGGCCTGACCGGTGCCCTTGTTGATGTCCTGTTCGAGGCCCGAGGTGGTGCCGTGCGCGAACCCGGCGATCGCCAGCAGGACGACGATGGCGAGCACGCCCACCAGCAGCCGCATCAGGTCGGAGGGGCGGTGCACGCGCGCGGGAAGCAGCGGCTCGTCGCCCTCGATCTCGTCGGCGTGCGTCACGGCGTCCTCCTCCGCGGGCTTCCTGTCCGCCTTCGGAGCGTCCGTGTCCTGCGCCTTCGGAGCCTGGGTGCCGCCGGTGCCGGGGCGCGACGAAGCCCCAGAGGTGCCCTCCGCGTCATCGGGGTGCACACCCTGCTGCTTCATGATCTCTTCTTGGTCTCGTATCACCGGTCACCGCCCGCACGATGGTGGCATGTCCCACCGGCACACAGGGTCATCAGGGTGCATGCGCGCAGCCGCACAGTCTGCCCGAGGCGTCGCCCGGGAGCGAGGGCCGCGCCCCGACCGCGGCACGGTCCGCTGTCGGTGGGGTGGGGCAGGATGGGGCGGATGAGCGAAGTGAGCCCTCCGGACGACGGCCGCCCCGAGCATCCCGACGCGCTGCCCGAGTACGCCGAGCGGGTACTGGAGGTCGCCGAGATGATCCCGCCCGGGTGCGTCATGACGTACGGCGACGTCGCCGAGTGGCTGGAGCGGGGAGGCCCCCGCCAGGTGGGCCGCGTGATGGCCCTGTACGGCGGCGCCGTCCCGTGGTGGCGGGTCGTACGCGCCGACGGGGTCCTGCTCCCGGGCCACGAGCTGCGCGCTCTCGCCCACTACCGCACGGAGGGCACGCCCCTGAAGGAGGCGGGCAGGGCGGCCGAGGGCCACCTGCCCCGCCTCGACATGAGACGGGCCCGGTGGGACGGCGGTGAACGGACGCAGGGAGGTCACACCTGACAGCTTCCGCCATTCGAGGGGGCGGTGGGGAGTCCATGGCCCGTACGGGGGAATCGGGGCACGCCCGTGGCATGCCGTACGTTCGTGGGTGGAGGGACACACGTGACGGCGGTGCCGGGGGAGGAGTGGGAGAAGCGAGGGAAGAGGGCGAAGCCCTCCTTCCGCGCCGGGCGGCGGCGTAGCGTCGGCTCCGCGTGCCTCCCCCACCCCAGCGGCCACCGCCCGCTCCCCAGGGCCGTCCGTCCCCGCGACGACGGCGCTGCGCGCCGGCCGTGACAGACCCCAGTACACCCACCAGGACCGGCGAACCACGTGAGCTCCTCTTCCTCCACCAGGCACCTGCCCCACCCCCGGGTGAGGCAGGGGGACCGTGGCGCCTACCGACTGGTGCGTACCCCGCCGACCAGACCGGATCCCCCTCGCCTGGACGCAGCACAGCGCTCCGTGGTTGACCACCGGACCGGTCCGCTGCTCGTCCTCGCGGGTCCGGGCACGGGCAAGACCACCACGCTGGTCGAGTCCGTGGCCGCCCGGATCGCCCGCGGCCAGGACCCCGACCGGATCCTGGTGCTGACGTTCAGCCGCAGGGCGGCCGTCGACCTGCGCGACCGCATGGCGCTGCGCACCGGCGCGGCCCAGGTCCCGCAGGCGACCACCTTCCACTCGTTCTGCTACGCCCTGGTCCGCGCCCATCAGGACAGTGAACTGTTCGTCGAGCCGCTGCGGCTGCTGTCCGGACCCGAGCAGGACGTGACCGTCCGCTCGCTCCTGGCCGGCCAGGCCGACCTGGAGCGGCTCGGCCTGGCGCATGTGCGCTGGCCGGACGAGTTGCGCGCCTGCCTGACCACCCGCGGCTTCGCCGACGAGGTCCGCGCGGTGCTCGCCCGCAGCCGCGAACTGGGACTCGGACCCGACGCCCTGGCCGCCTTCGCCCGCAGCATCGGCCGCCCCGACTGGCAGGCCGCGGCCGCCTTCCTCGCCGAGTACC
Organism: Streptomyces sp. NPDC014889; assembly: GCF_043081205.1. Lineage (NCBI taxonomy): Bacteria > Bacillati > Actinomycetota > Actinomycetes > Kitasatosporales > Streptomycetaceae > Streptomyces > Streptomyces sp. NPDC014889. Next base: position 355,235 of record NZ_JBIBWH010000004.1, read on the forward strand.
TCGACGTCCTCGACCTGCGGGGCGTCCTCGACTACGCCGAACTGGTCCACCGCGCGGTGCTCCTCGCCCGCCGCCCCGAGGTCGCCGAACGGCTCGCCGCGCGGTACGACGCGGTCTACGTCGACGAGTACCAGGACACCGATCCCGCCCAGGTACGGCTGCTGCGCGCGCTGGCCGGGGGCGGCCGCACCCTGCTCGCCTTCGGCGACCCCGACCAGTCGATCTACGCGTTCCGGGGCGCGGACGTGAACGGGATCCTTCAGTTCCCGCAGACGTTCCCGCGCGCGGACGGCGCTCCCGCGCCGGTGCAGGTCCTGCGCACCTCCCGGCGCTCGGGCGCCGCCCTGCTGGCCGCGACCCGGCTGCTGACCCGGCGGATGCCGCTCACCCGACTGCCCGCCGACAAGGTCCGCGCCCACCGGGAGCTCACCCCGGTGCGCGACGGCGGTCGCGTCGAGGTGCACACGTACCCGACGGCGGGCACCGAGGTGGACAACATCGCCGACATCCTGCGCCGGGCGCACCTGGAGGACGGTGTCCCCTGGAGCGAGATGGCCGTCCTGGTGCGCGCCGGCGGCCGCTCCATTCCGGGCCTCCGCCGCGCCCTGACGGCCGCCGGAGTGCCCCTGGACATCGACGGCCACGACCTGCCCCTGCGGCACGAGCCGGCGGTGGCACCACTGCTGACGGCGCTGCGGGCGGTGGCCACCGCGGAGATGGGGCGGCGCTCGGAGGACACGGTTGCCGGAGAGCCGGTGGGACCCGCCGGGGAGCAGGCGGCCGACGCAGAAGAGTGGGCGGCCGGCACCGGGAAGTCAGCGGCCGGCACCCAGGAGCGAACGGCTGGCACCGGGAACCAAGCCGCCGCCGCCGAAGAGCAGGCCGCCCACGTGCAGCCCCGGGAGGATCCCGAAGCGGACGCGGCGGCCGACGCCTGCTGGCTGGACACCGAGACCGCGCTCACTCTCCTCGCCTCGCCGCTGGCCGGCATGGACGCCGCCGATCTGCGTCGCCTGGGGCGCGCGCTGCGCGAGGAGGAACGCGCCGCCGGCAACCCGCTGCCGCCGCCCTCGGACCGGCTGCTCGCCAGGGCGCTCGCGCACCCCGAGCGTCTGGTCGCGCACGACCCCACGTACGCGCGTGGCGCCCAGCGTCTCGGCGCGCTGCTCGGGAAGGCGCGGGAGCGCCTGGCGGGCGGCGGGACCGCGGAGGAGGCGCTGTGGGACCTGTGGGACGGCACACCGTGGCCCTCCCGCCTGGAGCGGGCGGCCCGGCGCGGCGGCGCGGCGGGCCGCAACGCGGACCGGGACCTCGACGCCGTGTGCGCGCTGTTCGCGACCGCCGCCCGCGCGGAGGAGCGCACCGGCGGCCTGGGCGCCCTGAACTTCCTGGCCGAGATCGAGGCCGAGGACATCGCCGCCGACACGCTCACCCGGCGCGCCGTGCGCCCCGACGCCGTGCGCCTGATGACGGCACACCGCTCCAAGGGCCTGCAGTGGCGCCTGGTCGTCGTCGCGGGCGTCCAGGAAGGCCTGTGGCCGGACCTGCGGCGCCGCGGCTCCCTGCTGGAGGCCGACCGCATCGGCCGCGACGGACTCGCCGCCCCGCTCACCCCGGGCGCGCTGCTCGCGGAGGAGCGGCGGCTGTTCTACGTGGCCGCCACACGCGCGCGTGAGCGCCTCGTGGTGACCGCGGTGAAGGCTCCCGCGGACGACGGCGACCAGCCCTCCCGCTTCCTCACCGAGCTGGGTGTCGAACCCAGGGACGTCACCTCACGCCCGCGCCGCCCGCTGTCGGTGGCGGCGCTCGTCGCCGAGCTGCGGGCCACGACCGTCGACCCGCGCGCCTCCGCCGCTCTCCGGCGGACCGCCGCGCACCGGCTGGCCCGGCTGGCCGCGCTCGCCGACGACGAGGGCCGTCCGCTGGTGCCCGCGGCCCACCCCTACCGCTGGTGGGGGATGGCCGACCCGACCGAGAGCAAGGTGCCGCTGCGCGACCGCGACCAGCCCGTGGCGCTGTCCGGCAGCGCCCTCGACCAGCTCGCCAACACGTGCGCGCTGCAGTGGTTCCTCAGCCGCGAGGTGAAGGCCGACGCCCCCGCGACCGCCGCCCAGGGCTTCGGCAACGTGGTGCACGTCCTCGCCGACGAGGTCGCCTCCGGACGCAGCCCCGCCGACCTCGCCGTCCTCATGGAACGCCTGGAGACGGTGTGGAACGCGCTCGCGTTCGACGCGCCCTGGAAGTCGGCCCAGGAGAAGGAGCACGCGCGCGTGGCGCTGGAGCGCTTCCTGAACTGGCACGTCCTGGAGCGCGCGGGCCGCACCCCGGTGGCCGGCGAGCACGACTTCGACGTGACCCTGGAAGCGGGCGGCTACCAGGTGCGTATCCGCGGCTCCATGGACCGGGTGGAGGCCGACGGCGAGGGACGCGCCTACGTCGTCGACTTCAAGACCGGCAAGCAGGCGCCCACCGGCGCCGAGGTGGCCCGCCATCCGCAGCTCGCCGTCTACCAGCTCGCCGTCCGCGAGGGCGCGGTCGACGAGGTCTTCGACGGGATACGCCCCGAGCCGGGCGGCGCCGAGCTCGTGCAACTGCGCCAGGGCGCCGCCAAACGGGACGGCGGCGACAGCCTGCCCAAGGTGCAGACGCAGGAGCCGCTGGAGGGGGAGTGGGCCGGCGAGCTGCTGGCCACCGCCGCCGGGAAGGTTCTCGACGAGCGGTTCACGCCGACGGCCGGGCAGCACTGCGCGCACTGCGCCTTCCGGGCGTCGTGCAGCGCGCGGCCGGAGGGCCGCCACATCGTCGAGTGAGCCGCGTGACGAACGGCACCACCCGCGCTGACCTGCGTGTTCTTCGCCCCCGGGGATCGTCTGGCACGGATTGTCAGTGCCCGCCGCTAGCCTCTGTGAGGTGCCCGCCCGTATCACCGATCCCGAGCAGCTCAAGGAGCTCCTCGGGATTCCGTTCACCCCGGAGCAGACGGCCTGCATCGTCGCGCCGCCCGCCCCGCAGGTGATCGTGGCCGGCGCCGGCTCCGGCAAGACGACCGTGATGGCGGCCCGCGTGGTGTGGCTGGTCGGCACCGGGCAGGTCGCCCCCGAGCAGGTCCTCGGGCTGACCTTCACCAACAAGGCGGCCGGGGAGCTGGCCGAACGCGTCCGCAAGGCACTGATCAGGGCCGGCGTCACCGACCCCGAGGCCATCGACCCCGACAACCCGCCGGGCGAGCCGCTGATCTCCACCTACCACGCCTTCGCCGGCCGTCTCCTGAAGGACCACGGACTGCGCATCGGGCTCGAACCCAGCGCCCGCCTGCTCGCCGACGCCACCCGCTACCAGCTCGCCGCGCGGGTGCTGCGCGAGGCACCCGGCCCCTATCCGGCGCTGGCCCGCTCCTTCCCGGACCTGGTGAGCGACCTCCTGGCCCTCGACGCCGAGCTGTCCGAGCACCTCGTACGCCCGGAGGACCTGCGCGCCTGGGACACCGGGCTGCTGCGCACCCTGGAAGGCGCCAAGCTCACCAACGCCGACCTGCGCAAGGTCCCGGAGACCGCCGCCGCCCGCCGCGAACTGGCCGGACTGGTGCTCCGCTACCGGGCCGCCAAACGCGAGCGCGACCTGCTCGACTTCGGCGACCAGATCGCCCTGGCCGCACGGCTCGCCCGTCTGCCGGAGGTCGGCCGCGTCCTGCGCGAGGAGTTCCGGGTGGTCCTGCTCGACGAGTACCAGGACACCTCCGTCGCCCAGCGCATCCTGCTGGCCGGCCTCTTCGGCGACGGCACCGGCCATCCCGTCACCGCCGTCGGCGACCCCTGCCAGGCGATCTACGGCTGGCGCGGCGCCTCCGTCGCCAACCTCGACGACTTCCCCGAGCACTTCGCGCACGCCGACGGCCGCCCGGCCGCCCGCCAGGCCCTGAGCGAGAACCGCCGCAGCGGCGGGCGCCTCCTCGACCTCGCCAACGGCCTCGCCGAGCCCCTGCGCGCCATGCACGCGGGCGTGGAGGCCCTGCGCCCGGCCCCCGGCGCCGAACGGGACGGCCTGGTGCGCTGCGCCCTCCTGCCCACCCACGCCGAGGAGATCGACTGGATCGCCGGCTCCGTCGCCCACCTCGTGGCGACCGGGACGGCACCCGGCGAGATCGCCGTCCTGTGCCGTACGGCGACCGACTTCGCCGAGATCCAGGGCGCCCTGGTCGCCCGTGACGTCCCGGTCGAGGTGGTCGGCCTGTCCGGGCTGCTGCACCTGCCCGAGGTCGCCGACCTCGTCGCCGTCTGCGAGGTCCTCCAGGACCCCGGCGCCAACGCCGCGCTGGTACGGCTGCTGACCGGCCCGCGCTGGCGCATCGGCCCCCGCGACCTCGCGCTCCTGGGCCGACGGGCGAGACTGCTCGTCGCCCACGCGCGCATGGAGACCGCCGACGACCCCGACAGCCGGCTCGCCGAGGCCGTCGAGGGCGTCGACCCGGCCGAGGTGATCTCGCTCGCGGACGCCCTCGACACCTTCCTCGAAACACCCCTGGACAGTGCGGAGGACGACGACCGGCTGCCGTTCTCCCCGGACGCGCGCGTGCGGTTCGCCCGGCTCGCCGCCGAACTGCGCGACCTGCGGCGTTCGCTGTCCGACCCGCTGATGGACGTGCTGCACCGCGTCCTGGCGGTCACCGGTCTGGAAGTGGAGCTGTCGGCCTCCCCGCACGCCCTGGCCGCCCGCCGCCGCGAGACCCTGGCGAACTTCCTGGACATCGCCGCGTCCTTCGCCGCGAACGAGAGCGAGGCCAGTCTGCTGGCCTTCCTCGGCTTCCTGCGGACCGCCGCCCAGTACGAGAAGGGCCTCGACAACGCGCTGCCCGGCGGCGAGAACACCGTGAAGGTGCTCACCGCGCACAGGTCCAAGGGCCTGGAGTGGGACGTCGTGGCCGTCCCCGGCCTGGTCACCGGCACCTTCCCCAGCGGGCAGGGCCGGGAGAAGTGGACCAGCCAGGGCAAGGTGCTGCCGCACGCCCTGCGCGGCGACGCCGACACCCTCCCCGACATCGGCGACTGGGACGCGCGCGGCATGAAGGCCTTCCACGAGGCCATGAAGGACCACCAGCACACCGAGGAGCTCCGCCTCGGCTACGTCACCTTCACCCGCCCCCGCTCCCTGCTCCTCGGCTCGGGCCACTGGTGGGGCCCGAGCCAGAAGCGGCCCCGTGGCCCGTCCGCGTTCCTTCAGGCCCTCCACGACCACTGCGCCGCCGGCCACGGCGAGATCGAGGCATGGGCGGACGAGCCCGGCGAGGACGACGAGAACCCGGCCCTGTACCGGGCCACCGCCGACCAGGTGTGGCCGCTGCCCCTGGACGAGGCCGCCCTGGCCCGCCGCCGCGAGGCCGCGGCGATCGTCCTCGCCCACCTGGACGACCTCGCCACCGGCGCGAACGGCCACCCGCAGGCCACCCACGACCCCGCGTCCCACGACGCCCCCGACTGGCCCGCGCCACCGCAGGACGACGCACTGCCGTACGACGACGTACCGCCCTTCGGCGAGGACAACCCCTTCGAGCAGGACGACCCCTTCGAGGGCGAGGATCCCTTCGAAGAGGACGACCCCTTCGAGGGGCACACCGGCGACTGGGACTCCTGGAGCGGCGACCGCCCGACCGTCCCGCACCAGGCGGCCCCGCCCGACGACCACGCCGCGCCCCTGCCCTCGTCCGATCACCACGCCGCGCCCCCGCCCCCGCGCGAGCACCCGGCACAGACCGGACCGGACCGTGAACCCGGTTCCGGTCCCCTCACTCCGGAGGAGGCCCGCGCGGTCGCCTCCTGGGACCGCGATCTCGAAGCGCTGACCGGAGAGCTCCGGCGTGCCCGGCAGACCGTCACCGACGTACCCCTGCCGACGACCCTGACCGCGTCGCAGTTGCTGCACCTGGCGGCCGACCCCGACGGGTTCGCGCGGGAACTCGCGCGCCCCATGCCGCGCCCCCCGCAACCGGCCGCACGCCGGGGCACCCGTTTTCACGCCTGGGTGGAAACCCGCTTCGAAGAGTTGACGCTGCCCATGCTGGAGCCCGAGGAGCTGCCCGGCGACGACGCCGAGATCGCCGACGAACGCGACCTCGAAGCACTGAAGGAGGCCTTCGAACGCACCCCGTACGCCCACCGCACGCCCCACCGCGTCGAAGCGCCGTTCCAGCTCGCCCTCGCAGGCCGTGTCGTCCGGGGCCGCATCGACGCCGTCTACAAGGAGGGCGACGGCGAGCGGACGACGTACGAGATCGTGGACTGGAAGACGCACCGCTCCCGCACCGCGGACCCGCTCCAGCTCGCCGTGTACCGGCTGGCCTGGGCCGAACAGCGCGGCGTCCCCCTGGACCGTGTCACGGCCGCGTTCGTCTACGTGCGCACCGGCGAGGTGGTACGGCACGACGACCTCCCGGGCCGCGCCGAGCTGGAACGGCTGCTGACGGAGGAGCCGAAGGCCGGGCCACAGTGTGACGAACCGCCCGAACAGGAAGCCACCGCGGGCCGATAGGCTCGGAGCCATGAGCCAGACCCCGGACAGCGCCGTCCGCGCGTACATCGAGCAGCACCGCACCGCCTTCCTCGACGATCTCGCCGAATGGCTGCGTATCCCGTCCGTGTCGGCCCAGCCCGACCACGCGCCCGATGTACGGCGCAGCGCCGACTGGCTCGCCCGCAAGCTCCAGGAGACGGGTTTCACCACCACCGAGGTCTGGCCGACCGCGGGCGCACCCGCCGTCTTCGCCGAGTGGCGCTCCGGCGACCCCGAGGCCCCCACGGTCCTCGTCTACGGCCACCACGACGTCCAGCCCGCCGCCCGTGAGGACGGCTGGGACAGCGAGCCCTTCGAGCCCGTCGTCCGCGAGGGCCGCCTCTACGCGCGCGGGGCGGCCGACGACAAGGGCCAGGTGTTCTTCCACACACTCGGCGTCCGCGCCCACCTCGCCGCCACCGGCCGCACCGCCCCGGCCGTCAACCTGAAACTGCTGATCGAGGGTGAGGAGGAGTCCGGCTCCCCGCACTTCCGGACGCTCGTCGAACAGCACGCGGAGCGCCTGGCCGCCGACGCGGTGATCGTCTCCGACACCGGCATGTGGTCCGCCGACACCCCCACGGTGTGCACCGGGATGCGCGGCCTCGCCGAGTGCGAGATCCGGCTGTACGGACCGGACCAGGACATCCACTCCGGATCCTTCGGCGGCGCGGTGCCCAACCCGGCGACCGCCGCCGCCCGCCTCGTCGCCGCCCTGCACGACGAGCACGCGCGCGTGGCCGTCCCCGGCTTCTACGACGGCATCGTGGAACTCACCGACCGGGAGCGCCGGCTCTTCGCCGAGCTGCCCTTCGCCGAGGAACAGTGGCTGCGCACCGCCAAGTCGTACGCCACCCACGGCGAGGCCGGATACTCCACCCTCGAGCGCATCTGGGCCCGCCCCACCGCCGAGGTCAACGGCATCGGCGGCGGTTACCAGGGCCCCGGCAGCAAGACGATCATCCCCTCCACGGCGACGGTCAAGCTGTCGTTCCGCCTGGTCGCCGGCCAGGACCCCGACCAGATCGAGAAGGCCGTCCGTGCCTGGGCCGCCGAGCAGGTGCCCGCGGGGATACGGCACGAGATCGTGTTCGGCGGGGCCACGCGCCCGTGCCTGACGCCGCTAAACCACCCGGCCCTGCAGTCCGTGGTCCGCGCCATGGGCCGCGCCTTCGAGACCCCCGTCCGCTTCACGCGCGAGGGCGGCTCGGGCCCGGCCGCCGATCTCCAGGAGGTGCTCGGCGCACCCGTACTCTTCCTGGGCATCTCCGTCCCCTCCGACGGCTGGCACGCACCGAACGAGAAGGTCGAGCTCGACCTCCTGCTCAAGGGCGTCGAGACCAGCGCGTACCTGTGGGGCGACCTCGCGGAGCACTGGCACGATGCGCCCTGAGGGCCACCGGCCCGGGCGGTCTCGTGCCGGGCGCACACTGGTAAGGCCGTCGCGCGCTCCCAGGCTCCGCCGGACGCGTACGCCTCCTGTCGCACGTCCCGCTGAACCGCCGCCGAAACAACCGTTGCACCGGGGGAGTTGGAAGCACCCGTGACCACCTGGACCGACCACACCGCAGACCGACCCATCTCGCTCACCGCGCCCAGCGGCATCGACCGGGCCGCCCACCACCGGCTCGACGAGGCCTGGCTCGCCGCGGCATGGAGCCACCCCTCGACGCGCTGCTTCGTGGTCTCCGGCGGTCAGGCCCTGATCGACGAGACCCCCGACGGCCGGACCGAACTGGTCACGACGCCCTCCTTCGAGGCCCCCCTGACCGAGGCGCACCGCTACTTCCTCGGCAGGGACGCGGAGGGCGTCAGCTACTTCGCCCTGCAGAAGGACTCCCTGCCCGGCCGCATGGACCAGTCCGCCCGCCCGGCCGGCCTGCGCGAGGCCGGCCTGCTCCTCTCTCCCCGGGACGCCGGCCTGCTGGCGCACGCGGTGGCCCTGGAGAACTGGCAGCGGCTGCACCGCTTCTGCTCCCGCTGCGGCGAGCGCACCGTGATCGCCGCGGCCGGACACATCCGCCGCTGCCCGGCCTGCGGCGCCGAGCACTACCCGCGCACCGACCCCGCCGTGATCATGGCGGTCACCGACGACGAGGACCGCATCCTGCTCGGCCGCCAGGTGCACTGGCCCGAGGGCCGCTTCTCCACGCTCGCCGGCTTCGTCGAGCCAGGGGAGTCCATCGAGCAGGCGGTGCGCCGCGAGGTCCACGAGGAGGTGGGCGTCGCCGTCGGCCAGGTCGAGTACGTCGCCAGTCAGCCCTGGCCGTTCCCCTCCAGCCTCATGCTGGGCTTCATGGCGCACGCCACTTCGACCCGTATCGACGTGGACGGTGACGAGATCCACGAGGCCCGCTGGTTCTCCCGCGAGGAACTACGCGCGGCCTTCGAGTCCGGCGATGTCCTGCCGCCCTACGGCATCTCCATCGCGGCCCGGCTGATCGAACTCTGGTACGGCAAGCCGCTGCCCACGAGGAGCGCTGCCTGAGACAACGCGAAGGCGGCCTCCCCGGAATCCCGGGGAGGCCGCCTTCGCGTTGTCCGTCGTGCTCCGCGCCGCGGTCAGGCGCCGACCTTCTCCTTGACCTGGGCCAGCGAAGGGTTCGTGAGGGTCGAGCCGTCCTCGAAGAGCACGGTGGGAACCGTCTGGTTTCCGCCATTGGCCTTCTCGACGAAGGCCGCGGACTCCGGGTCCTGCTCGATGTTGATCTCGGTGTACGCGATGCCCTCGCGGTCCATCTGGCCCTTCAGCCGACGGCAGTAGCCGCACCACGTGGTGCTGTACATCGTCACAGTGCCCGGCATGTCTCTCGCGCTCCTTCGGCGGCTCGGGGACGTATTCGTCGCTGGGGAGGAACGTACGCCATCGCTCCGGCATTCCCACCGGGGGTATCCGTGCGACGTGACGTGCCGCATCGTGACGCGCGGCACTGGGGACGGGCGGCGCGAGGTCGCACGGGATCAGTACGACCACCGGACCAGTACGACCGCCGGCGGCTGCCTGTGGACAACCGGCTCATGCGTCCCGGAGGGACCTGGCAGCATGGCTGTGTGACAGCAGCAACGCACTCCCCGCTCTTCCCCGGGGTCCCCGACTCCGCCGACGCGGTGCTCGACGGGCTCGACCCCGAGCAGCGCGAGGTGGCCACCTCCCTGCACGGGCCGGTGTGCGTCCTGGCGGGCGCAGGCACGGGCAAGACCCGGGCGATCACCCACCGCATCGCCTACGGGGTGCGCGCGGGCGTCCTCCAGCCCTCCAGCGTGCTCGCCGTCACCTTCACCAACCGTGCCGCGGGGGAGATGCGCGGCCGGCTGCGCCAGCTCGGCGCGCAGGGCGTGCAGGCCCGCACCTTCCACTCCGCCGCCCTTCGGCAGTTGCAGTACTTCTGGCCGAAAGCGATCGGTGGAGCCATGCCCCGGCTCGTCGACCGCAAGATCCAGCTCGTCGTGGACGCGGCCGCCGCCTGCCGCATCCGCCTCGACCGCAACGAGCTGCGGGACGTCACCGCGGAGATCGAGTGGTCCAAGGTCACCCAGACCGTCCCGGCCGACTACGCTGCCGCGGCCGCGAAGGAGGGCCGCACCGCCCCCCGCGACCCGGCCGAGATCGCCCAGCTGTACTCGGTGTACGAGGACCTCAAGCGGGACCGCTCGGTCATCGACTTCGAGGACGTCCTGCTGCTGACCGTGGCCATCCTTCAGGACCGGGCCGACGTCGCCGAACAGGTCCGCGCCCAGTACCAGCACTTCGTGGTGGACGAGTACCAGGACGTCTCCCCGCTCCAGCAGCGCCTGCTGGAGTTGTGGCTGGGCGACCGCGACAGCCTGTGCGTCGTCGGCGACGCCAGCCAGACGATCTATTCCTTCACCGGGGCGACCCCCGACCACCTGCTCGACTTCCGCACCCGTCACCCCGGCGCCACCGTCGTCAAGCTGGTCCGCGACTACCGGTCCACCCCGCAGGTCGTCCACCTCGCCAACGGACTGCTCGCCCAGGCCCGGGGCAGGGCCGCCGACCACCGGCTGGAACTGGTCTCCCAGCGCGCCCCCGGCCCCGAGCCCGCCTACACCGAGTACGCCGACGAGCCCGCCGAGGCCGAGGGGGCCGCCCACCGCATCCACGAGCTCATCGCCTCCGGCGTCCCGGCGAGCGAGATCGCCGTACTGTTCCGGACGAACGCCCAGTCCGAGACCTACGAGCAGGCCCTCGCCGACGTCGGAGTGCCCTACCAGCTGCGCGGCGCCGAGCGCTTCTTCGACCGGCCCGAGGTCCGCAAGGCAAGCGTCGCGCTGCGCGCCGCGGCCCGCTTCGGCGGCAACGACTCCCTCCTCGACGACGCCGTCGACCTGCCCTCGCAGGTGCGTGCCGTGCTCTCGGGGGAGGGCTGGACCCCGCAGCCGCCGGCCGGCTCCGGCGCGGTCAGGGAACGCTGGGAGTCGCTGGCCGCCCTGGTGAACCTCGCGCGGGACTTCGCCGCCTCCCGGCAGGGCGCGACGCTCGGCGGCCTCGTGGCGGAACTCGACGAGCGGGCGAACGCCCAGCACGCCCCCACGGTCCAGGGCGTCACCCTCGCCTCCCTGCACTCGGCCAAGGGCCTCGAGTGGGACGTCGTCTTCCTGGTCGGCGTCGCCGAGGGCATGATCCCCATCACCTACGCCCGGACGGACGAACAGGTCGAGGAGGAACGCCGCCTCCTCTATGTGGGTGTCACCCGCGCCCGCGAACGGCTGCACGTCTCCTGGTCGCTGTCCCGCTCGCCCGGCGGCCGTCCGAGCCGCCGTCCCAGCCGCTTCCTCGACGGCCTGCGCCCCGGCTCGGCCGGCGCCGCGGGCCGCGCCGCGCCCGGCGGCCCCGGGGGCATCGAGCGCGGCTTCACCACAGCCGCCGGGACGCCGGGGACACCCGCCCCGCGGCGCACACAGCGCACCCCCGCCCGCTGCCGGGTCTGCGGTCGCACGCTCACCGACGCCGGCGAGATGAAGCTGATGCGCTGCGAGGGCTGCCCCTCCGACATGGACGAGGGCCTGTACGAGCGGCTGCGTGAATGGCGGGCGGTCCAGGCGGGGCGCAGCGGGCAGCCCGCCTTCTGCGTCTTCACCGACAAGACGTTGATGGCCATCGCCGAGGCCGTCCCGGACGACGAGCGCGAACTGGCGCGCATCCCCGGAGTGGGGATGCGCAAGCTCCGCCGGTACGGATCGGACGTTCTCGAGCTCTGCGCAGGCCGGGAGCCCGCGGGGGAGACGACCGGGGACTGACCGAGTACTGAGGGGAACTCGTCGAAAAAATAGTTTGCGCACCCGCCGTCCGTCCCCATAGGTTCTTGGTCACGGGAACGGTGGCCTTCCTGAGGCCCCGATTCCGTGTTGTACTTGCATATCCGTACGGACTGGTTCACCCCAGTCCCCCAGACGCCGAGAGGAGGCGAGTCCAGTGATCAGCATCAACAGCAGCTCCATCAGCAACGTCAAAATGACCGATCGCTCGGTCGCCTCCCTGTGCATGCTCGGCGCCTTCAACCAGGGCACCGGTCTGTCCGGCATCGCTGCCGTGCGTCCGGCGTCCTTTGCGTCCCTCGCGGGTCTTCCCATCCGTGAGCGCGACGAGCGACCGACCGAGGCACTGGAAGCAGTAGCGGCACAGGCACAGGCCTATGCCGTTGAGGCGGCCGGTGCCGGTAACCGGGAGCAGATGCAGCACCACCTGACGTGGGCCTTCCGTGGGCCAGACCCCTGGAGTGATCCAGCCTGATCGCCGATCAGGCCGGCGCCTTCAGGGCCGCGGAACCCCACCCGGGATCCGCGGCCCTTCTGTTTTCCCCGAACGGGGACAGCGGAGCGAAGGGGCCTCGGGACAAGACAAGAACCCGGTAGCCGGCCGACACCCGGCCGACCGGCCGACCCGACCAGACGAGGAAGACGAACCGTGCAACTCGAAGCGCACGCCCCGTCCGTACCGCCTTCCGACACGATCCCCAAGCCAGGTCTCACGGAGGACCCCGCCTTGACCGCGCTCACCCCGCTCACCCCGCTCACCGCGCTCACCGCGCTCGACGACGCCATCGAGAACCTCGGCGTGCCCGTCCCGTGCCGCTCCTACGACCCGGAGGTCTTCTTCGCCGAGTCGCCGGCGGACGTGGAGTACGCCAAGTCCCTCTGCCGCACCTGCCCGCTGATGGAGGCTTGCCTCGCCGGCGCCAAGGAGCGGCGGGAGCCGTGGGGCGTCTGGGGTGGCGAGCTGTTCGTCCAAGGTGTCGTCGTCGCCCGGAAGCGGCCGCGTGGCCGCCCGCGGAAGAACCCGGTCACGGCATGAACACCGCAGGAACGATCGACCGCCCCCGCACGCACGACCCCCAGAAGCAGGCCCCGATGAAGCCGTCCGCCAGTGAGCCCGCAGGCTCCGCGACCGAAGACGTCACCACCACCGGCGCGAACGAATCGCGTCAGAACAGGAACCGAGAGATGCAACTCATCCAAGAAGCGCTGGCCCGTGCGCATATGCACGAGCGGCTGCACGAGGCGGAGCGGGAACGCGGGGCCCTGCGCCTGGTGGCCGCCCGCCGGATGCAGCGTCGCGCCGAGCGCGCCTCGCTGCGTGCCCGCCGCGCGCTCGCCATGGCAGTGATGCACTGACCATCAAGTCTGTTCCACACCGCCAGGCGGTGGCCTCCCGGCCCGGGAGGCCGGAACTCTCCCCGCGGGGGCCGGTCCGTCCGCACGGACCGGCCCCCGCGGTGCGTTGTCCCCGTCGATCCGCGGCCCGGCGGTATGGTCACGGGGTGACGAGTCTTCCCGGAGGCACGAACCACGCAAGCGCGGGCCACGCGGGCACGGCGCACGGCGGCACGGACCGTGGCGGCGCTAGTGCCGAGCGTCCCGCCCTGGTGTGCGCGCGGTGCGGCACCCCGGCCGAGGGGGTCCCGCCCACCTGGACCTGCTCCGTGGAGAACGGAGCCCGGCGCTACTTCTGCGACGCCTGCTCCCGCGAGAACCTCCGCTCGATCGAGGGGCGCCTGGACTCCGCCTGGTGGTAGGCCCCCCGGCGGCCCCCCTCGACGCTCACATCAGCGCTCACGCCTCGGCGGCCGCCTGCTCGTCGTCCGGTCCCTCGTCGTCCGGCACCTCGGCCTCAGGACGGGAGGCGAAACCGGGCAGCCACTCCTCCAGCTCCTCCCGCAGCCGTACCGCGGCTCCCAACTGGCACAGCACACCGATCGTGCTCAGCGTGACCCGGTGGATGAGCAGGTACGACGGGGGCAGATTGAGCTGCTTGCCCAGTTGGTAGGCGGGGGAGCGGGGGTCGGCGATCCGGGCCGCCTGACTGCGCATCCAGCCACGGGTGAAGGTGAACTCCTCCACCTGGGCCGGTTCGATGATCGGCAGGAGGTAGTCGAGCACGGCCTCCGGGTCCAGCTCGATGGACTCCTTCACGAAGCCCTCCGTGCGGAGCATCTCGTAGACGGCGTCCGCCTCTCCGTCCAGCGCCATGCGCAGCGCCGCGCCGATGGTCGGCGGCAGGCCGCCGGGGAGGCGGTCGACGGTGCCGAAGTCCAGGACGCCCAGACGCCAGTCGTCCTCGCCGTCCGGTCCGCCGGGCAGGAGACGGAAGTTTCCGGGGTGCGGGTCGGCGTGCAGCAGGCCGGTGCGGGCCGGACCGGAGAACAGGAAGCGGGCCAGCAACTGGCCGGCGCGGTCGCGCTGGGCCGGGGTGCCGTCCGCGATCACCTCGGACAGCGGGACACCGTCCATCCACTCGGTGACCAGGACCTGGTCGCGCTGGTGGACGACCGCCGGGACGACGACATCCGGGTCGTCGGTGAACTCCTCGGCGTGAGCCTGCTGGGCCTGCGCCTCCAGTCCGTAGTCCAGTTCCTCGGAGACGCGGTCCTTGAGCTCGGCGATCAGCGGCTTGATGTCCACGCCGGGAACCAGCGGCCCCAGCAGACGGGCGAACCGGCTCAACTGGGTCAGATCGGACACCAGGGCCTCACCGGCGCCGGGGTACTGCACCTTGACCGCGACCTCGCGGCCGTCGTGCCACACCGCCCGGTGCACCTGCCCGATGGAGGCCGCCGCGGCCGGCTTGTCCTCGAACTCCTCGAACAGCTCACGCCAGTGCTCGCCGAGGCGCTCCTCCAGTACGGAGTGCACCGTGCGCGTCGGCATCGGAGGCGCCGCTTCCTGGAGCTTGGTCAGCGCGACCCGGTAGGGGCCTGCGACCTCCTCGGGCAGCGCCGACTCGAAGACGGACAGCGCCTGCCCGAACTTCATCGCCCCGCCCTTGAGCTCACCCAGCACCTTGAACAACTGATCGGCGGTGCGTTGCTGCAGCTCGCGGCCGACCAGGTCGGCGGACTCACCGACGATCCGTTTGCCGAGTCCCCAGGTCGCCCTCCCGGCGAAACCCAACGGGAGCGCGGCGAGCTTGGCGGTCCGGGTGACCGCCTTCCGGGGAAGATCAGACATGCGCCCTCCAAGTCCCAGCCCGCCGCGCCGCGTCTGCCCGACGGCAGGGCGTCGATGACGGCCGTTGCTCAGCCATTGTCGCGCGTGCTTCCCCGTTCTCTGAGGCCTGCTCCCTCTCGGGTTTCCCGGCCGCGCCGCACGGACAGGACGGATGCGGCCACACCGGACGCGCGCGCCAGTGCAGGCCGGGCAGGGAGACCTCCCAACGGGCGCCTGTGCTGGAGGGCGAGTCCCCGTCCAGGAAGGCGAGCGCGTGCGCGGCCGACAGGGCGGCCACGGTCGCGGAGAGAGCGAGATCACACGGACGCACGTGCCGTGGCCGGCCCGAGCGCCACTGCGCCACCAGACGCGGCCAGGTCCCGTCCCGGTCCGTGCGCCCCTGGTGCAGGCAGCCGGCGCAGCCGGTCTCCCCGGGCAGGACGAGCGGGCCCACGACGCCCGTGCCCTCCACCACCCCGGCGTACAGATGAGGGGTGCCGGACTCGACCAGGCCGGTGGCCGCGGACGGGTCGGGCGCGTGCACGGCGATGTCGTCCCGCGGGGCCAGGACCACCAGGGAGAATCCCCGCTCCTCCGGCTCGGACGGCGTCCGGGGGGTGCGGCGGGCCGGACGGTCCGGGGCCGCCGCGCGTACCGCCCGCCGCGCAGCGGCGTCCCGGCGCTCGCCGACGGCCTCGGCGGACAGCCCGCCCGGGGCGACGTCCCACGGCTCCACACAGCCGCCGTCCCGCACGTCGACCTCGCCGATCCCCGCCCCGGACAGCAGCGCGGCCAGGACGGCGCCCACCCGGCCCGCGCCCTTGACCTGCACACGCGCCTCACCTCTGGCGGCGAGGCGCGCCATCGCCTCGCCCGGTTCTCGTGTGGTCAGGGAGAGGGAGGCCAGATCGGGCCCCAGCCGTTTCATGGCCTCCTTCCGCGCGCGCAGCGCGTCGGCCGCCGCGCCGCCGCCCCGGGCGTCGTCCAGGAGTCCGGCCTGGGCCAGTCGCTCCACCAGGCGGTCGACATGGCCGTCGGGCAGGTCCATGCGGCGGGCCTCCTCGCGCAGCAGCGGCAGCCCGCGCGTGCCGTTCAGCAGGTCCAGGAAACTGCCCGTCGCCGTGTCCAGCGGGCCCAGTGTCATCGCGTGCGCGGGAGTCATCCCGAACTGCACGGTGCCGAGATCACGCCAGCCGCGCCTGAGCGCGGGCTTCACCATCGGATGCATGTGCGAGCCCCCGTAGCCAGAAGAAGGGAAGAAGGAAGGAAGAGGGAAGAGGGGGAGGGAAGAGCGAGGAATGCAAGAATGCCCGTCCCGGAGCGGACGTGCCGAAAGTTGTCCACAGGCAGTGGATATTCGTCGTACGAATCGGGCCCTCAGTCGAGCACCCTCGGCGGAGATCGGCACGGAACCGTTCCCGGGCCGGGACTTCCGGTCCGTGCACCCGGTAACGTCGGAGCGTGTCCGCCGACCCACTGCACCGTGCCGGAAAGCCACAGCGCGGCAAGACGAGCCGGCCTCCGGACGCCGCGGCGGCGAGCGAGATCGAGGTCCGCAGGAGCGCCCGGCGCCGCCGGACGGTCTCCGCGTACCGCGAGGGCGGTCGCACCGTCGTGCTCATCCCCGCCCGGATGTCCGAGGCGGAGGAGCGGCGCTGGGTGACCGTCATGCTCGACAAGCTGGCCGCCCAGGAGAGCCGGCGGACGCTCGGCGACACGGAGCTGGCCGAACGTGCCGAGCGGTTGTCAGCCCAGTACTTCGACGGCCGCGCCCGGCCCGCCTCGGTCCGCTGGGTCACCAACCAGAACACGCGCTGGGGCTCGTGCACCCCGGCGGAGGGCAGCATCCGTCTCTCCCACCGCCTCCAGGGGATGCCGGAGTACGTCGTCGACTACGTGCTGCTGCACGAGCTGGCCCATCTGCTCGTTCCTGGGCACGGGCCCGACTTCTGGCGGCTGCTGGAGGCGTACCCGCGCACCGAGCGGGCCCGGGGCTATCTGGAAGGCGTGGCCGCGGCCGCGCGGCTGCCGCATCCGCCGGGGGCACGCGGCGAGTGACGGGGCCGCCCGAGGCTGTCCGGTACCGCCGGACTGTGTTTGTGTACCGGGTCTGCACCGACTTCGTCCGGTGTCGGAGTTTGCCGTTAGCCTGGCGCGACGCACTCGCTTCGGGACGGGGGACGGTCGTTACGCATGCCCAGGGAATTCCAGCGCGGCCACAAGGCCAGGATCAGTGACCTGACCGCGGGCACGGATCTGTACGTAGGCGTGCAGATCTCGGCGCCCGGACTGACCGTCGACATCAGCTGCTTCGGGCTCGACGCCGACGAACGTCTCTCGGACGACCGCTACTTCGTCTTCTTCAACCAGCCGAAGTCCCCCGAGGAGTCCATCCAGCTGCTGGGCGCCCAGGCGGGCGACACGGAGTCCTTCCGGGTCACCCTGGACAAGATCCCGTCGCACATCCGGAAGCTGTCGTTCACGGCCGCCGTCGACGGCGCCGGGCAGATGTCGCAGATCGACTCCGGGTACCTGCGCATCGTGGCGGGCGGCGAGGAGGTGGCCCGGTACGCGTTCGACGGTTCGGAGTTCTCCACCGAACGTGCCGTGATGCTGGGTGACTTCTACGTCAAGGACGTATGGCGGTTCGCGGCCGTCGGGCAGGGCTTCGACGGGGGCCTGGAGGCGCTGCTGAAGAACTTCGGCGGCGAGGTCCTGGAAGAAGAGGAACAGGCAGGGGAGGACCCCGCCGCGGGCCAGGACCCGCAGCCCGGTGCCGCCCCCGGCTTCGCCCCGCCCGCCCGGGCCACCGCGCCCCCGGGGTTCGCCGTCCCCTCAGGGCCGGCCACCCCGGCTCCGACCCCGCCCGCGCCCGCGCCACCCCCGGCCGCACCCATACCCGCCCCGGCCGCCCACCCGTCCCCGCCCGCGGCGCCCGTGCCCTCACCCCCTGCCGCCGGCTTCCCGCCGCCCCTGGGAGCGACCCCGCCACCTCCGCCTCCGCCCCCGGCGCCGGGCCCCGCGCCCTCGGTGCACGCCGCGCCGACGATCATCGCCCCCCTGATCCCGCCCGGCGGCCCCGTCCCGCCGCCCGCACCGGCACCCGCCCCCTACGGGCAGCCGCCGTACGGTCAGGCGCACGGCCAGACCCCGCCCCCCGCCCAGTACCACGCACACCAGACCCCGCCCCCGCCCCCCGGCTACGGTCACCAGCCGCCGTTCGGCCAGGCCCCCGGACAGCCCGCGCCCTACGGAGTGCCGCAGACCGCTCCCCAGGCCGCCGGGGTGTCCGCCGCGCTGAACCTGTACAAGGAGGCGCCCACCGGACGGCGCTGGACCCTGCAGAACAGCAAGCTGATCCGCGCCGACCTCGGCACGGAGGGCGGCCGGCCCGTGCTGGCCCGGCAGGGCAGCATGGTGCTCTACCAGGGCAAGGTCGACTTCACCTACAAGGGCGCCGGCTTCGCGGGCCGGATCACGGCCAATGTCACGGGCCAGGAGATGCAGCTGATGCGCTGCACCGGCCAGGGCCAGGTGTTCTTCGCCGAGAACTCCACCCATCTGCACCCGGTCGAGCTCCAGGGCGACGCGATCTGCGTCTCCGCCGAGAACGTCCTCGCCTTCGACGAGACCCTGGAGTACGAGGTCCGCCGCGTCGAGGGGCACGGCATTCCCGGCGGCGCCCTGTTCACCATGCAGTTCCAGGGCACCGGCACGATCGTCGTCAAGACGCACGGCGCCCCGGTCGTTCTGCCCGTGACGCCGACGACATTCGTCGACTCCAACGCCGTGGTCGCCTGGTCGGCCGCCGCCCAGGTGATCGTCTCCAGCCAGGTGCGGATGCGCCGCAACGCCTACCCGGGCGACACGGGAGAGGGCGTCAACCTCCAGTTCCGCGCCGCCCCCGGCAGTTTCGTCGTCGTCCAGCCCTACGAGGTCTGAGGGAGCCCGTCATGAACCAGCCGCTCGCGGGTTACGCCCCCGCACCCGTCACCGCCCGCATGGAGAACCACGGCAGCCACATGCTGAAGGTCGCCATGCAGACCGGGAACGACCTCTTCGCGCGCGTGGGGTCGATGGTCGCCTACGAGGGCTTCATCCAGTACGAGCCCAGCCCGTCGGCCGTGCGCCAGATCGCGCGCGACTGGGTCACCGGCGAGGGCGCCCCCCTGATGAAGTGCTCCGGCGACGGCCTGCTGTACCTCGCCGACTACGGGGCCAACGTCGTCGTCATCAACCTGGGCGGTGACGCCATCTCCGTCAACGCCACCAACCTGCTGGCCTTCGACGCCGGACTGAGCTGGGGCGTCGAACGGGTCAAGGGGCTGGCGAAGTTCGCCGGGCAGGGCCTGTGGAACACCAGGATCTCCGGGCAGGGCTGGGTGGCGCTGACCTCCCGGGGCGAGCCGATCGTCGTCGACTGCGGCGAGGGCGAGAACGAGACCTACGTCGACCCGGACGCGCTGGTGGCCTGGTCGCCGAACCTGAAGGTGAAGGGCAAGCGCAGCTTCAGGGCGCAGTCCCTGATCGGCCGGGGCAGCGGCGAGGCCTACCAGATGGCCTTCTCCGGGCAGGGCATCGTCGTCGTACAGCCCAGCGAGGACAGCACCGACCGCCTGCGGATGCGCGGCTGAGGGGAAGACAGGAGACCATGCAGAGCCCGCTTTTCGCCTTCACCGAGGACCAGACGCAGGAGCGCTGGAGCCTGCAGAACAAGCAGATGCTGCGCGTCACCCTGGAGGGCCACGACGACATCCTCGCCCGCAAGGGCACGATGGTCGCCTACCAGGGACTGATCGAGTTCGACGCCGAGTACCAGAGCGGCGGTCAGGCACGCACGCGCGCGTACACCGGCGAGGGCCTGGACCTGATGCGCTGTCACGGACAGGGCGCGGTCTACCTCGCCAACCTCGCCCAGTACGTGCACATCATGGACGTCGAACAGGAGGGTCTGACCGTCGACAGCAGCTATGTGCTGGCGATGGACTCCTCGCTGTACCACGAGGCCGTCGCCGTCGACAGCATGTACGGCATCTCCGGCTCCGGGAAGTACCAGCTGAACATCACCGGCCACGGCAGAGTCGCCCTGATGACCTCGGGCGCGCCGCTGCTGATGCAGGTGACGCCGGACAAGTACGTCAACTGCGACGCCGACGCGATCGTCGCCTGGTCCACCGGACTGCGGGTGCAGATGCAGGCCCAGACGCACTCCAGCGGGGTGTGGCGGCGCCGCGGCAGCACCGGCGAGGGCTGGGAGCTCAGCTTCATGGGCAGCGGCTACGCGCTCGTCCAGCCCAGCGAGCTGCTGCCGCCGCAGAACGCGGTGATCGGGCAGGGCCTCGCCGCCCAGTTCGGCATGGGACAGCAGGGGGCGCGGGGGCAGAACCAGGGCAACGTCTGGGGCTGAGCCGGGACCGCGGGCAGGGGCGGCCACCACCGGTGGCCGTCCCTCGTACGGTCAGAGCCTGGCGCGCGTCGCCTCCAGCAGACGGACGACCGACTTGTCCGCCACGTCCGGCACCTCGTCGTAGGCGAACCAGCGCAGGTCCAGGGACTCCTCGCTGATGGCCGCGACCGCCCCGCTCGGTGCGAGCGCGGCGTACTGGACGTCGAGGTGCCAGGCGCACGGCGTGTGGTGGCGGTCGAGGCGGACGGGACCGCCGGCCAGCAGGGTCAGCCCCTCGATGCCCGACTCCTCGGTCGCCTCGCGCAGGGCGGCGCCCCCCAGCGTGGCGTCCCCCGGCTCGCAGTGGCCGCCCGTCTGCAGCCACATGCGGATCTTCCGGTGGAGGGTCAGCAGCACCCGGCCGCGCCCGGAGTCGACCACCAGGGCGCTCGCCGTGATGTGCCCGTCCGCGCAGGCCTTCCACAGGCCGTCCGGATGCGTCCGCAGGTGCTCCAGGTAGAGCGGGCGCAGATCCTCCTGGTCCCCGTACTCCCGCAGGACGAGGACCGCGTCGTCGTGGAGGCTCACTCGGCGTCGTCGCCCTTGTCGCCCTTTTCGGCGGTGCCGTCGTCGGCGTCGGCGTCGTTGCCGTGCTCGGTCTTCTTGTGCAGGTCCGGCTTGGGCGTCGCACCGCCCGCCGCCTCGCCGAGCATCCTGTCCAGCTCGGAGAAGTCCATGTGCTCGCGGTGCACGAAACCGTCCGGGTCGTCCAGGTCGGCTGCGGTCGGCAGCATGTCCGGGTGCGCCCACAGGCCGTCGCGGCCCTCCACCCCGCGGGCGTCGGTGAGCGAGGCCCACAGACGGGAGGCGTCCCGCAGGCGGCGCGGGCGCAGCTCGAGACCGATCAGCGTGGCGAACGTCTGCTCGGCCGGGCCGCCCGAGGCGCGGCGGCGGCGCAGCGTCTCGCGCAGCGCGTCGGCGGACGACAGACGGGGCTTGGCCGCCGCGTGCACCACGGCGTCCACCCAGCCCTCGACGAGGGCCAGAGCGGTCTCCAGCCGGGCCAGCGCGGCCTTCTGCTCCGGGGTGTCCTCCGGCTGGAACATGCCCTGCTGGAGGGCGTCCTGCAACTGCTCGGGGTTCTGCGGGTCGAACTGGCCGACCACGTCCTCCAGCTTGGCGGTGTCGACCTTGATCCCGCGCGCGTACCCGTCGACCGCGCCGAACAGGTGCGAGCGCAGCCACGGCACGTGCGTGAACAGGCGCTGGTGGGCGGCCTCGCGCAGGGCGAGGTACAGCCGCACCTCCTCCTTGGGCACGCCCAGGTCCTTGCCGAACGTCTCGATGTTCACCGGCAGCAGCGCCGCCTTGCCGGCCGGGCCGAGCGGCAGGCCGATGTCGGTCGAGCCGACGACCTCGCCGGCCAGCACGCCGACGGCCTGGCCGATCTGCGTGCCGAACATGGCGCCGCCCATGGAGCGCATCATGCCGATCAGCGGGCCGGCCATGGCCTGCATCTCCTCCGGCAGCACGTCGCCCATGGCGGTGCCGACCCGCTCGGCGACCGGGTCGACGAGTTCCTTCCAGGCCGGCAGGGTGGCCTCGACCCACTCCGCGCGGGACCACGCCACCGCGGAGCCGGCGCCGGACGGCAGGGACGTCACGTCGTCCAGCCACAGGTCGGCCAGCCGGACGGCGTCCTGGACCGCGGTGCGCTCGGCGGGGCCGACGCTGGAGTCCTTGGTGCCGTCGGAGGTGCCCTGGGAGACCGTCTGGCGGGCGATCTGCTTGGCCATGTCCCAGTTCACCGGGCCGCCCTCGTAGGAGAGCATCTGGCCGAGCTGCTGGAACGCCGCGCCCAGGTCGGTGGGGTTCAGCGAACCGAACATGGCTGCGAGCGGATTGTCGGCGCCGGGCCCGCCAAAGCCTCCGGCTCCGGGCAGTCCGAAACCGAACGGGTTGGCCGGTCCCTGCTCACCGCCGCTCTGCTGGTCCTTCTTCTTGCCCTCGTCGCCGTCGTCCGGCTCCTCCGGCGGAAGGCCGAATCCGAATGGGGTGTCACTCACGGGATTCCTCGGCTGGTAAGGCCACCGGTTCTCTCCGGCGGCGCGGCTGCCCGACAACACCACCCAGCGTAGACACCATGGGCGGTTCGGGCCTCGGTGCTTCGCCGACACAACGCCTGCGGCAGGATGGATGCCACCTGGTACGTACGCGTCATTCGCGCCCGTATGTGAAGACAACCGCTGGAGACGCCCGGTGAGTTCCCCAGATCCACAGGTTCGCGCAGCGCGAAACCAAGAGAACACTCCCGCCGCGCGCGGGCCCGTCGTCGCGGTCACCGGAGCCGCCCGCGGGGTCGGCGCGCTGCTCACCGAGCGGCTGGCCGAGTCCGCCGAGGTCAGGCAGGTCGTCGCCATCGACGAGCGGCGCGGGGAGTGCGCGGCGGCGCAGTGGCACATCCTCGACGTGCGGGATCCGGCGATCGCGGAGAAGCTGCGCGGCGCGGACGTCGTCGTGCACCTGGCGCTCGACCTCGACCTGGAGACCGACTCCGCCGCCCGGACGGCGTACAACGTCCGGGGGACGCAGACCGTGCTGACCGCGGCGGCCGCGGCCGGGGTGCACCGCGTGGTGCTGTGCACCTCCGCGATGGTCTACGGGGCGCTGCCGGACAACGAGCTGCCGCTGTCGGAGGACGCGGAGCTGAAGGCGACCGCCGAGGCCACCGGGGTCGGGGACCTGCTGGAGATCGAGCGGCTGGCGCGGCGCGCCCCGCGGGCGCACCCCGGCCTGAATGTCTCCGTGGTCCGGCCCGCGGTGCTGGTCGGGGGCACGGACACCGCGCTGACCAGGTACTTCGAGTCGCCGCGCCTGCTGGTCGTGGCCGGGTCGCGGCCCGCGTGGCAGTTCTGCCACGTGGAGGACCTGTGCAGCGCCCTGGAGTACGCCGTCCTGGAGAAGGTCGAGGGGGAGCTCGCCGTCGGGTGCGACGGATGGCTGGAGCAGGAGGAGGTCGAGGAGCTCAGCGGGATCCGCCGGATGGAGCTGCCGTCGGCGGTCGCGCTGGGGGCGGCGGCCCGGCTGCACCGGATCGGGCTGACCCCGTCCCCGGCGGGGGACCTGGCGTACACGATGTACCCCTGGGTGGTGAGCGGCAGCCGGCTGCACGACGCCGGGTGGCGGCCGCGGTGGACCAACGAGGAGGTCCTCGCGGCGCTGCTGGAGGAGGTGTCCGGGCGGCACACGGTCGCCGGGCGGCGGCTTGGCCGCAAGGACGCGACGGCGGCGGGCGCGGCCGGGGCGACGGTGGCCCTGCTCGGCGCGGCAGCGGTGGTCCGGCGGGCGCGGAAGGCACGCAGGCGCTGAGGGGCGGGCCGCGTGCCGCTCGGGACACGGCCGTCCGGGTATGAGCGGTCCCTGCGGGAGCCGGTCCCTGTAGGAGGCTCCGAACCCGCACGCGCGCGTGCCGGATGATCGCGCTGTTCCCCGTCCTCCACGGTGTGCGGCACGATGGACGCATGGCAGCCACCAACGATCATCCCGGCGAGTACGCCGCCGAGGACCCCGTCAAGCTGATCGGCGTCCGGGAGACCCCCCTCTCCCTGGACGAGGTGTTCAGGGCGCTCGGGGACGACGCCGCGGGCGGGACGGCGCTGTTCGTGGGGACCGTGCGGAACCACGACGGGGGCGCCGGAGTCGACGCGCTCGGGTACTCCTGCCACCCCAGCGCGGAGGCGGAGATGCGCCGGGTCGCCGAGAAGGTCGCCGCCGGGTACCCGGTCCGGGCGCTGGCGGCCGTCCACCGTGTG
Source organism: Streptomyces sp. NPDC014889 (assembly GCF_043081205.1). Classification (NCBI taxonomy): domain Bacteria; kingdom Bacillati; phylum Actinomycetota; class Actinomycetes; order Kitasatosporales; family Streptomycetaceae; genus Streptomyces; species Streptomyces sp. NPDC014889. The sequence goes on from NZ_JBIBWH010000004.1 coordinate 379,421, forward strand.
GGGGATCTGAAGGTGGGGGACCTCGCGGTCGTCGTCGGGGTGTCGTGTCCGCACCGGGGCGAGGCCTTCGAGGCCTGCCGGAAGCTGATCGACGACCTCAAGCACGAGGTGCCGATCTGGAAGCACCAGAGGTTCTCGGACGGCACCGAGGAATGGGTCGGCGCCTGACGACTCCGACCCCGTCGCCGCAGCTCCGGTTGCGTAACCGAACCCCTGGCGTGAGCGTTGTCAGAGCGGATGGTTAATCTGCTGATCAGTCAGTTGCGGTCGGGGTTTCGGGGTTGGGAGGTCGGCATGGGGGCGCTCGCCTGGTTGCTGATTCCGTTCATGGCTGCGATAGGCGCCGGACTGTGGGGGAGCTGGGCGAACCGGACCCGCAGGGCGCGCAGCGACGGTCCCGAGCTGGACGGCTACGCCCGTTTCCGTGAGGCCATGGAGAGGTCCCACTCCAGTACGTGAGGGTCCCGCCCTGACGGTGCGCTGACAGAGCCGTCCCGTACTGTCGAGTCATGCCACGCCGCACCGCGACGATGCTCGCCTCCACCCTGATGCTGATCGCGCTCCTGTGCGCGGGAATCCTCTTCCCCGTGCCCTACTCGGAGATGTCACCGGGGCCGACGGTCAACACCCTGGGCGATCACGGCGGCGAGCCGGTGCTGCAGATCTCCGGCCGCAAGACCTACCCGACGGACGGCCACCTCAACATGACCACCGTCCGGGTCACCAGCGCCGGCTACCGCATGAACCTCGTCGAGGCCGTCTACGGCTGGCTGGCGCACGACAGCAAGATCGTCCCGCACGACACGCTCTACCCCGACGGCAAGACGGAGGAGCAGTCGACCCAGGAGAACGCCGAGGAGTTCACCCTCTCCCAGGAGAGCGCCAAGGTCGCGGCCCTGAAGGAGCTGCACATCCCGGTGCAGTCCTGGGTGATCGTCTCCACGGTCCTCAAGGACACTCCGGCACAGGGCAGGCTGCACGCGGGCGACGTCATCAGGGCCGTCGACGGCACGCCGGTCAAGCAGCCCTCCGACGTCGCCAAGCTGGTCACCAGGCACGAGCCCGGGCAGGCCGTGGTCTTCACGATCGTGCCGGCCAAGGACCAGGCCGCCGCCGCGAAGCGGCACAGGACGGCGACCGTCACCAAGGACGTGACCATCACCACCACGCAGTCCGCCGACACCGGGGCCAAGCGGGCCATCGTCGGGATCTCCGCCGGGACCGACCACACGTTCCCGTTCGACATCAACATCAAGCTCGCCGACGTCGGCGGACCGAGCGCGGGACTGATGTTCGCGCTCGGCCTCTACGACAAGCTCACGCCGGGCAGCCTGACCGGCGGGAAGTTCGTGGCCGGCACCGGGACGATAGACGACGACGGCAAGGTCGGCCCGATCGGCGGGATCGAGATGAAGACCGTCGGCGCGCGCGACAAGGGCGCCCAGTTCTTCCTCACCCCCGCCGAGAACTGCGCGGCCGCAGCGAAGGACACCCCCTCGGGGCTCACCCTCGTGAAGGTGCACACGCTCGGCGACGCGCTCACCGCCCTGAAGGACATCCGCGGCGGCAAGGCCGCCGAGCTGCCGAAGTGCACGGCCAAGGGCTGACGGGCAGCGCCCCGGCCGTGTGCCGGACGGGTGCCGGAGGGCGGTGGCCCCGGGCCTCTCCTTCGGCTCAGTCCTCGAAGGTCGCGGCCAGGGCCTCGGCCAGCCCCGGCACCAGGTCGGAGCCGGTGAGGACCTCCGTGGCGGAGTCCTTCTCGCGCAGGCGCAGGGCCGACTCCCGGGTGCCGTCGCGCAGGACGGCGACCGTCATGCGGACCTCCTGGCGCTCGGGGTGGCCGGCCACCCACTTCGCGAGCTTCGCCCCGTCCAGTCCCTGCGGGACCTGTGCCTCGGCGGACGGGGGCAGCATCAGGCGCTCCACGGTCAGCGCGCAGCCGGCCACCGCATCGGGCCAGGCGATGGTGGCGAGGAACTCGTCGAGGGGCCGGTCGGCCGGGACCTCGTCCTGCTCGACCGGGGTGAGACCGGAGGTCTCCTGCTCGTCCGCCAGGCCGAGCTGGGCCGCGAGAGCGGGTTCCTGGGCCCGCAGCCGCGCGGTGTCTACGAGGGCGAAGAGGCGAGCGGGCTGGTCCCAGCCGAGGCCGGAGGCGTACTCGTCGATTTCGAGTACCGCCCGGGTGAGCGGGTTCGCTGCCATGGGAGTGTTGGACATGGTCACAATCCTGCCTCGTTCCTGGGCGGAATCGGGAACCGAGTAAACGGTGAGTAAGTTGCATAGGTGTGGGCCCACGTTTCCGGGGGCCCACCGTACGGTCCGCGGACTCGGGGGCCTGACGCAACGAAACCGAACCAACAGCGACTTTCGAGGTGCACACCTTGGCTTTCCAGATGCCGGACCGCGGCGGAGGCCCGACAGGGCCGCGGATGAGAGTGGGCCGCCCGTCCCGGCGTGCCAGGACCCTGCTCATGACACTGGGCGTCCTCGCCGTCCTCGGCATGGTCTTCGCCATGTTCGCGGGCTTCTGGACGGACTGGCTGTGGTACCGGTCGGTGCACTACTCGTCCGTGTTCACCACCACCCTGTGGACCAAGATCGGACTGTTCTTCGTCTTCGGCCTGCTGATGGCGGCCGCGGTCGGGCTGAACATCTGGCTGGCGCACCGGGTGCGGCCGCCGCTGAGCGCCATGTCGGTGGAGCAGCAGAGCCTGGACCGCTACCGGATGAGCATCGCGCCGTACAAGAAGTGGCTGCTGTCCGGCATCACGGCGCTGGTCGGGCTGATCGCCGGCGCCTCCGCCGCGAGCGAGTGGCGGACCTGGCTGATGTGGGTCAACGGCGTGGCGTTCGGGAAGCAGGACCCGCAGTTCCACCTGGACGTGTCCTTCTACGCGTTCGACCTGCCCTGGTACCGCTTCCTGCTGGGCTTCGGCTTCGCCGCCACGATCCTGTCCCTGATCGCCGCGGTACTCACCCACTACCTGTACGGCGGGCTGCGCGTCACCAGCCCCGGCGCGCGTGCCACGGCCGCGGCGACCGGGCACCTGTCGGTGCTCCTCGGCGTCTTCGTGACGCTGAAGGCGGTGGCCTACTGGCTGGACCGGTACGGACTGGCGGTGAAGTCCAGTGACTTCAAGGCGACCGGCAACTGGACGGGCCTGAGGTACGTCGACGCCAACGCCTATCTGCCGGCCAAGACGATCCTGTTCTGCATCGCCGTCATCTGCGCGGTGCTGTTCTTCGCCACCCTGTGGCGGCGCACCTGGCAGCTTCCGGTCATCGGCTTCGGCCTGATGGTGCTGTCGGCCATCCTCATCGGCGGCCTGTACCCGGCGATCGTCCAGAAGTTCCAGGTCGAGCCCAACGAGCAGGCCAAGGAAGCCCCGTACGTCCAGAAGAACCTGCAGGCGACCCGCGAGGCGTACGACATCGACGACACCAAGGTCACCGACTACGCGGGCACCAGCGACACCCAGGACAAGGCGAAGCTGCGGGACGCCGCCGCCGACGCGGCCAGTTACCGGCTGATGGACCCCAACATCGTCTCGCCGACGTTCGAGCAGCTCCAGCAGGTGCGCAACTACTACGGGTTCCCGTCCAACCTGGCCGTCGACCGGTACAAGACGAAGGACGGCAAGGTCCAGGACACCGTCATCGGTCTGCGCGAGCTGAACCTCGCCGGGATCCCGAAGAACAACTGGATCAACGACCACTTCCGCTACACCCACGGGTACGGCGTGGTCGCGGCCAAGGGCACCGAGGCCGACTCCGAGGGCCGCCCGGTGTTCACCGAGTACAACCTGCCGTCCACGGGCGACCTCCCGCGGTACGAACAGCGGATCTACTACGGCGAGAAGACCAGCACCTACTCCATCGTCGGCGGTCCCCAGAAGGAGATCGACTACTCCGACGACAGCGGTGAGAAGACCACCAGCTACAAGGGGAACAGCGGGGTCAGCCTCTCCAACCCGCTGAACCGGGCCGCGTACGCGATGGCGTTCAACGAGCCGCAGATCCTCTACTCGGGCGCGATCGGCGACGGTTCGCGGATCCTGTACAACCGCACGCCCAAGCAGCGCGTCGAGGCGGTCGCACCGTGGCTGACGATCGACGGGGTCTCGTACCCGGCGGTGGTCGACGGGCGCGTCCAGTGGATCGTCGACGCCTACACGACCACCAACGGCTATCCGTACTCCTCGCGCACCACCCTCGGTGACACGACGCTGGACTCGCTGACCGCCGCCAACAACCAGCGGGTGGTCGCCCAGCAGAACCAGGTCAACTACATCCGCAACTCGGTCAAGGCGACGGTCGACGCCTACACGGGCGAGGTCAAGCTGTACCAGTGGGACACCAAGGACCCGGTCCTCAAGACCTGGATGAAGGCGTTCCCGGGCACGGTCGAGCCGAAGAAGGACATCTCCCCGGAGCTGCTGTCCCACATCCGGTATCCGCAGGACCTGTTCAAGGTCCAGCGCGAACTGCTCACGCGCTACCACGTCACGGACGCGCAGACCTTCCTCAGCGGCAGTGAGGTGTGGCAGATCCCCAACGACCCGACCAACCGGTCGGGCGACGCGGTGCCGCCGTACTACCTGAGCCTCAAGATGCCCGGTGAGACGTCGCAGACGTTCTCGCTGACGACGACGATGACGCCGAACGGCCGTGACAACCTGAGCGCGTTCATGACGGTCGACGCCGACGCGAACACGAGCGACTACGGCAAGATCAGCATCCTGAAGCTACCCACGGGCAAGACGATCGACGGCCCGAAACGGGTGCAGAGCCAGTTCAACTCCGAACCGTCCATCGCCGAGTCCATCCGGCTCCTGAAGGGCGGCGACTCGGAGGTCGAGTACGGCAACCTGCTAACGGTGCCGCTCGACGGCGGGCTGCTCTACGTGGAGCCGGTCTACCTGCGCGGCGGTGGTCTCAAGTACCCGCTGCTGCGCAAGGTCCTGGTGACGTACGGCGGCAACACCGCGTTCGAGGACACGCTCGACAAGGCGCTCAACAAGGTGTTCGGCACGGAGGGTTCGGCCACCGAGCCACCGAGCTCCGGCTCCGACACCGGCGGTGGCGGCACCGGCGATACCAACCCGCCGCCGTCGAACAACCCGCCGCCGTCGAACAACCCGACGGCCCAGGAGGCCTTGAAGGACGCCCAGAAGGCCTTCGAGGACGGTCAGACCGCCCTGAAGAACGGCGACTGGCAGGCGTACGGCCAGGCGCAGAAGGACCTTGAGGACGCGCTGAAGCGGGCCGAGGACGCGCAGGCGCAGGCGGAGAAGTCCGGCGCCGGCGCCAAGAACGGCGACGCCAAGAACGGTGCGAGCCCGGGTGCGAGCGCCAGTCCGGCACCGGACAGCAGTCCGAGCGGTAGCCCGAGCGGGGGCTGATCGCTCCCCACCGAGTCCAAGGGCCCGGATCCGCGTTGCGGATCCGGGCCCTTCGCCGTGTGCGAACGCATGTGCCGACGTGCCCTGCGGCCGTGCCGCCGTGGGGAGTTGGGCGATCTGTGTTTGACTTGTCTCTCTGTGGGCATGTCGACAAAACGCTGAAGTGACCTCACTGGCTGGGGTATTAGAGATGTACCCGGGTTGCAGGTGGTGCGACGATGGACGTTATGGGGGACAAGGCAACTCTGTTCGAGACGGGGCGATTTGTGCAGGATTCCGGTTCTGGTGAGACCGGAGGCGAGGCACGCGACGAGTCCGTGGCGGCCGCGGACGAGACCGCCGAGCTGGCGCGCCGTCGCCTCGCCGCCGAGGCGGGCGACATCGAGGCCATGAGCGTCCTCGGAGCCATGCTGCTGCGCCGCGGCGACCTCGACGCCGCCGAACCCCATCTGCGCTCCGCCACCGCGGGCGGCGACCGCGCCGCGGCCAACAACCTGGGAGTCCTGCTCCACCAGCGCGGATACCCCGACGAGGCCGCCGGATGGTGGCGTATCGCCGCCGTCGCCGGATCCGCGGCGGCCGCGCACGCGCTCGGGCGGCACCACCGCGAGCGCGGCGACGAGCCCGCCGCCGAGTACTGGCTGCGCCAGTCCGCCGAGCAGGGGCACGTCCTCGGCGCCTACGCCCTCGCCGACCTGCTGGAACACCGCGGCGACGCCGGGGCCGAGCGCTGGATGCGGGTCGCCGCCGAGCGGGGGCACCGGGAGGCCGAGTACCGGCTGGCGCGGGCCCTGGACCGGCGGGCCGGCCGGCAGTCCGGCACCGAGGGTCCCGGCCTGCTGGCGGAGGCCGAGCAGTGGTACCGCCAGGCCGCCGCGCGCGGGCACCGGAGGGCCGCCCTGCACCTCGGCGCAATCCTGGAGAAGCGCGGCGACCTCAAGGAGGCCGGCCGCTGGTACCTGACCTCCGCCAAGGACGGCGAGGCGAGGGCGGCCTGCGCGCTCGGGTTCCTGCTGCGGGACGCCGGCGACCCCGAGAACGCCGCCCTGTGGTGGCTGAGGGCCGCACAGGACGGCGACGGCAACGCGGCGAACGCGCTGGGCGCGCTGCACGCCGAGCGCGGCGAGACGCAGACCGCCGAGCGGTGGTACCGGGCGGCGATGGACGCGGGCGACATCAACGGCGCCTACAACCTCGGACTGCTCTGCGCCGAGCAGGGCCGTACCACGCAGGCCGAGCAGTGGTACCGGCGCGCGGCCTACGCCGGGCACCGGGAGGCGTCGAACGCGCTGGCCGTCCTGCTGCTCCAGGGCGGAGACACCAGCGGGGCCGAGCCGTGGTTCTCCAAGGCGGCGGAGGCCGGGAGCGTCGACGCCGCGTTCAACCTGGGGATCCTCCACGCCGGGCGGAACGAGGACGCCCAGGCCCTGCGGTGGTACGAGCGGGCGGCGGCGGCCGGGCACACGGAGGCCGCGTTGCAGGTGGGGATCGCCCGGCTGCGCGCGGGCGACGAGCAGGCGGCCGAGCGGCACCTGCGGTGCGCGGCCGGCGGCGGCAGCCCGGAGGCGGCGTACCGGCTGGCCGCCGTGCTCGACGCCCGGCGGCCGCCGACGCCCGCGCACGGGCTCGGGGAGCCGGCGATCCAGGAGAAGACCGAGTGCGAGGAGTGGTACGAGCGGGCGGCCGGTCAGGGGCACCGGCGCGCGCAGGTGCGGGTCGGGATGCTGGCCGCGGCCCGCGGGGACGTGGTCGAGGCGGCGCAGTGGTACCGCAGGGCGGCGGAGTCCGGGTCCCGCAACGGCGCCTTCAACCTGGGGCTGCTGCTGGCCCGGGAGGGCAGTGAGCCGGAGGCGGCCACGTGGTGGGCGCGGGCGGCCGACGCCGGGCACGGGCGGGCGGCGCTGCGGCTCGCCCTGGTGCACGCGCGCCGCGGCGAGCTGGCCGAGGGCCAGGGGTGGGCCGACCGGGCCGTGGCGCTGGGACCGGCGGAGGTCGCCCAGCGGGCCGCGCGACTGCGGGACGCACTGCGCGAGGAGCTGTCGGCGTGACACATCGGCGTGACACAGGTGTCAGACACAGGTGGCACCCGACCTGTGACGCGTCCCCCGGGCGTCCCCGTAAGCGATTTGCTTCTTGGTCCGCTGGTCACGTAGTGTTCCATTCATCGACGCGGGGTGGAGCAGCTCGGTAGCTCGCTGGGCTCATAACCCAGAGGTCGCAGGTTCAAATCCTGTCCCCGCTACTGAAGGCCCGGGGCCGGAATCCGATCAAGGATTCCGGCCCCAGGTGTTTTCGGAGCCGCTTCCGAGGCCGGATCGTGAACATCGCAAAAGAAGGACCCCCGCGCACCGTCGAGGTGCCGGGGGTCTTCTCTCGTCCTGCGAGTGGGGCCTTCAGGCCGCCGCGCAGTCGGGGCAGAGGCCGCGGTAGGTGACTTCCACGTCCGAGACCGTGAAGCCGAAGCGCTCCGAGTCGGGCAGGTCGGCCAGCGGGTTGCCGCCCGGATGGACGTCCCGGATCGCGCCGCAGCCGGCGCAGACCAGGTGGTGGTGCGGCCGGTGCGCGTTCGGGTCGTACCGCTTGGCGCGCTTGTCGGTGCTGACTTCCAGGACCTCGCCGAGCGAGACCAGCTCGCCCAGCGTGTTGTAGACGGTCGCCCGGGAGATCTCGGGCAGCTTGTCGACAGCCCGGGCATGGACCTCGTCGGCCGTCAGATGGACGTGTTCGCCGTCGAGGACCTCGGCCACCACACGCCGCTGCGCGGTCATCCGCCATCCGCGGCCGCGTAGCCGTTCCAGAAGGTCACTCATACCGACCAGCCTAACAGCAAGGGGAAACAGATCCCGAACCAGTGTGACTTTGGAGCTCTGCTTGACTTGGACTAAGTCCATTGTAGGATCGAGACTGGATTTGGCCAAGAGGCAGGCACGATGGAATTGACCCAGGAGGCGACGTGACCCAGGGGCCGCTCACGACGGGGGCCGGTGCTCCGGTTGCCGACAACCAGAACAGCGAGACGGCGGGCGTCGGCGGCCCGGTACTCGTCCAGGACCAGCTCCTGCTGGAGAAGCTCGCCCACTTCAACCGCGAGCGCATCCCGGAGCGCGTGGTGCACGCCCGTGGCGCCGGTGCCTACGGCACCTTCACCGTCACGGCCGACGTCACGCGGTACACGCGTGCCACGTTCCTCTCCGAGGTCGGCAAGCAGACGGAGACCTTCCTGCGCTTCTCGACCGTGGCCGGCAACCTCGGCGCCCCGGACGCGGTCCGCGACCCGCGCGGCTTCGCGCTGAAGTTCTACACCGAAGAGGGCAACTACGACCTCGTCGGCAACAACACCCCGGTGTTCTTCGTCAAGGACGCCATCAAGTTCCCCGACTTCATCCACACCCAGAAGCGCGACCCCTACACGGGCAGCCAGGAGCCGGACAACGTCTGGGACTTCTGGGGCCTGTCCCCGGAGTCGACGCACCAGGTGACCTGGCTGTTCGGCGACCGCGGCATTCCGGCGTCGTACCGCCACATGGACGGCTTCGGCTCCCACACCTACCAGTGGAACAACGAGGCCGGCGAGGTCTTCTGGGTCAAGTACCACTTCAAGACCGACCAGGGGATCAAGTGCCTCACCGCCGAGGAGGCCGCCGCGCTCGCCGGTGAGGACCCGGACTCCCACCAGCGCGACCTGCGCGAGGCCATCGAGCGCGGCGAGTACCCGTCCTGGACCGTGCAGGTGCAGATCATGCCGGCGGCCGACGCGGCGACCTACCGCTTCAACCCGTTCGACCTCACCAAGGTGTGGCCGCACGCGGACTACCCGCCGATCGAGATCGGCAAGCTGGAGCTCAACCGCAACCCGGAGAACATCTTCGCCGAGGTCGAGCAGTCGATCTTCAGCCCCGCCCACTTCGTGCCGGGCATCGGTCCCTCCCCGGACAAGATGCTCCAGGGCCGCCTCTTCGCGTACGGCGACGCCCACCGCTACCGCGTCGGCATCAACGCCGACCACCTGCCGGTGAACCGCCCGCACGCCACCGAGGCGCGCACCAACTCCCGCGACGGTCACCTGTACGACGGCCGCCACAAGGGCGCGAAGAACTACGAGCCGAACAGCTTCGGCGGGCCGTTCCAGACGGGCCGGCCGCTGTGGCAGCCCGTGCCGGTCACCGGCGTCACCGGTGACCACGAGGCGCCGGTCCACGCCGAGGACAACGACTTCGTCCAGGCCGGCAACCTCTACCGCCTGATGTCGGACGAGGAGAAGGAGCGTCTGATCGGCAACCTGGCGGGCTCCATCGCGCAGGTCTCGCGCGAGGACATCACCGAGCGGGCGATCAGCAACTTCCGTCAGGCGGACGACGACTTCGGCAAGCGGCTGGAGGCCGCGGTCCAGGCCCTGCGCGGCTGATCTCCAGCACTGGACCGCTTGTCGTGGACGGCGGGCCGGGTCCCTTCGGGGGCCCGGCCCGCCGGTCTGCGTTCAGGCCGTGCCCGCTCCGGCGGCCGCCGCGGGCTGCCGGGCCGGCGCCCAGCAGCGGATGATGTCGCGGACCGAGACGATGCCCGCCGGCTCGTCGTGGTCCAGGACGATGAGGTGCCGGAAGCCGCCCCGGCTCATGGCGCCGGCCGCCTCCTCCAGGGTCCAGGACGGCGCGGCGAACACGACGTCGTTGGTGGTGTGCGCGTGCACGCGCTCCGTGTCCGGGTTCTGGCCCAGACCCACGGAGTTGAGCACGTCGCGTTCGGTGAGGATGCCGATGCCGCCTGCGTCGGGGTCGTGGACGACGGCGGCGCCGACATGGCGCGCGGACATCAGGGCCGCCGCCTGGCGGAGGGTGTGTGCGGGACCGATGGTGAGGACCACCGTGCTCATGGCGTCGCGGACGAGCATGGGATGGAGCCACCTCCTCGGGGAATCCGGCTGGTGCGTACCCGGCGCGTGAGCCGCCGTTGGGCACTGCACAAGTTCACAAGGGGGGAACTCCCAGAGTCTCAGGCAAAGCGCGGGTCAACAAGGGGGCGTGCGTGGCCCGGCGGGGGCGCGTGCAGGCAGTCGCCCGTCACCCGTCAGCGCCGGTTGAGATACCCCAGCATCTCGTCGTGCAGCAGCCCGTTGGACGCGGCGGCGTTGCCGCTGTGCGGTCCGGGGCGGCCGTCGAGGCCGGTGAAGGTGCCGCCGGCCTCCGTCACGATGATCGCGTTCGCGGCCATGTCCCACAGGGACAGTTCCGGCTCGGCGCAGAAGTCGACCGAGCCCTCGGCGACCATCATGTACGGCCAGAAGTCGCCGTAGGCCCGGGTGCGCCAGACCGCGCGGGTCAGATCGAGGAAGCCGTCCAGGCGCCCCTGCTCCTCCCAGCCGCTGAGCGAGGAGTACGCGAAGGAGGCGTCCGGGAGGTCCGCCACGCGGGACACCCGCAGCCGGCTCGCCTGCGCCAGGCTGCGGCCCGTGAAGGCGCCGTGGCCCTTCGCGGCCCACCAGCGGCGGCCCAGGGCGGGGGCGGAGACGAGGCCCACGACCGGGTGGTAGCCGCCCTCGCCGGCCTCCATCAGGGAGATGAGCGTGGCCCAGACCGGGACGCCGCGCACATAGTTCTTGGTGCCGTCGATCGGGTCGACGACCCAGCGGCGGGGGCCGGTGCCCTCGATGCCGTACTCCTCGCCGAGGACCGCGTCGCGGGGGCGGGCACGCTGCAACTGGCCGCGGATGAGTTCCTCCGCCGCCTTGTCCGCCTCACTCACCGGGGTCATGTCCGGCTTGGTCTCGACCTTGAGGTCGAGGGCCTTGAAACGGTCCATGGTCGCGGCGTCGGCGGCGTCCGCGAGGACGTGGGCCAGGCGCAGGTCGTCGAGGTAGTCCGGCATGCGAGAACCGTATCCGCCGGGGGCGGCCCGGGGCCACGGGGGCGGGGCGGGCCGGTGCGCGGGGGTGCCGCGCGAGCCGGGACGCTCCCCGGGACCGGCACGCGGTCGTGCGGACGCTGCACCCGCGCTGGTGCGCACGTGCCGTCACGGACCCTTGACAGTGCGTTCGGGGGCGTCAAATCTGGGCGCAGAGCCGCTCGCCCCAGGGAGGCGATGATGCCTGCAGCGCGGGAATCCCTGCTGGACGCCGCCTACACGGCGCTGACACGGCGGCCGTGGTCCGCGGTCCGCATGGTCGACGTGGCCGCGGCGGCCGGGGTCTCCCGGCAGACGCTGTACAACGAGTTCGGCAGCAAGGACGGGCTCGCGCGGGCCCTGGTCAGGCGGGAGGCGGACGGCTGTCTCGCCGGGGTCGAACGGGCCCTGACCACCCCCGCCGACCCGCGTGAGCGGCTCATCGCCGCCGCCCAGTGGACCGTGTCAGCCGCCCGGGACAACGTGCTGGTGAAGGCGATGCTCACCGGCTGCTGGAGCGAACGGCTGCCCTCGCCGACGCTCTCGGCGGTGCCGTCCTCCAGCGCGGTTCCGGCCCAGCGCCGGGCCGACGGCCCGCTGCCGTCACCCGGCGACTTCGTGGCGATCGTCCGCGACCGCGCCGCGGCCCTGCTCTCCGCCCCCGGCGCCCCCAGGGCGGACACCGCCGAACTGGCCCGCGCCTGCGAGCTGGTGATCCGTCTCGCCCTGTCGTGCGTGGCCGCGCCGCCGGACCGGGGCGGGGTCGCCGAACTGGTGCGCGGCGCGCTCCCGCGCCACCTGGCCTGAACGGAGCGAACGACCCCGGCCGCGCTCGGCTCCGTCGCGTCAGTGCGCGGAACCGGAAAGCTGGAGCCCGATCACCCCGATGATGACCAGGCTGATCGAGACGATCTTCAGCGTGGACACCAGGTCACCGAGGAAGACCATGCCGTAGATGGCGGTGCCCGCCGCGCCGATGCCGGTCCACACCGCGTACGCGGGGCCCACGTCGAGCTTCTTCAGGGACAGGGTGAGCAGGCCGAAGCTGCCCAGCGCGAAGCAGCAGAAGGCGACGGTCGGCCAGAGCCGGGTGAAGCCGTGCGACAGCTTCAGGCACACGGCGAAGCCGGTCTCGAGCAACCCGGCGACGATGACCAGCAGCCACGCCATGCAGTCCTCCCGTGCGTCCGCGTGCCGTGACCGCTTCGTCGTGCTGGGGGCAGGTCATGATCCGGCTCCGTGCGATTATGCACTTGCCGGACCGCGCCGCACCCAAACAACGCGGAGGTCAGTCGCCTTCCCTGCGCTCTCGCGTGGCCAGCAGCCGGCGCAGCGAGTACAGCCGGGCCGGGTCCGCGTGCCCCTCGGCGACCCACGCGTCCAGGGCGCAGTCCGGCTCGTCGTGGCTGCACGCGCGCGGGCAGCCCTCGGTGCCCGGCTCCAGGTCGGGGAAGGCGTGGATGACCCGGGACGGATCGATGTGCGCGAGCCCGAACGACCGTACGCCCGGGGTGTCGACGACCCAGCCGTCCCCGCCCGCCAGCGGCAGCGCGAGCGCGGAGGTGGTGGTGTGCCGGCCCCGGCCGGTCACCGCGTTCACATGTCCCGTCACCCGCCGCCGGTCCTCCGGCACCAGCGCGTTGACCAGGGTCGTCTTGCCCACGCCCGAGTGGCCGACGAACGCCGTGACCTTCCCGTCGAGATGCTCGCGCACCCGGTCCGCCGCGGCGCCCTCGTCCAGCTCCGCACGGCTGGTGACCACGTAGGGGATGTCCAGGTGTCCGTACAGCTCCAGGAGCTTGTCCGGCGGGGCCAGGTCCGACTTGGTCATGACCAGCAGCGGCACGAGACCGCCGTCGTACGCCGCCACCAGGCAGCGGTCGATCAGCCGCGGGCGCGGCTCGGGGTCGGCGAGCGCGGTGACGATGGCCAGTTGGTCGGCGTTCGCGACGACCACGCGCTCGTAGGGGTCGTCGTCGTCCGCGGTGCGGCGCAGCACCGAGGTGCGCTCCTCGATGCGGACGATGCGCGCGAGCGTGTCCTTCTCCCCGGACAGGTCGCCGACCAGGGCCACCCGGTCGCCCACAACGGCGGCCTTGCGGCCCAGTTCGCGGGCCTTCATCGCGATGACCGGGCGGCCGTCGACGAGGCAGGTCAGCCGTCCCCGGTCGACGGTGAGGACCAGGCCCTCGGCGGCGTCCTCGTGCTTGGGACGGATGTTGGTGCGCGGCCGGTTGCCCCTGCGGTTGGGGCGGCTGCGGATGTCGTCCTCGTCGGTGTGCTTGCCGTAGCGGCGCATGACGTGTTCCCCGCGTCCCTACGCCCCGAGCATCCCGGTCCACAGATCGGGGAAGTCGGGCAGTGTCTTCGCCGTGGTCGCCACGTTCTCGATCTGCATGCCCTCGACCGCCAGGCCGAGGATCGCGCCGGCCGTCGCCATGCGGTGGTCCTCGTAGGTGTGGAAGACCCCGCCGTGCAGGCGGCGCGGGCGGATGCGCAGGCCGTCGGCCGTCTCGGTCACGTCGCCGCCGAGCTCGTTGATCTCCTTGGTCAGCGCGGCCAGGCGGTCGGTCTCGTGCAGCCGCAGATGGGCCACGCCCCGCAGGGTCGAGGGCGAGTCCGCGAGCGCGGCGACGGCCGCGATGCCCGGGGTCAGCTCGCCGACCTCGCCGAGGTCCACGTCGATGCCGTGCACGGCACCCGAACCGGTGAACACCAGGCCGTAGTCGGTGAGTTCGCAGGAACCGCCCATCTCACTGAAGATCTGCCGCAGCCGGTCACCCGGCTGGGTCGTCCGGGCCGGCCAGTCGGGGACGACGACCTTGCCGCCGGTCACCAGCGCCGCCGCGAGGAAGGGCTGGGCGTTGGACAGGTCGGGCTCCACGGTCAGGTCCCGGCCGAGCAGGGCGCCCGGGGTGACCCGCCAGACGTTCGGCTCGCCGCCCGACTCGGGGGTGTCCACCTGGGCGCCGACCGCGCGCAGCATGTCGACCGTCATCCGGATGTGCGGCAGCGACGGAAGCGACGAGCCGGTGTGCCGTACCTCCACGCCCTGGTTGAAGCGCGGTGCCGACAGCAGCAGAGCGCTGACGAACTGGGACGAGGAGGAGGCGTCGATCTCCACCGGACCGCCGTCCAGCGCGCCGCTGCCGTGGACGGTCATCGGCAGCGCGCCGCGGCCGTCGTCGTCGATCCGGGCGCCCAGGACGCGCAGCGCGTCGATGACGCCGTCCAGCGGGCGCTCGTACGAGCGCGGGTCGCCGTCGAAGCGGATGGGGCCGTCGGCCAGCGCGGCGACCGGCGGCAGGAAGCGCATCACCGTGCCCGCGTTGCCGACGTCGACCGTGGCCGGGCCGCGCAGCCCCGCGGGGATCACGCGCCAGGCCTCCCCGGTGCCGTCAGGCCCGACGCCCTCGTCGATGCCGACGCCCATGGCCCGCAGCGCGCCGGCCATCAGCAGCGTGTCGCGCGAACGCAGCGGGCGGCGCAGCCAGCCCGGCTCGGAGGCGAGGGCGGCGAGCACCAGCGCGCGGTTGGTGACGGACTTCGACCCGGGCACGTGGACCGTCGCGTCGACGGCTCCGCTCGCGTGCGGGGCGGGCCAGAGGGCGGTGTGCGCGGGGTTCGGGGCCATGGTCCCCACCTTAGGGCCTGTCCCGAGTTCCCCGCCTGCGCCCCGACGCCCGGCACGCACCCTCGCCGCACGGCGCCGCAGAACAGGCGGCTCCGCGGCATGACCTGCGAGTCCGCGCGCCGAACGCCGCCGCGCCCGCACTCCGCGCGGACGACGCGACGGAGACCGGAGGGGCCGCCTCACCCCGCCAGCAGCCACCGCCCGCCGCCGATCAGCGAGCACAGCGACACCGCGTGGAACAGGAACAGCCACAGCGCCGCCGGGACGTGCGTCAGCCGCGACAACTGGTCCGCGTCCGAGTCCCCGGCGCCCCCGCGCGCCCGCTTGGCCTGGAGCTCGAAGGCCGGGCGCACCCCGCCGAGCAGCAGGAACCACACCACCGCGTACGCGAACGCCGCCTGCACCTGCGGCCCGGTCAGCCAGGACACCAGCAGGAACAGGCCGCCGGTGAGGAGCACGGTGAGCGCCCCGTAGGCGTTGCGGATCATCACCAGCATCGCCACCAGCAGCGCCGTCGCCACCCACAGGAGCAGCGTGATGCGGCCCGCGGCGAGCAGGGCCGCGCCGCCCAGGCCCAGCAGCGGCGGAGCGGTGTAGCCGGCGGCCGCCGTGAGGATCATGCCGATGCCGTGCGGCTTGCCCCGGCTGACGGTCAGGCCGCTGGTGTCGGAGTGCAGGCGTATGCCGGTCAGGGTGCGTCCGGTGAGCAGCGCCACCAGCCCGTGCCCGCCCTCGTGCGCGATGGTGATCGCGTTGCGTGAGAGGCGCCACAGAGTGTGCGGGACGACCACGGCGAGCGCGGCGGCCGCGGTGGCGATCACCACCCACAGGTCGGGGTCGGGCTGGGTGCCGACGAGCCGGTCCCAGAGATCGGGCAGCGCGGTGGCGGCGAGGCTGTCCATGTGTCCGAGTGGCTCCCTGTCCGTGTGCGGGGTCTGGCAGTGTTGCATGTATGTGCGGACGGTATGCGGCCAGTCGCGGCCCCGAGGATCTCGCGGGAGTCTTCGAGATCCAGAAGTGGGACCCGGAGGAGACCCTGGAGCCCGATTACAACGTGGCCCCGACCAAGGAGGTCCACGTGATCCTGGACCGCCCCTTGAAGGACGCCGGCGACCCCGCTCCGGTTCGCCAGCTCCGGAAGGTGAGGTGGGGGCTCGTGCCGTCCTGGTCGAAGTCCCCCGAGGGCGCCGCCCGGATGATCAACGCGCGCGCGGAGACCGTGCACGAGAAGCCGTCGTACCGCCGCGCCTTCGCCGCCCGGCGCTGTGTCGTGCCCGCCGACGGCTACTACGAGTGGGTCACCGGCACCCAGGAGCGGGAGCTGGAGGTCGAGGGCCGGCGCAAGCGGCCGCGCAAGCAGCCCTACTTCGTGACCCCGGCGGACGGCTCGGTCTTCGCCATGGCCGGGCTCTACGAGTTCTGGCGGGACCGCACCCTGCCCGACGACCACCCGCGGGCCTGGTGGGTGACCTGCTCGGTGATCACCACGGAGGCGGAGAGCACCCCGCTGGCGGTGGCCCCGGCCGAGGGCCCCAGCGCGCTGGCCGAGATCCACCCCCGGATGCCGCTGATGCTGACCCCGGACCGCTGGGACGCCTGGCTGGACCCGGCCCGCACCGACCCGGACGAGCTGCGCGCGCTGCTCACCCCGCCGCCCCCCGGCCTGATGCGCGCCTACCCGGTGTCCACGGCCGTCAGCAATGTCCGCAACAACGGACCGGAGCTGCTCAAGGAGCTCCCGGCACCCGAAGAGGGCACACTCTTCTGACGTGGGCGACCTGAGCGACATGAGGGACATGAGCGACCTGAGCGAGACCGTCGGGACGGAGGCGGGCGAGGCCCGCGTCACCTGGCACCGGGCCCCCGGGGCACGCCTGGTGCTCGCCGTGGGCCACGGAGCCGGCGGCGGCGTCGAGGCCCGCGACCTTCAGGCCCTGGCGCGCACCCTCCCCGGTCACGGGGTCACCGTCGCACTCGTCGAGCAGCCCTGGCGGGTGGCGGGCAAGAAGGTCGCGCCCGCCCCGAGGACGCTGGACACCGGCTGGCGCGGGCTCTGGCCCACCCTCACCCGGCCGGGGCTGCCGGTGGTCGCGGGCGGCCGCAGCGCCGGGGCGCGCGTCGCCTGCCGTACGGCGGCCGGACTGGGCGCGCACGCCGTCCTCGCCCTCAGCTTCCCGCTGCACCCGCCGGGCCGGCCGGAGAAGTCCCGCGCCGACGAGCTGCTCGACGCGGGGGTGCCCACACTCGTGGTCCAGGGCGGCAACGACCCGTTCGGCAACCCCGCGGAGTTCCCGGAGGGCTCCTACCGGCTCGTCGAGGTGCCGTACGGCGATCACGGCTTCGCCGTCCCGAAACGGGCGCCGATCACCCAGGACGTGGCCCTGGAGATCATCGCCGACGCCGTCGCCCAGTGGACCGCGTCACTCGGGTGACCCGCGGGAATGCCCGGCGGACCGCCGCTGTTGAGCCGGTCAGAAGTGCCGCTCACGGCGCCGACGTCACACGAGAGGGAGTCCGCCGCATGGGTTCGACCATTTGCCCGAGCCGCAGCAGCCGCACTGACCTGGACTGGACGGTGCTGCACGCGGCGCGGACCGCTCCTGTTCGAGCGGCGGCAGGCACGGCTCGTCGTCTATCCTCCGATTCGAGTGGAACCGCATTCGGTGCCACGACGTCGCTTGAGGAGGTGGGTCAGGTTCCCGGTACCGACGCAGGGACCGACAACGGCCAGGCGGAGCAGCCCGAGGGCCGGGGCACGAGCGTGGGCGGATCCGTGGAGTCGACGGCCCAGCGCAGCGCGCGCTTCGAGCGGGACGCGCTGGAGTTCCTCGACCAGATGTACTCGGCCGCGCTGCGCATGACGCGCAACCCGGCCGACGCCGAGGACCTGGTGCAGGAGACCTACGCCAAGGCGTACGCGTCCTTCCACCAGTTCCGCGAGGGCACCAACCTCAAGGCGTGGCTGTACCGGATCCTCACCAACACCTTCATCAACTCGTACCGCAAGAAGCAGCGCGAGCCGCAGCGCAGCGCCGCCGAGGAGATCGAGGACTGGCAGCTCGCCCGCGCCGAGTCGCACATGTCGACCGGTCTGCGCTCCGCCGAGTCGCAGGCGCTCGATCACCTGCCCGACTCGGACGTGAAGGAAGCGCTGCAGGCGATCCCCGAGGAATTCCGCATCGCCGTCTACCTCGCGGACGTAGAAGGCTTTGCGTACAAGGAGATCGCGGACATCATGGGGACACCCATCGGGACGGTGATGTCCCGGCTGCACCGGGGGCGCCGTCAACTGCGCGGCATGCTCGAGGACTACGCCCGCGAGCGCGGACTGGTCCCGGCCGGCGCCGGAGAGTCGAACGAAGCGAAAGGCTCGGGCTCATGAGCTGCGGAGACCCGCACGAGACGGACTGCAGTGAGGTACTCGACCACCTCTACGAGTTCCTCGACAGTGAGATGCCGGACGTCGATCGCACCAAGTTCGAGCACCACTTCGAGGAATGCTCGCCGTGCCTCGAGAAGTACGGCCTGGAGCAGGCCGTGAAGAAGCTGGTCAAGCGGTGCTGCGGGCATGACGACGTGCCCGCCGACCTGCGCGCCAAGGTCATGGGACGGATCGATCTCATCCGTTCCGGCCAGGCCGTCCCCGAGCACGACGTGACCGCGGCCCCGGTGACCCCGCAGGAGTCCTGACCCACCGCACGCGGACGCCCGCCCGGCGCCCCGCCCTCTTCACCCGAACGTGCTAATCCCCGGGACTTCGCCCCGTGGACTCCCCACCGCGCGCCCTACGCTCCCACCGTGGACAGGCATGACCGGGGAGGGGCGGCATGGAGGCGGTTCCACCGCGGGCCCGTGCGTATGTCGCCGGTGCCGTCCTCGCCGCCGTGGCCTGTCTGCTGCCGCTGCCCCTGACGCACACTCCCTGGTGGGCGGTCGCCCTGCTCACCGCGGTGTACGCCGGGTTCAGACAGTTCACCCGGCGCAGCTTCTCCGGGCCCTTCTACCCCGTACTGCTCGCGGCGGCCTTCCTGCTGCCGCCGCCCGCCGCCGCGGTCGTCCCGCTGCCGGGCGTACTGCTCGCCCGCGCCGGACGGCGGCCCGAGGGACTGCGCCGGATCTGGCGCGCCGCGCAGCTCGCTCTCGCGGTCTGGGCGGCCGCCCGGGTGCACGGGGCGCTGGGCGGCCGGAACGCCGTCGCGGGCTGCGACTTCCCCTACGTCCTCCTCCCCGCGGGCGCCGCCGTGCTCGCCTTCTGCCTGGTGCTGACGGCGCTGGACGGCGGAGTCCTCGCGCTCGCCGAGCACGTGCCGGCACGGCGGGCGTGGCAGGGGCTGTTCACCCGGTCGCTGGCGCCCGTCGCGGTGCACGGGCTCGCCGGACTGATGATGGCCGTGCTCTGGCTGAGCCCCTACGGTCCGGTCGCCGCGCTGCTCGTGCTGCTGCCGATGTGCGTGTCCGGCTGGGTGTACGCCCAGTACCACCGGGAGCGGTCCGCGCACCGGGCCACCATCCGCGCGCTGGTGCAGGCCGTCGACATCAAGGACGGGTACACGCGCGGGCACAGCGAGCGGGTGGGGCAGGCCTCCATGCTGATCGCGCGCGAGCTCGGCATGGACGACGAGCGGGTCGAGGTCCTGCGGTTCGCCGGCATCCTGCACGACGTGGGCAAGCTGGGCGTGCCCACCCGGCTGCTGCGCAAGGACGGGCCGCTGACCCCCGAGGAGCGGCGCGTGATCGAGCTGCACCCCGAGTACGGGCACGAGATGGTGCGCGGGATCTCCTTCCTCGGCGAGGCCCGCGCGGCGATCCTGCACCACCACGAGCGGCTCGACGGCGGCGGCTACCCGTACGGGCTGACGGGCAGTCAGATCCCGGAGTGCGCACGGGTGGTGGCCGTCGCGGACGCCTTCGACGCGATGACGTCCACCCGGTCCTACCGGCGGGCCCGGCCGGTGGCCGCCGCGCTGGCGGAGCTGGAGCGCTGCGCGGGGGCCCAGTTCGACCCGCGGATGGTCACGGCGCTGGTCCGGGCCCTTGACCGGTACGGCTGGCACCCGGCGGTCACCGCGCAGGACGGTACGCCCGTCGCCCCGCCGGCCCCCTTCCGTGCCGTCCCCGGCGCCTCCGGCCCGCCCTCGGCGGCTCCCGGCGGCGCGGACGACCCGCCCGCCGTCCCTCCGGCCGGGGCACCCGGCGGGGCGGGCCGTCGATGAGCAGGCCCCTCCTGCTGCTCCTCATCCGCGGTTCGGCGGTCCTGGTCGCCCTGCTGTCCCTCACCGTCACCCTGTGGACCGGCCTGGAGGACCGCCGGGCCGCCCTCGCCTTCGGGGCGCTGGTCCTCGTCGGCGAGCTGACCCGGTGGTCCGGGTCCGAGTCCCGGGAGGCCGCGCCGCTCGGCGCCGCCGGGGCACTGTCGTACGCGCTGCTGGGCGCGGACGCCGGACGGCCCAGCCACCACGGCGCCTGCCAGGTCGTCGCCGTCGTGCTCGCCGCCTGCCTCCTGGGCGGCGTGCCGCACATAGCGCGCGGCCGCGGGCCGACGCTCGACCACCTGGTGCGGCGGATCCTCACCGTCGCCTTCGCCGCCGTCTGCTTCCAACCCCTCTACGGCGAAGGGGCGTTCCAGGGCTGGGTCGGCCCGGCGTACGCCCTGCTGCTGCTCGCGCTCCTGGTGCTCACGGCGCTGTGCGGCGCCGTGCTCGCCGCCGCGCAGGCGCACTGCCGCACCCGGTGGCCCTTCGGACCGCTGCTGCGGGAGGAACTGCGGGGACTGCTCGGGATCGGCTCGGCGGTGTGCGCGACCGGGGCGGTCATGGCCCTCGCCGTCGCCGTGGCCGGGCTGTGGGCGCTGCCCGTGTTCTCGCTGCCGCTGCTGCTCACCCAGCTCTCCCTCGGACGGTACGCGGCCGTGCGGAAGACCTACCGGCAGACCATCGCCTCCCTGGCCCGGGCCACCGAGGTCGCCGGGTACACCCCGGCGGGGCACGCCAGGCGGGTGGCCGCGCTCAGCCGGGCCGTGGGCCGTGAGCTGGGCCTGGCCGAACCGGAGCTGACCGTCCTGGAGCACGCCGCCCTGATGCACGACATCGGGCAGCTCAGCCTGGTCGATCCGGTGCCCGCCGGGGCCACCGCGGGACTGCCCGCCGAGGAGCAGCGGCGGATCGCGCTGCTCGGCGGGGCCGTGGTGCGGCAGACCGGGGTCGACCCCCGGGTCGCGGTGGTGGTGGAGCGGCAGGCCGACCCCTGCCGGGAGCAGCCGCTGCCCGCGCGGATCGTGCGGGCCGTCAACGCCTACGAGGAGAAGGCGCGCGACGCCGGGCCCGGCGGCTCGCTCAAGGCCCTGGAGGAACTGCGGCTGGCGGGAGCCGGCGCGTACGCCCCCGAGGTGGTGGAGTCGCTGGGCCGGGTGCTGTCGCGGGACGGCCCGGTTCTTCCCGCTGCGGGGTAACCCATGGGTAATGAGCGTCCCTCCAGTCGTACGTGGTTGGATGCGAATGAGAGGGTGTCCGGGGGCAGAAGCCGACCCACTCGACGGAACTGGCAGGCGGGAATCGTGAGGATCTTCGGCAAGGGACGGCACCGGCCCTCCGCCTCCTGGCGGCAGGCCACCGACCGGGCGTTCACGCTGATCGGCGACGGCCGGTACGAGGACGCGGGCGCGCTGCTGACACGCGCCGCCGACCTGGAGCCCTGGCTTGCCGAGTCCTGGTTCAACCTCGCCCTGCTGCACAAGTTCCGGCACGACTGGGAGCAGGCGAGGGCGGCCGGCCTGCGGGCCGTGGCCCTGCTGGAGAAGGAGAGCGGGGCGCCCGACTGGTGGAACGTCGGCATCGCCGCCACCGCCCTCCAGGACTGGCCGCTGGCCCGGCGGGCGTGGCAGGCGTACGGCCTGAAGGTGCCCGGGGGCGCGGCCGCCGCCGGGGAGCCGACGGGCATGGAGCTGGGCAGCGCGGCCGTGCGGCTGTCGCCGGAGGGCGAGGCCGAGGTGGTCTGGGGCCGGCGTCTCGATCCGGCCCGGATCGAGGTGCTGTCCATTCCGCTGCCCTCCTCGGGGCGGCGCTGGGGCGAGGTCGTGCTGCACGACGGCGTGCCCCACGGGGAACGGACCACCGCGGCCGGCCACACCTACCCCGTGTTCGACGAGATCGAGCTGTGGGCGCCCTCACCGGTGCCCACCTGGGTGGTCCTCCTCGAGGCCGCCACCGAGGCCGACCGGGACGCGCTGGAGCAGCTCGCCGCCGACGCCGGCTTCGCCGCCGAGGACTGGTCGTCGTCCGTGCGGCTGCTGTGCCGGTTGTGCTCGGAGTCGCGGATGCCGTCCGACGAGGGCGACGGCGTGCACCTCGACCCGCACGACCACAGTGAGCCGGGGCACCCCGGACCGCTCGGGCACCGCACCGACGGGCAGTTGTGGGTGCCGGAGCGTGAGTGCGGAGTGGCCGCTCCGGCCTCCCTGGTCCGCGGGCTGCTGGACGGGTGGGTGGCCGACAGCCCGGACTCGCGTGACTGGCGGGACCTGGAAGAGGTCTGTTGAGGACGCCGGTCCGCCCCGGGCCCGGCACCGGGCCCGCCGCGGCCGGCCGGCCCTCCCGGCACCGTGGCATATCGGACACTCCCGGGCCCGGCCGGGGGCGCGGGCCCCGTACCCTGTAGCAGGATCCACTCCCCGTTCTTGTCAGGAAGGCGTACGTCGGTCATGGCGCAGCAGGACACCGATCAGCAGCACGAGGGCGTGCTCCCCGTCGACGACGAGGGGTACGTCGTCGACTCGGAGGACTGCGAGGAGCGCGAGACGGCATGGCGTGAGCGCGGCACCTCCCGGCCCATCACGGTGGTCGGGAACCCTGTGCTGCACAAGGAGTGCAGGGACGTCACGGACTTCGGCGAGGAGCTCCAGCAGCTCGTCGCCGACATGTTCGCCAGCCAGCACACCGCCGAGGGCGTGGGCCTGGCCGCCAACCAGATCGGCGTGGACCTGAAGGTCTTCGTCTACGACTGCCCGGACGACGAGGGTGTCCGGCACGTGGGCGTCGTCTGCAACCCCCGGCTGGTCGAGCTGCCCGCCGAGCGGCGCCGCCTTGACGACAGCAACGAGGGCTGCCTGTCCGTGCCCACCGCCTACGCGCCGCTCGCCCGCCCCGACTACGCCGAGGTCACCGGGCAGGACGAGCAGGGCAACCCGGTCAAGGTGCGGGGCACCGGCTACTTCGCGCGGTGCCTCCAGCACGAGACGGACCACCTCTACGGCTACCTCTACATCGACCGGCTCTCCAAGCGCGAGCGCAAGGACGCGCTGCGGCAGATGGCCGAGAACGAGCCGCGCTATCCCGTGGTCGCCAACGACTGACCCGACAGCCGGGCTCAGCCCGCCCGTTGGGGCGCGAGGGGCCCGTGCGCACGGCGCCCGACCGGAACGTCCGGTCGGGCGCCGTACTTGTGTCCGCCGCCATTCGATCCTTTGTGCGCTTCTACTGATTCGTAATCAGTCACACAAGGGGAGATTCTCGGCATCCCGGGATGGTGAAGGGGGCAAATCCATTCCCAGAACGGTCAGTTGTGGTGCTGAATGGGGGTGCGGGGATACGCGACGGCGTGCGCCCGGCACGACGGAAGGGGTGCACGCCACCGGCGGCTGAGAGGGGTTTGTTCGTGCCAGCTTTCCCATACAGCACCACATCGACGACGACAGCGGTCCCAGTCCCACCATCGCTCGCACTTCAGGTGATCGAGTCCGGGTTTCCCAGGCAGTCGCACGGGTATTGGCCCCAACTCCAGGAGAAGACACGCGGCTGGCTGCTGGAAAAGCGGCTCATGTCGGCGGACAAGGTCGAGGAACACGCCGACAGCCTGTGCTACACCGACCTCATGGCGGGGTACTACATCGGCGCCCCCGACGAGGTGCTCCAGGCCATAGCGGACTTCAGCGCGTGGTTCTTCCTCTGGGACGATCGCCAGGACCGCGATGTCGTCCACGGCCGGCCCGCCGCCTGGGAACGGCTGTGCCGCGCGCTGCACACGGCCCTGGACTCCCCCCAGGACCACCTGCACCACCAGGACACCCTGGTCGCGGGGTTCGCGGACAGCGTGCTGCGGTTCTACTCGTTCCTGTCGGCCCGGTGGAACGCCCGCTTCGCGCGGCACTTCCACGCGGTGATCGACGCGTACGACCGGGAGTTCCGCAACCGCACCGAGGGCGTCGTGCCCACGGTCGAGGAATATCTCGCGCTGCGCCGCTTCACTTTCGCCCACTGGATCTGGACCGACCTTCTGGAGTCGAGCGCCGGCTGTGAACTCCCGGACGCCGTGAGGAAGAATCCCGCCTACCGGCGTCCGGCACTGCTCAGTCAGGAATTCGCCGCCTGGTACAACGATCTGTGCTCCCTGCCCAAGGAATTGGCGGGCGACGAGGTGCACAATCTCGGGATCAGTCTCGTCAAACACGACGGGCTGAGCCTGGAGGAGGCGATCGCGGACATGCGCGGGCGCATCGAGGAATGCGTATCCGGATTCCTGCTCGCGGAGCAGGCGGGATTACATTTCGCCGACGGCCTCGCGGACGGCACGGTGCGCGGAAAGGCACTGAGCGCCGCCGTACGGGCCTGTATCGGCAATATGCGGAACTGGTTCAGTTCCGTCTACTGGTTCCACCACGAGTCCGACCGGTACATGGTCGACAACTGGGAGGACCCGGCCACACCCCCGTACGTCGAAGACGAAGGGGCAGGTGGGAAATGACCGCCGAATCAGTGCAGTCGGAAACCCGGCACGACGCTCCCGGACCGCACGAGCCACCGGTGGCCGGGGGCGGGGTGCCGCTTCTCGGCCACGGTCTGAAACTGGTCCGCGATCCGCTGGCCTTCATGTCGCAACTGCGCGACCACGGAGACGTCGTACGGATCAAGCTCGGCCCGAAGACGGTGTACGCCGTCACCACGCCCGCCCTCACCGGGGCGTTGGCCCTCAGTCCCGACTACATCATCTCCGGCCCGCTGTGGGAGTCCCTGGAGGGCCTGGTCGGCAAGGAGGGGGTGGCCACCTCCAACGGCCCGCTGCATCGGCGCCAGCGCCGCACCATCCAGCCCGCCTTCCGGCTCGACGCCATCCCCGCCTACGGGCCGGTCATGGAGGAGGAGGCGCACGCGCTGACCGAGCGCTGGCAGCCCGGTCGGACCATCGACTGCGCCTCGGAGGCCTTCCGGATCGCCGTGCGCATCGCTGCCCGCTGCCTGCTGCGCGGCCAGTACATGGACGAGTGCGCCGACCGGCTGTGCGAGGCCCTGGCCACCGTCTTCCGCGGCATGTACCAGCGGATGGTGGTGCCGCTCGGGCCGCTGTACCGGCTGCCGCTGCCGGCCAACCGCGAATTCAACCGCGCGCTCGCCGATCTGCATCTCCTCGTCGACGAGATCATCGCCGAGCGCCGGGCATCCCGCCGGAATCCGGACGATTTGCTGACGGCATTGCTGACGGCGAAGGACGACAACGGCGACCCCATCGGGGAACAGGAGATCCACGACCAGGTGGTCGCGATACTCACCCCGGGCAGCGAAACGGTGGGCGCCACGATCATGTGGCTGCTCCGGGTGCTCGCGATACATCCGGAACACGGCGACCGGATCCGCGCGGAGGTTGAATCCGTGACCGGCGGCCGCTCCGTGGGATTCGACGACGTCCGCAGGCTCACGCACACCAACAATGTCATCGTGGAGACGATGCGTTTGCGTCCGGCCGTATGGGTATTGACGCGGCGGGCGGTGACCGAAACCGAACTCGGTGGGTATCGCATTCCGGCCGGGGCGGACATCATCTACAGTCCGTACGCGGTCCAGCGCGATCGGCGCTCGTATCCGGACAATCTGGAGTTCGACCCCGACCGTTGGCTTCCCGAACGCGCAAAGGACGTACCGAAATATGCCATGAGCCCGTTCGGCGTGGGTAACCGCAAGTGCCCAAGTGACCACTTCTCGATGGCACTTCTGAGTCTCTTCACCGCCGCGGTGGCGACGAGGTTCCGCTTCGAGGAGGTCCCCGAGTCCGACGGCACGCCACGGGTCGGTATCACCCTGCGCCCGCAGCGGATGCTGGTGCGGCCGGTGCTCAGGTGACCTGAGCGGCGCGCGTTCAGGCGGCCTGCGGGCCCCGGAACGCGCGCCGGTAGGCGTTCGGGGTGGTGTCCAGCGCCCGGACGAACTGGTGCCGCAGCGCCGCCGCGGTCCCGAACCCCGTACGGTCCGCGATCGTGTCCACGGTCTCGTCCGTCGCCTCCAGCAACCGCTGTGCCAGCAGCACGCGTTGGCGCAGGAGCCAGCGGTACGGCGTGGTGCCCGTCTCCTGCTGGAAGCGGCGGGCGAAGGTCCGCGGCGACATATGGGCGCGGGCGGCGAGCTGCTCGACGGTGACCTCCTGGTCCAGGTGCTCCTCCATCCAGACCAGCACCTCGCCGACCGTGTCGCAGGAGGACTTCGGCAGCGGCCGCTCCACGTACTGGGCCTGCCCGCCGTCGCGGTGCGGGGGCACCACCATCCGCCGGGCGATCCGGTTGGCGACCTCCGGGCCCTGCTCCTTGCGCACGATGTGCAGACAGGCGTCGATGCCGGAGGCGGTGCCGGCCGAGGTGATCACCGGGTCCGCGTCCACGTACAGCACGTCCGGCTCGACCATCGCCCGCGGGAAGCGCCGGGCCAGCTCGTCCGCGTGCCGCCAGTGCGCCGCGCAGCGCCGCCCGTCCAGCAGACCGGCGGCCCCCAGCACGAAGACGCCCGAGCAGACGCTGAGCACCCGCGCGCCCCGGTCCACGGCCCGGCGCAGGGCGTCGAGCAGCTCGGGCGGGTAGCCGCGCGAGGTGACGGCGTCGGCGGCCGGCACCGTGATCAGGTCGGCCTCCTCCAGGCGGTCAAGGCCGTGCGGGGTCCGCACCGTGAGCCCGGGGACATGGGTGCGCAGCTCCGGCCCCTCCGCGGAGACGACCGCGAAGTCGTACACCGGCAGGCCCTCGTCGCTCCGGTCGAGTCCGAACACCTCGCAGACCACGCCGAGCTCGAAGGGGTGCACTCCGTCCAGCAGCACGGTGGCCACGTTCTTCAGCATGGTTCCAGTGTGCCCCCGCGGTGGCAGGATTTTGAAGGTGTACGGCAGTCCTGCCACTCACGGTAAGGAGCTTCCGGCACCACAGTGGTGTCCATGAATACGACACAGCTG
This sequence comes from Streptomyces sp. NPDC014889, assembly GCF_043081205.1. NCBI lineage: Bacteria > Bacillati > Actinomycetota > Actinomycetes > Kitasatosporales > Streptomycetaceae > Streptomyces > Streptomyces sp. NPDC014889. The sequence continues at coordinate 406,532 of NZ_JBIBWH010000004.1, forward strand.
CAAGGCCTGATCTCGATGGTCGCCGTCCTGGGGCTCCTGGTCCTCATGGTCCTGCCGTCGGTGATCGGCATCGTCCACGACCGACGTGCCGACCGCCGGATCCGTCAGGCCCAGGAGGACCGGGAGGCCCAGGCGGCCAGGGAGAACCGCGACGAGACTCAGAAGTCCTCGTCCAGGTCGACGGTGCCCTCCACCGCCACCTGGTACGCCGACGGGCGGCGCTCGAAGAAGTTGGTCAGCTCCTGAACGCCCTGGAGCTCCATGAACGAGAAGGGGTTCTCGGAGCCGTACACCGGAGCGAAGCCGAGGCGCGTCAGGCGCTGGTCGGCGACGCACTCCAGGTACTGCCGCATCGACTCGGTGTTCATCCCCGGGAGGCCGTCGCCGCACAGGTCGCGCGCGAACTGGAGCTCGGCCTCGACGGCCTCCCGCAGCATGTCGGTGACCTGCTGCCGGAGGTCCGCGTCGAAGAGCTCCGGCTCCTCCTTGCGCACGGTGTCCACCACGTCGAAGGCGAAGGACATGTGCATCGTCTCGTCCCGGAACACCCAGTTGGTGCCGGTGGCCAGACCGTGCAGCAGGCCACGGCTGCGGAACCAGTAGACGTAGGCGAAGGCGCCGTAGAAGAACAGGCCCTCGATGCACGCGGCGAAGCAGATGAGGTTGAGCAGGAAGCGCCGGCGGTCCGCCTTCGTCTCCAGCCGGTCCAGCTTCTCCACCGAGTCCATCCACTTGAAGCAGAACTCGGCCTTCTCCCGGATGGAGGGGATGTTCTCCACCGCGGCGAAGGCGGCGGTGCGGTCCTCCGGGTCGGGGAGGTAGGTGTCGAGCAGCGTCAGATAGAACTGGACGTGCACGGCCTCCTCGAAGAGCTGGCGGGACAGGTACAGCCGCGCCTCGGGGGAGTTGATGTGCTTGTACAGCGTGAGCACCAGGTTGTTCGCCACGATCGAGTCACCGGTGGCGAAGAAGGCCACCAGCCGTCCGATCAGGTGCTGCTCGGCCGGGCTCAGCCTGGCCAGGTCGGCGACGTCCGAGTGGAGGTCGACCTCCTCCACGGTCCAGGTGTTCTTGATGGCGTCCCGGTAGCGCTCGTAGAAGTCCGGGTAGCGCATCGGACGGAGCGTCAGCTCGAAGCCGGGGTCGAGCAGGTTCTTGGTCTCGCTGGTCATTACTGGCAGGCCTCGCAGGACTCGGGGTTCTCAAGGGAGCAGGCGATCGCGTCGGCGTCCGGCGCCGCCTGCTGGAGGGGGACGGCGGCGGGAGCCTGGGCCCGGGCCGCGCGCGCGATCCGGGTCGCCGGGCGGGAGCGCAGGTAGTACGTCGTCTTCAGGCCCTGCTTCCAGGCGTAGGCGTACATCGAGGAGAGCTTGCCGATGGTCGGCGTCTCCAGGAACAGGTTCAGGGACTGGGACTGGTCCAGGAACGCGGTGCGGGCCGCGGCCATGTCGATCAGGCCGCGCTGCGGGATCTCCCACGCCGTGCGGTAGAGCGTGCGCACGTCCTCGGGGATCCAGGCGAAGTCCTGCACCGAGCCGTTGGCCTCGCGCAGCGCCTCGCGGGTGCGGGCGTCCCAGACGCCGAGCGCCTTCAGATCGTCCACCAGGTACGAGTTGACCTGGAGGAACTCCCCGGAGAGCGTCTCACGCTTGAAGAGGTTGGAGACCTGCGGCTCGATGCACTCGTACACGCCCGCGATGGAGGCGATGGTGGCGGTCGGGGCGATCGCGAGCAGCAGCGAGTTGCGCATGCCGACGGCGGCGATCCGCTCGCGCAGGGCCGCCCAGCGCTCCGGCCAGGTCAGCTCGACGTCGTAGTGGTCGGGGTGCAGCACGCCCCGGGCCGTGCGGGTCTTCTCCCACGCGGGCAGCGGGCCGCTGCGCTCGGCGAGGTCGGTGGACGCCTCGTACGCGGCGAGCATGATCCGCTCGGCGATCCGGGTGGACAGGGCCTTCGCCTGAGGGGAGTCGAAGGGCAGTCGCAGCTTGAAGAACACGTCCTGCAGGCCCATGGCGCCCAGGCCCACCGGCCGCCAGCGGGCGTTGGAGCGGCCCGCCTGCTCGGTCGGGTAGAAGTTGATGTCGACCACGCGGTCGAGGAAGGTGACGGCGGTGCGGACGGCCTCGTCCAGCCGCTCCCAGTCGATGTCCCCGCCGGCCACGAACGCGCCGAGGTTGACCGACCCCAGGTTGCACACCGCCGTCTCGCCGTCGTCGGTGACCTCCAGGATCTCCGTGCAGAGGTTGGAGGAGTGGACCACATGGCCCGCTTCCGCGGTCTGGTTGGCGGTGCGGTTGGCGGCGTCCTTGAAGGTCATCCAGCCGTTGCCGGTCTGCGCGAGCGTGCGCATCATGCGGCCGTACAGGTCACGGGCCGGCATGGTCTTGCGCGCCAGGCCCCGCGCCTCCGCGGCCCGGTACGCGGCGTCGAACTCCTCGCCCCACAGGTCGGTCAGCTCCGGCACGTCCGCGGGGGAGAACAGCGACCACTGCCCGTCCGCGTTCACCCGGCGCATGAACTCGTCCGGTACCCAGTGCGCGAGGTTGAGGTTGTGCGTCCGGCGGGCGTCCTCGCCGGTGTTGTCGCGCAGCTCCAGGAACTCCTCGATGTCCGAGTGCCAGGTCTCCAGGTAGACCGCGGCGGCGCCCTTGCGCCGGCCGCCCTGGTTCACGGCGGCCACCGAGGCGTCCAGGGTCTTCAGGAACGGCACGATGCCGTTGGAGTGCCCGTTGGTGCCGCGGATCAGCGAACCGCGGGAGCGGATGCGGGAGTACGCGATGCCGATGCCGCCGGCGTGCTTGGACAGACGGGCCACCTGGAGGTAGCGCTCGTAGATGGAGTCCAGCTCGTCCTTGGGGGAGTCGAGCAGGTAGCAGGACGACATCTGCGGGTGGCGCGTGCCGGAGTTGAACAGCGTGGGGGAGGAGGGCAGGTAGTCGAGCCGGCTCATCAGCCCGTAGAGCGCCTCGACCTCGTCGACGGACCGCGCGGTGTCGTCCTGCGCGAGACCGGCCGCGACCCGCAGCATGAAGTGCTGGGGCGTCTCGATCACCTTGCGGGTGATCGGGTGCCGCAGCAGGTACCGGCTGTGCAGGGTGCGCAGGCCGAAGTAGCCGAAGCGGTCGTCGGCGGCCCGGTCGATCAGCGCGTCCAGGCGGTCGGCGTGGGCGCGCACGAACTCAGCGGTCCGGTCGGCGATGAGGCCCTCGCGGTGGCCCACGGCGACCGAGTCGGTGAAGGAGGCGACGCCCTGGGAGGCGGCCTCGGCGCGGACGGCGAGGGTCAGCAGCCTGGCCGCCAGCCGGGAGTAGGCGGGGTCCTCCGAGATGAGCCCGGCGGCCGCCTCCGTGGCCAGCTCGCGCAACTCGGCCTCGTCGGCCCGCGCCGACCGGCCGCGCAGCGCGGCGGCGGCGACCCGGCCGGGGTCGGCGTCGGGGAGGTCGGCGGTCAGCTCGGTCAGGGTCCGCAGCAGTACGGCACCTGGCCCGTCGGTTTCCGTGGCGGTGACTGAAACCGGGTCGGCTGGCGCGATGGTCACGTGGAGCACTCCCTCGCTCGGCGCGGGGCCTCGCCGAGGGCAGGGGGCGGCACACGAGCGCACGCGGCGCCGCGTCCACCGGCCCATTCCACGAGGCCCGGACGTCAGGGCACCCGGACCGGACGGCCGGGCGCACTGTCGGCAGGTCCTCGGACTGACGCTCGTGGCGGGCCATGGGGGCATACGCGCACGAGTACACCGTTGCGGGACAGTTCCGGATTCGCACCGGATTCCCCTGCGGCGACAGTGAGCACGAGCATACATCTTGTGCTGAGCGAGTCGGGCACCCCCATATGTTGTGCCGCGTCGACTCCGGAGCGTGTCAGAATGTCAACTCGTAGGTGAGCAGCGTGATGTCGTCCAGGTGGGGGAGGGGGTTCCAGTCCCGGCCCGGTGTGCGGACGAAGCCCAGACGCTCGTAGATGCGGTGGGCGGTGTGCATGGAGCTCTGGGTGGACAGCACCATGCGGACACAGCCCTCCACGGCCCGTGCCCGGTCCGCACAGGCCCGTACGAGGGCCTCGCCGACGCCTCTGCCGCGCGCCGCGTGCGCGACCGCCAGCATCCGTATCTCGGTCTCCCCAAGGCCGGCGAGGTCGGCCATGGGGCCGGCGCCGGCGACGAAGGTCACCCCGCCGAGCACCTCCCCGTCCGCCACCGCCACCAGAACCTCGGCCGCGGCCGCCCGCTTGGCCACGTCCCGCAGCTCGTCGAGATACCCGTCGCTCTCACCGAAGTCCAGGAGCCCGTCCTGGAGGTAGGCCTGGGCGGTGATCTCACCGAGGATGCCGTACTCGCCGGGTTCGACCGGCCGGATCAGGAAGTCCATGGAGCCGAGTGTGCCGCACGGGCACGGCAGCGGGCCGCCGGATTTCTCCGGCGGCCCGCAGGATGCCCGGTGCTACTGCGGGGCCGCCGCCGTGGCCGGCGGGAGCTCCGCCTCGACGCCCGGGTCGCCGGCGTCCGCCGTGTAGTCCTCAGGACGGGTCTCGTCCACGCCCTGGGGCGCGTTGACCGCCCGCAGCACGAACGTCAGGAGCACCGCGACGACGGCGTTGAGCACGAACGCCGTCATGCCGATGTAGCCGATCTCGCCGATGCCCGGGATCTCCTTCGCCGAGCCGCCGAAGTGCTTCTGCCCCGACGTCGGCGAGGCGACCCCGTAGGCCGCGACCGTGCCGTAGACCATGCCGACCGCCCAGCCCGCCAGCAGCGCCCAGCGGTGGAACCAGCGGGTGAACAGGCCGCCGACCAGGGCCGGGAAGGTCTGCAGGATCCAGATGCCGCCGAGCAGCTGGAAGTTGATGGCGACCGTCTTGTCCATGGTCAGGACGAAGACCAGCGCGCCCACCTTCACGAGCAGCGACACGATCTTGGAGACCCGGGTCTCCTCCTTCGGCGTCGCCTGCGGGCGGATGAAGTCCTTGTAGATGTTGCGGGTGAACAGGTTCGCGGCGGCGATCGACATGATGGCCGCCGGCACCAGCGCGCCGATGGCGATCGCCGCGAAGGCCACGCCCGCGAACCAGTCCGGGAACATGTTCTCGAAGAGCTGCGGAATGGCGAGCTGGCCGTTCTTCACCTTCACACCCGCCGCGATCGCCATGAAGCCCAGCAGGGCGAGCAGGCCCAGCATCAGCGAGTACAGCGGCAGGATCGTGGTGTTGCGGCGGATCACCTCGCGGCTGCGCGAGGACAGCGTCGCGGTGATCGAGTGCGGATACATGAACAGCGCGAGCGCGGAGCCGAGGGCGAGCGTGGCGTACGTCCACTGGCCGGCCGCCGCCGGCACCAGGCCGCCCGAACCCGTCTCGGTGAACTTCTGGCCCGCCTTGGCGAACACCTCGCCGAAGCCGCCCAGTTTGATCGGGATGTAGATGATGGCCACCGCGATCACGATGTAGATCAGGGTGTCCTTAACGAAGGCGATCAGGGCGGGCGCGCGCAGCCCCGAGGAGTAGGTGTACGCGGCCAGCACACCGAAGGCGATCAGCAGCGGCAGGTCCTTCACGAACCAGTGGGTGCTCTCGCCGCCGCCCACGCCCATCACGTCCAGGACGGCCTGGATGCCGACCAGTTGGAGCGCGATGTACGGCATGGTCGCGAGGATGCCGGTGAGCGCCACCGCCAGCGACAGGCTCTTGGAGCCGAACCGGCCGCGGACGAAGTCCGAGGTGGTCACGTATCCGTGCCGGTGCGACACCGACCACAGCCGCGGCAGGAACGTGAAGATCAGCGGATACACCAGGATCGTGTACGGCACCGCGAAGAAGCCCGCCGCGCCCGTCGCGTAGACGGCGGCCGGCACGGCCACGAAGGTGTAGGCGGTGTACAGGTCGCCGCCGAGCAGGAACCAGGTCACCCAGGTGCCGAACGACCGCCCGCCCAGGCCCCATTCGTCCAGGCTGTGCTCGTTCTCGGCACGGCGCCAGCGCGCGGCCAGGAAGCCCATGACGGTGACGAGCAGGAAGAAGAAGATGCAGACGCCGAGCGCGACGCCGTTGACACCGTCCTTCACTTGACCGCACCCCCGTCCTCGACCGTCGCGGCGGAGGACGTGCCGGCGGAGGACGTCCCGGCGGTCCGGGAGGTCCCGGGGGCGCGCCGGTCACGCTGCCACAGCCGGTACGCGGTCATCGTCAAGGCCGCGGAGACGATTACCCACAGCATCTGGTACCAGTAGAAGAACGGGATCCCGATGAGGGCCGGGTCCTTCCTCGCGTACGAGCCCACCCACAGCAGCGCCACGAAGGGGGCGGCGAGGCAGAGGGCGATGGCGACCCGTAGGGGGGTCACCACCGCTCTGGTGGCTTCCGGGGCATTCGACATGTGGCGACTCCGTCCCCTAGCTGATCACCGAGCGTCCGTGCGGTGCGCAGGCAATCTAGATCACGGTGTCACGGGTGCGGAATCCCTCGTGCGCATGACGCCGCGGACCGCCACGAGATTCTTACTCCGTCACAAGACCCTTACTCCTGAGGGCGCTTGAGGCGGGCCACGAACTTGTAGCGGTCCCCGCGGTACACCGACCGCACCCACTCCACCGGACGGCCCTCGCGGTCCAGGGAGTGCCGGGAGAGCAGCAGCATCGGCAGGCCCACGTCGGTGCCGAGCAGGCCCGCCTCGCGCGGAGTGGCCAGCGAGGTCTCGATGGTCTCCTCGGCCTCGGCGAGATGGACGTCGTAGACCTCGGCGAGGGCGGTGTAGAGGGAGGTGTACTTCACCAGGCTGCGCCGCAGTGCCGGGAAGCGCTTGGCCGACAGGTGGGTGGTCTCGATGGCCATGGGCTCGCCGTTGGCCATGCGCAGCCGCTCGATGCGCAGCACCCGCCCCCCGGCGGTGATGTCGAGCAGTTCGGCCAGGCGGTCGTCGGCGGTGACGTAGCCGACGTCCAGGAGCTGCGAGGTCGGCTCCAGGCCCTGGGCGCGCATGTCCTCGGTGTAGGAGGTCAGTTGCAGTGCCTGGGAGACCTTCGGCTTGGCGACGAAGGTGCCCTTGCCCTGGATGCGTTCCAGCCGGCCCTCGACGACGAGCTCCTGGAGGGCCTGTCGCACCGTGGTGCGCGAGGTGTCGAACTCGGCGGCCAGGGTCCGCTCCGGCGGGACCGGAGTGCCGGGCGGCAGCGTCTGGGTGATGTCGAGCAGGTGCTTCTTCAGGCGGTAGTACTTGGGCACGCGCGCGGTACGGACGGTCGCCCCACCCTCGTTCTCCGCACTGCTGACGTCGGTGCTCATGCTCTGCCTTCCCGGCTCCTGTGCCGATGCGGCCGACGTCACGTCGGCCCCGGCTCACATCGTGGCACGGCTTCGCGCGCCGAGTGGTCACCCGTACGCTCCGTGATCTCCTCTGTATACCGTCGGGACTCCGGCTGGTCTAGTCCATCGCCCCCGTCAGGGCGGGTGGTCCACCTGGCCAGGGCGGCTCCGGGGCCGCGTACGGTCGTCACTGGTCCAGTGGAGCGCGGGCGTCCATTTTTGCCGGACGAACAATGAAAGGTCCCTGCATATCGCGGTCCCGTAACGGACCGTCTGAGCGGGTCGGCGCACTCTTGACAGCCCTATTGGTCTGGGCCAAGCTCCCCCTACTGGTCTACACCATTGGTCCAGGTCCCGGCCCCACGGGCGGTTACGCCGACGCTCGGATGTCGCTCAACCGCGGGGAGGCAGGGGGGTTTGTGGCATCCCTGAGGAGGGTGGCGTGAAGCGCAAGCTGGTAGCCGCGATCGGTATCGCGGGCATGATGGTCTCCATCGCGGCGTGTGGGGGTGGCAAGGGTGACGACGCGTCCAAGCAGGACCCCAAGGACCGCAAGGGCGAACTCACCGTCTGGCTCATGGTGGACGCCCAGAGCAGCTGGCCGGAGCTGGTCAAGCAGACGAACGACGACTTCAACAAGAAGTACCCCGGGGTCAAGGTCAACGTCCAGTACCAGCAGTGGGGGGACAAGACCAAGAAGCTCGACGCCGCCCTGTCCGGTGACAAGTTCCCCGACGTGGTCGAGCTCGGCAACACCGAGACGATGACCTACATCCTCAACGGTGCCCTCGGCGAGATCGACGCCAAGAAGTACGACAACTCGGACACGTGGATCGAGGGGCTCAAGGACACCTGCGCCTACGAGGGCAAGCTCTACTGCGTCCCGTACTACGCCGGTGCCCGCGTCGCCATCTACAACAAGGACATGTTCAAGGCCGGCACTGGGTCGGACCAGCTGCCGAAGACCGAGGACGAGCTGTTCAAGGCGCTCGACAAGGTCCAGGACAAGTACAAGAAGGACCGGGCCTTCTCCTCGCTGTACCTGCCGGGCCGCTACTGGTACGCCGCCATGTCCTACGTCGCCGCGTACGGCGGTCAGATCGCCACCTACGACGAGGGCGGCAAGGAGTGGAAAGCCGCCCTGTCCACGCCGGAGGCGCAGAAGGGCATCCAGCACTTCATCGACCTGGTCAAGAAGTACAACCACGGTGACCAGACCAAGGACGAGCAGGACCACGCCAACGTCATGGCCAACGAGAAGGCGGCCCTGATCTACGGCAACGGCTGGGAGGCCGGGAGCGTCGTCGACTCCAAGACGAACGGCAACCCGAAGCTGGACGGCAAGATCGCCACGGCGGGCATGCCCGGCCCGAACGGCAAGGCCCTGCCCTCCTTCATCGGTGGTTCCGACCTCGCCACGATCTCCAAGTCCAAGAACCAGGACCTGGCGCAGGACTGGATCTCGCTGTTCACCAGTGAGAAGTCCCAGGCCGTGCTGGTCGCGAAGGACATCCTGCCCAACAACACCAAGCAGCTGGAGCCGCTGAAGAGCAAGCCCGAGACGGCTCCGATCGCCAACGCGGTCCCCGACGCCTGGTTCACCCCGATCGCTCCCGGCTGGGCCGCGATCGAGAAGAAGCAGACGCTCCAGTTGATGCTGCTCGACATCCTCAAGGGCAAGTCGGTCGCAGATGCCACCAAGGCGGCGGACGCGGAGATCAACTCGCTGATCAACAAGGCCTCCTAACCGAGGTGCTCGACTTTCGTTGACTCCCGGTGCCTTGTCCGGCCGCCCGGCCGGACAAGGCCGATCAGGCGGCCGGCGGCCCGGAAGGCGCCGGCCGCCCGACTGATGCAGAACCCTTCGAACGGAAGGCCAGCACAGTGAGTGCCGCCGACATCAAGACAGCCGGCCCGGAGGAGTCCGTCACACGGACGCCTCACGGTGACGGCCCGGCGCCGTCCGCACCCCGGCGAAGCCGGTGGACGGACGGGCCGCTGCTGCCCTATCTGCTGATCGCGCCGGCTGTCGTGGCAATCGCCGCGGTGTTCGTCTGGCCGTTGGCCAAGACCGTGATCATGTCCTTCCAGGACGTCGGCCGGCGGGAGCTGTGGACCGGTCAGGCCCCCGAGTGGGTCGGCTTCGAGCAGTTCACCAACATCCTCGGCGACGGCGAGTTCTACGACGTCCTGTGGCGCACCGTACTGTTCATGGCCGTCTGCGTCGTCGCCACGATGGCCATCGGTCTCTTCCTCGCCCACTCCATGCAGCGCATGACCAAGGCGGTGCGCCTGCTGCTGACCGGCGCGCTCATCGCCGCGTGGTCACTGCCGCTGCTCGTCGCCACCTCGATCTTCCGCTGGTTCGCCGACTCCGACTACGGCGTCGCCAACATGGTGCTGACGAAGTACCTCGGCCTCGACTTCCAGGGCCACAACTGGTGGCTCGACCCCAAGCAGGGCTTCTTCATGATCGGTGCCGTCGTGGTGTGGGGCGCGGTCCCGTTCGTCGCCGTCACCCTCTACGCCGCGCTCACCCAAGTGCCGTCGGAACTGGAGGAGGCCGCGGAACTCGACGGCGCCGGACGGCTCGGCGTCTTCCACTACGTGACCTGGCCGGTGATCAGGCCCGTCTTCCAGATGGTCGCCACGCTCTCGGTGATCTGGGACTTCAACGTCTTCGGCCAGGTCTTCCTGATGCGCGGCAACAAGCCGGAGAAGGACTACAACCTGCTCGGCCTCTATTCCTACGAGAAGGCCTTCGAGTCGAACTCCTTCAGCCAGGGCGCCGCCATCGCGCTGATCACGGTGCTGCTCCTGTCCGGCGTGGCCGTCTACTACCTGCGCCAACTGCTCAAGATCGGAGAGGTCGAGTGAGCGACACGACCGCCACGCGCGCCATGGCGCCCGGCCACCGCCCCGACCGCAAGAAGCCCAGTCGGCACTTCTACAACGTCGTGGGACTCGTGGCCTTCCTGGTCATGGCCTTCCCGGTCTACTGGCTCGTGGTGAGCGCCCTGCGCCCCAACGCGGAGATCCGCTCCTACGACCAGAAGCTCTGGCCGACATCCATCACCCTCGACAACTTTCGCCGGGCGATTGAGGCGCCGAACTTCGGCACTGCCGTCCAGTCCAGCCTGATCGTCTGCGTGACGGCCGTCGTCGGCGCGATGGTGCTGTCCACGATCGCCGCCTTCGCGATCGGCCGCTTCCGGTTCGCCGGCCGCAAGCTCTTCATGATCGTGCTGCTCGTGGTGCAGTTGCTGCCGCCAACGGCCATGCTCATACCCCTCTACATCCAGCTGAACGACCTCGGCGCGATCAACGAGTACTGGGGCGTCATCGTCATCTACCTCGTCTCCACGCTGCCCTTCGCCACCTGGATGATCCGGGGGTTCGTCGTGAACATCCCGCTGGAGCTGGAGGAGGCCGCCATGGTGGACGGCTGTTCCCGGATGGGCGCCTTCTGGCGGGTGGTTTTCCCCCTGCTCGCCCCCGGCCTCGCCGCCGCGTCGATCTTCTCCCTGATCAACGCGTGGAACGAGTACCTGCTCGCCTACATCGTGCTCCAGGACAACGACAAGTACACGCTCAACGTGTGGCTGATGAACTTCACCACCTCGCGCGGTACCGACTACGGAGCCCTGATGGCCGCCTCGACACTCATCGCGATCCCGGTCGTCGCGTTCTTCATGATCGTCCAGAAGAAGATGGCCGCTGGCCTCACCTCCGGCGCCGTGAAGGGATAACGCCACCCGATGACGACAATCGCCAGCGGCACCGACACACTCACCCGTGACGCGCTGACCGTCCTCCAGCCCGGTTTCACCGGGACCACGGCCCCCGGCTGGCTGCTCCGGCGCCTCGGTGAGGGCCTGTCCTCGGTCGGACTGTTCGGCCGGAACATCGCCTCGCCCGAACAACTGGCCGCCCTCACCGCCCAGTTGCGCGCCGAACGCGAGGACGTCCTGGTCGCCGTCGACGAGGAGGGCGGCGACGTCACCCGTCTGGAGGTGCGCGCGGGCTCCAGCTTCCCCGGCAACCACGCGCTGGGCGCGGTGGACGACGTGGAGCTGACCGAGGCCGTCGCGCGCGAACTCGGCAGGCGGCTGGCCGAGTGCGGGGTGAACTTCAACTGGGCGCCCTCCGCCGACGTCAACTCCAACCCCGGCAACCCGGTCATCGGCGTACGGTCCTTCGGCGCCTCCACCGACCTGGCCGCCCGGCACGCCGCCGCCTACGTCACCGGCCTGCAGTCCGCGGGGGTCGCCGCCTGCACCAAGCACTTCCCCGGGCACGGCGACACCGCCGTGGACTCCCACCACGCGATGCCCCGCATCGACGTGGGCGCCGAGGTGCTTCAGGCGCGCGAACTGGCCCCGTTCCGCGCGGCGATCGCCGCCGGCAGCAAGGCCGTGATGAGTGCCCACATCCTGGTGCCGGCCCTCGACCCGGAGCTTCCGGCGACACTGTCCCGCCGGGTGCTGACCGACCTCCTGCGCGGCGAACTCGGCTACGACGGCCTGATCGTCACCGACGGCATGGAGATGCGGGCCATCGCCGACAACTACGGCATCCGGCGCGGCAGCGTCCTGGCCGTCGCCGCCGGGGCCGACGCGATCTGCGTGGGCGGCGGGCTGGCCGACGACGAGACCGTGACCGGACTGCGCGACGCCCTGGTCGCCGCGGTCCGCTCCGGGGAACTGCCCGAGGAACGGCTGGCGGACGCGGCCGAGCGGGTACGCGCCCTCGCCCGCTGGACCACCGCGGCCGGGAGCCGGGCCGGGGCGCGGGGCGCCGCCGACCCGGAGGTCGGACTGCGGGCGGCCCGGCGCGCGCTGCGCGTCACCGCCGCGGAGGGCTTCACCCCGCTCACGGAGCCGCCCTACGTCGCCGCCTTCACCCCCGTCGCCAACATCGCCGTCGGCGACGAGACCCCGTGGGGCGTGGCCGCCGAGCTCGGCCGGCTCCTGCCGGGCACCCGGACGGGCAGCTTCGCCGGCGAGGACGCGGGCCGCGCGGCCCTCCAGGAGGCCGGCGCCCGGCGCGTGGTGGCCGTCGTCCGCGACGAGCACCGCCACCCCTGGATGGCGGCCGCCCTGGACACCCTCCTCGCGGACCGCCCGGACACGGTGATCATCGAAATGGGCGTCCCCCAGGCCCCGGCGCGCGGCGCCCTCCACATCGCCACCCACGGCGCGGCCCGCGTCTGCGGCAGAGCGGCGGCGGAGGTCCTCACGGGCGGGTGAACCGTCCGCCTCACGACCGCCGACGCGGCGACGCCGGCCGCCCCCTGGGGGTGGCCGGCGTCTGTGTGTTCCGGGCCGGGAGCTAGATGCCCTGCCAGTCCGGCTTGTTGGTGTAGGTGTGGCGGAAGTAGTCCGCCAGCTTCAGCTTGGACGCGGCGGCCTCGTCGGCGACGACCGTGGCGTGCGGGTGGAGCTGGAGGGCCGAGGCGGGGCAGACGGCGGCCAGCGGGCCTTCGACGGTCGCCGCGACCGCGTCCGCCTTGCCCTCGCCGGTGGCCAGCAGCACCAGGTGCCGGGCCTCCAGGATCGTCCCGATGCCCTGCGTGATCACGTGGTGCGGCACCTGCTCGACGTCGCCGTCGAAGAAGCGCGCGTTGTCGGCGCGGGTCTGCTCGGTCAGGGTCTTGATCCGGGTGCGCGAGGCGAGCGACGAGCACGGCTCGTTGAACCCGATGTGCCCGTCCGTCCCGATCCCGAGCAGTTGCAGGTCGACGCCGCCGGCCTCGGCAAGCGCCCGGTCGTAGGCCGCGCAGGCAGCCCGCACGTCCTCGGCCGTGCCGTCGGGCCCGAGGAAGGCGTCCATCCCGATGCCGAGCGGCTCCAGCACCTCCCGGCGCAGCACCGAACGGTAGGACTCGGGATGGTCGGCGGGCAGCCCCACGTACTCGTCGAGCTGGGCGATCCGCGCCCGCGAGAGGTCCGCGGCGCCCGAGCGCACTTTGGCCGCCAGAGCCTCGTACACCGGCAGCGGAGTGGAGCCGGTGGCCACGCCGAGCAGGGCGTCGGGCTTGCGCCGGAGCAGTCGCGCCATCGCCTCGGCGATGAGTTCGCCGCCCGCTCTGGCATCCGGAACGATGACAACTTCCACGCTGGGCCTGCCGATCTGAGGAGGATCTGAAGGGGACGGACCCGGTAACGGGGGTCGTGTGGTTTAGACCAATCCAAGCCCAATCTAACAGAGTCGGACCTGTCCGCGCCGTGCTCGTCCGCCGGCGCGCCCGAAGCGGCGGGGCGGTCGTCCGGGTCCGGAGCGCGACCGGCGCACGACCGCGTGTGTCCGGGGGAAGTCGAGGCGCTCACGCACATCGGCCCCGCCATCCGGCCCCACCGCCGAGCCGGGCGGGCTAGGCTGCGGGGGACACGCCGGAAGATCCGGACGTTCCGGTCGGTCGGCCGGCCCGGGCTCCGCCCCGACCGGTCGTTCGGTGAAGAAAACACAACAACCGCCGTCCCGCGCATGGACAGGGCAAGTGGTCTAGTCCAGAATGCTGCGGAGACGTCTCGAAGAGCGCACACGCGCGGCCCCGCCCGCGCACGACAGGTGAACGCACGAGCCTCCGCCTTCCCCGCACAGGAAGGCGGACCGAGGATCCGGAGCTCTCTGCCCTGACTGCCCCGGTTCCTCATCCTTCGGCCGAACGGGACCGCACGCCCACGGCCGATGCTGCTCCGGGCTGCGGTGCCGGGAGGGTTGAGGGTCCCTCTCAGGCGCCGCGGCCCGCGGGTGTCTCCGGGGGCCCCGCGCCTGTGCCGCCTCCGTCCGGTTCGGGCCCGTACACATGCCCGGGTACGCTCGCAGACGTGCCCTCCATGAACGAACTCGTACGCCAGCACACCGCGCTCGACGACTCCGATCTCGAGTGGCTGCACATGCTGGTCTCGGAGTGGCAGCTGCTCTCCGACCTGTCCTTCGCCGACCTGGTCCTGTGGGTCCCCACCCGGGACGGCACCCGGTACGTCTCGGTCGCCCAGATGCGGCCCAACACCGGCCCCACCTCGTACCAGAACGACATGGTCGGCCACCTCGTCCCGCGCGGCCGCCGCCCGATGCTGGACGCCGCGCTCGACGAGGGCCGGATCGTACGGGAGGGCGACCCCGAGTGGCGCGAGGAGGTCCCGGTCCGCGTCGAGTCCATCCCGGTGCGGCGCCAGGGACGCGTCCTCGGTGTCATCGCGCGCAACACCAACCTGCTCACCGTGCGTACCCCGAGCCGGCTGGAGCTGACGTATCTGCAGAGCGCCTCGGACCTGGCGCAGATGATCGCGGCCGGTTCGTTCCCGTTCCCCGATCAGCAGGTCGACATGGACGCCTCGCCGCGCGTGGGTGACGGACTGATCCGGCTGGACGCGGACGGCATCGTCCAGTACGCCTCGCCCAACGCGCTCTCCGCCTACCACCGGCTCGGCCTCGCCGCCGACCTCGTCGGGCATCACCTCGGCGAATCCACCGCCGAACTCGCCCCCTCCCGGGCCCCGGTGGACGAGGCGCTGGTGAAGCTGGCCAGCGGCTGGGCGCCCCGGGAGTTCGAGATCGAGGCCCACGACGGGGTGATCCAGTTCCGGGCCATCCCGCTCAAGCCCAAGGGCACGCGCATAGGTTCGCTGGTGCTGCTCCGCGACGTGACCGAACTGCGCCGCCGCGAGCGGGAGTTGATCACCAAGGACGCGACGATCCGGGAGATCCACCACCGGGTCAAGAACAACCTCCAGACGGTGGCGGCCCTGCTCCGGCTTCAGGCCCGGCGCATCGAGTCCGAACGCGGCCGCGAGGCCCTGGAGGAGGCGGTCCGCCGGGTCGGCTCGATCGCCATCGTGCATGAGACGCTGTCTCAGAACCTGGACGAGCGCGTGGAGTTCGACGAGATCGCCGACCGGGTGCTCGCGATGGTCGCCGAGATCTCCCCGGGCAAGGTGACCGGCCGGCGCAGCGGCCGCTTCGGGATCCTGGACGCGGAGGTCGCCACCCCGCTGTCCATGGTGCTGACCGAGGTCCTGCAGAACGCCCTGGAACACGGCTTCCGCGAGGGCGAGACGGGGACGGTGGAGGTCTCCGCGGTCCGCGGCGGCACCTCGCGCGAGGCCCGACTGCTCGTCACCGTCCAGGACGACGGTGTGGGTCTGCCCGACGGCTTCGACCCGCACAGCTCGGGCAACCTCGGCCTGCAGATCGTACGGACCCTGGTCGAGGGGGAGTTGGGCGGCACCTTCGACATGGTGCCGGCCCCGGAGCGCGGCACCCGGGTGGTCCTCGACATTCCGTTCCAGGCGCACAAGTAGCCCGCACGGCAACGGCGCAGGACCCCGCACAGCGTAGGACCCCGCACAGCAAAGAGCCTCGGACCGAAGTCGGTCCGAGGCCAGTCGCTCGTTGCGTCCTGTGTGCGCATCGGGGGTACTGCGCGCTGCGGCTCGGGGGCGGGAGATGCGTGCTCGCTGCACGCGCCGCCAAGCTCAGGCTGTCAGCGGGGTGGCTGTGGTCAGGCGGAGGCCTGACGAGCCCGGTTGCGGGCGGCGCGGCGCTTCATCGCGCGGCGCTCGTCCTCGCTGAGACCACCCCAGACGCCGGAGTCCTGACCGGACTCGAGCGCCCACTGCAGGCACTGCTCCATAACCGGGCAGCGACGGCAGACGGCCTTGGCTTCCTCGATCTGCAGCAGCGCAGGACCGGTGTTGCCGATGGGGAAGAACAGCTCGGGGTCTTCCTCGCGGCAAACGGCGTTGTGACGCCAGTCCATGGCTGCTACCTCTCTTGGTATTACATGCGGGTTGCTTGTGAATGTGAACGCTTTCACGAATCCCTCAACAAGGGAAGGGCCGACTGCCAGGTTCCCTGGTGTGGTCCTGTGATTCGTAGAGGGGTTCCGGTGATCTCTGGGGCCCGTGTGGTGGGCCGCCCCGATCGCCACGTAGAGACTCGCAAACCTCAGCGGCGGATACAACCCCTTCCGGAAAGTTTTTTTGGATTCCTCGGTGTCGACTAGGTCACAGCCGTACTTCCATGGGGTGGATCCTGGCCTAAACGTTCGAGTGAAAGGACTTTCGCGTCTTCCACTCACACAATCACACGCAGTGCACGACGTACGCCTGTGAACGTCACGCTTCGACGCAGCCCCAGGTGGTCACCGTCCATCTGGAGGGGGAGCGGCACCTTCGAATGCAAGGTGAAGCGGCTCAGATCGTGCAGAGAGGCCGCATGCCTGCCCTGGGGTCCGCGCTCGGGGGACGAAGTGAGCAACTGGGTGCCATACCGGGCAACCGCGGCGGTGGACAGACGGCTGAGACCGAGCACATCGAGTCCGGTGTCGAACGAGGCCTTAGGCGACGTGTACATCGGACGATTGCCGAGATACGTCCACGGCGAGGTGTTCGAGACTATCGCCACCACCAGCTCGGTCAGCGGATCCTCCCCGGCCCGCTCCAGGGTGATCGCCCCGCGCCGCCGGCTCGACTCCCCGAGGAACTGGCGGACCACCTGCCGTACGTACAGGGCGTGCGTGGACTTCTTGCCCCGCTCGCGCTGCTGCTCCACCCGGCCGACCACGCCGGCGTCGAAGCCGAGCCCGGCGTTGAAGGTGAACCAGCGCTCGGGCACCGCCGCGTCGTCGGTGCCGGGCGTGCCCGACGCCAGCCCCAGGCCGACCGTGCGCTCGCTGCCCCGGCGCAGGGCGTCCAGGATCGCGCCGGTGGCCTCCACGGCGTCGTTGGGCAGACCCAGGGCGCGGGCGAAGACGTTGGTGGAACCGCCGGGCACCACCGCCAGGCGCGGCAGGCGCCCGGGGTCGGGGCCGCGGTGCAGCAGGCCGTTGACGACCTCGTTGACGGTGCCGTCGCCGCCGAGGGCCACCACCAGGTCGATGTCGTCGCTGTCCGCGGCCTGGCGGCCCAGGTCGCGGGCGTGGCCGCGGTACTCGGTGGTGACCGCGTCCAGCTTCATCTCGCTGGCGAGCGCGTGGATCAGAACGTCGCGCGTACGTGCGCTTGTGGTGGTTGCCGCCGGATTGACCACGAGAAGTGCACGCATGAGGTGCAGCGTACCTACCGGACAGTACCGACCCCACCCCGAGGTAGGGATCGGGTAAGAGACCGGGGCGTGAGCCTGCACACGATGGGTCCGGACCGCGAGGGCTACCCTGCTGGAGTGAGCAGTGACCGCAAACCCGCACCGAAGACCACGGAGCCCACGGAGCGCACGGACGCCACCGGCACGGCCGACGCCGCCGGGCCGCGCCCGCGACGGCTGACGTACGCGGCGGCCCTCGCCGGGCTGGAAGGACTCGTGCTGGTGGCCGGCGGGATCTGGATGCTCGTCGCGGGCGTCACCGGCCACGAGGGCGACCGGAAGACCGGTATCACCGGCGGCGTCACGGTGCTCGTGCTCGCGCTGCTGCCGCTGCTCGCCGCCCGCGGACTGCTGCTGCGCCGCGGCTGGAGCCGGGGGCCGGCGGTCATCACGCAGATCATGGCGCTGCCCGTCGCCTACACCCTGCTGCGCTCCGACGGCGCGGCCATCCCGGGCGGCATCGTGCTCGCCGCGGTGGCCGTCACGGCGCTGGTGCTGCTCGTGAACCCGGAGACGACCAGCGCCCTCGGCATCAAGGGCCCGGGCCGGGCCGGGGAGACCGGACAGCGGTAGTCGGCAACGGCCGGCCTCCGCCCCGGCCGTCCCGGTCCCCGCGGTCCCGCGTCCGCTACTCCTCCACGAGCAGCTTCTCCCGAAGCTGGGCCAGTGTGCGGGCCAGCAGCCGGGAGACGTGCATCTGCGAGATGCCGACCTCCTGCGCGATCTGCGACTGGGTCATGTTGCCGAAGAAGCGCAGCAGCAGGATCCGCTTCTCGCGCGGCGGGAGATCCTCCAGCAGCGGCTTCAGCGACTCCCGGTACTCCACGCCCTCCAGCGCCTCGTCCTCGGCGCCGAGGGTGTCCGCGACCGCCGGGGACTCGTCGTCCGTGTCGGGGACGTCCAGGGACAGCGTGGAGTAGGCGTTGGCCGACTCCAGGCCCTCCAGGACCTCCTCCTCGGAGATGGCGAGCTTCTCCGCCAGCTCGTGCACCGTGGGCGAGCGGCCGTGCAACTGGGACAGCTCGGCCGTGGCGGTGGTCAGCGCCAGACGCAGCTCCTGGAGCCGGCGCGGCACGCGCACCGCCCAGCCCTTGTCCCGGAAGTGCCGCTTGATCTCGCCCACGACCGTCGGCGTCGCGTACGTGGAGAACTCCACGCCGCGGTCCGGGTCGAAGCGGTCGACCGACTTGATCAGGCCGATGGTGGCGACCTGGGTGAGGTCGTCCAGCGGCTCGCCGCGGTTGCGGAAGCGGCGCGCGAGGTGCTCGACGAGCGGCAGGTGCATGCGCACCAGTTGATTGCGCAGCTCGGCGTACTGCGGGCTGCCGTCCTGCAGGGCGCGCAGCTCGACGAACATCGCACGTGCGCCGCTGCGGTCCTGAGGGTCGTGCCGCGTGTGGTTCACGACCGGGGCGGCTCGCGACCCGTCCTCGGAGTTTCGCTCGTGCTCGCTCATCGTCCCGCCCGTCGCCCTTCCCCGAGCCCTCGCCTCCTTCCCCGAGTTCTCGCCTTCGCTCGAACAGGGGGAGTCCCCGTGAGGGGGAGGACCGCCGTGGCCTGCGACCAGCGGCTCGTCCTCCGGGTGCGGCCTGGCCTGCTCCGGGATGCCGTCGATACCGTCCGCCGCGCGCCGGGCCGCGGCCGGACCGCCCCGGGCGGCCCCGCCCGGGGCTCCGGCCCCGTCCGCGCGCGCCGGAGTTCCGCCCTCGGGTGGCAGCTCCCGTGTGCCGCGCTCTTCGTCCCGCACCGGACCGTCCCCGTTCCTCACGCCGGCCCGGGTCCCGCGCCGCGCTGTTTGTAGAGGCTGATCGACACGGTCCTGTCCTCGTCCACGGCGGAGGAGACCTTGCCCGCGAGCGCGGACAGGACGGTCCAGGCGAACGTGTCCCGCGAAGGCGCGTGACCGTCCGTCGTCGGGGCCGAGACAGTGACCTCGAGCGAGTCGTCGACCAGCCGGAAGACGCAGCTCAGCACCGAGCCGGGCACGGCCTGCTGAAGCAGGATCGCGCAGGCCTCGTCGACCGCGATGCGCAGGTCCTCGATCTCGTCGAGGGTGAAGTCCAAACGGGCCGCGAGACCGGCCGTGGCCGTCCGCAGCACCGACAGGTAGGCACCCGCAGCCGGCAGCCGGACCTCCACGAAGTCCTGGTTCGCCGCGGGCTCGCCTGCGATCTGGGACACCCTCACCTCCAAGGTGGTACAAGCTCTCTCAGGGCCGGGGGCATTCCCCCGGGACAACGCGATACATGGTTCAGCGGTGACGCTACCGCGCGCCCGGCCTTCCTGTCCCGGGGCCCCGACCCCTTGCTGTCACTCATAGTAAAGCTACGGATACGCTCCGTGGCTAGGGGTCTGCGGACCCAAATGGGAACGGCGGGCGCCGGGTTGACGTACCCAGACGTCAGACGGTCGAACCGTCCCCTGTTCCGGTCGTCCTGGTCACACGAGCACGTGGTCCACGAAGCACCAGCGCCAGTCCTCACCGGGCTCGAAGGTCCGCATCACCGGGTGCCCGGTGTCCTTGTGGTGCTTGGTCGCATGCTGCCCGGGCGAGGAGTCGCAGCATCCGACGTGGCCACAGGACAGGCACAGCCGCAGCTGCACCGGATGCGTGCCGTCCGCCAGGCACTCCGGACACGTCTCGCTCTCGGGCGCGGGCTCCGGGTGCGGCAGCGTGTCGGCGTGCGTGCACTGTTTCATGATTGCCAGATTACGACGCGCGTGCGGGTGACCGCGCGGAAAGCGGCCGGGCGACGAACGAGGGCGGGCGAGGACCATGGACGTAGTGCCGCTGCTGTTCCTGGTGGCGGGCAGCGCCGCGGTGGCCGGGGCCGCACGGCGCACCCCCCTGCCGGCGCCCCTGCTGCTGGTCGCGGCCGGACTGGCGGTCTCCTACGTGCCCGGGGTCCCCGCCTACGCCCTCGACCCCGGCGTGGTCCTGCCCCTGCTGCTGCCGCCGCTGCTGTACACCTCCGCCAGCGACAGCTCCTACCTCGACCTGCGCGCGCAACTGCGACCCGTGGCGCTGCTCTCCGTCGGATACGTGCTGTTCGCGACCTTCGTGGTCGGCTGCGCCGTGTACCTGCTCGTGCCGGGACTGCCGCTGACCGCGGCGCTGGTGCTGGGCGCGGTGGTGGCGCCGCCGGACGCGGTCGCGGCGACGGCGGTGGCCCGGCGGGTCGGGCTGCCCTCGCGGATCACCACGATCCTGCAGGGCGAGTCCCTGCTCAACGACGCCACCGCGATCACCGCCTACCGGGTGGCGCTGGCCGCCGCGGTCGGCGAGGGCGCGACCTGGGCCGGCGGCGTGCGGGAGTTCCTGGTCGCGGCGATCGGCGGCGTCGGGATCGGTCTGGTCCTGATGGCGCCGCTGCACTGGCTGCGCACCCATCTGAAGGAGGCGCTGCTGCAGAACACGCTCTCCCTGCTGATCCCGTTCGTCGCCTACGGCGTCGCCGAGCAGGTGCACGCCTCCGGGGTCCTGGCCGTCGTCACCGTCGCCCTCTACCTCGGGCACCGCGCCTGGGAGGTCGACTTCGCCACCCGGCTCCAGGAGGAGGCGGTGTGGAAGATGGTGGCGTTCGTCCTGGAGTCGTCGGTGTTCGCCCTCATCGGACTTCAGCTGCCGGTCGTCCTCCGGGGCCTCGGGACGTACTCCGGGCCCGAGGCCGCCTGGTACGCGATCGCCGTCTTCCTGGTGGTCGTCGCCACCCGGTTCGTGTGGGTGTACCCGGCGGCGTTCGTGCCCCGGCTGCTGTCCCGGCACATCCGGGAGCGCGAGGAGAACCCCACCTGGAGGGGCGCGATGGTCACCGCGTGGGCCGGGATGAGGGGCGTGGTGTCCCTGGCCATCGCCTTCTCGATCCCGGTCACGCTGCACGACGGCGGGCCCTTCCCGAAGCGCAACCTGCTGCTGTTCCTGACCTTCACGACGGTCATCGGGACCCTGGTGGTGCAGGGCCTGACGCTGCCGCCGCTGATCCGGCTGCTGAAATTCCCCGGCCGCGACCTGAGGGCGGAGACCCTGGCCGAGGCGAACGCGCAGGCGCAGGCGTCCCTGGCCGCCGAGCGGCGCCTGGAGGAACTCCTGACCGACGAGCGCAACGCCCTGCCCCCGCCGCTCGCCGACCGCCTCCGCACGGTCCTGGAGCGCCGCCGCAACTCCGTCTGGGAGCGCCTCGGCCAGGCCAACCCGGTCACCGGCGAGTCGGTCGACGACACCTACCGCCGCCTGTCCCGCGACGTGATCAGCGCCGAACGAGAGGTCTTCGTCCGCCTCCGCGACGGCCGCTACATCGACGACGAGATGCTGCGCACCTTGCTGCGCAGGCTGGACCTGGAAGAGGCGGCGGCCTACCGGGAGGTGGCGTGAGGGACGGACGCGGAGCCCGGACGCAGGCGTCCGGGTCACCCGGGGGCACTGTGAGGGCCGGGTGGTGGCGTCCCGGCGCCGGGTGGCTCGGGCGGGTGCGCGGTGCGGACCTGCTGGCCGGGTGCGGCGTCCGGGTGCCGGGGCGCGGGTGGTGTTGTGCGTGCTGGGGGCCTCCCGGTGGGTCGGTGGCGGGTTCCGGGTCGGGACGTGAGTACCGGGTGGCTCGGGCGGGTGCGCCGTGCGGCGTGTTTGCCGGGCAGCGGCGTTCCGGTGCCGGGTGGCTCCGGCGGGCGTCGCTCGGCGTGATGGCCGGGTGGATCAGGCCGGCGGCGGGAACGGGCTGCCCGTGATGATCGCGGCGATTGTCGTGCCGTGGGGGAAGGCGCCCTCGTCGGCGAGGGCGACCAGGCCGTACAGCAGTTTGGCGACGTAGAGGCGCTCGACGGGTACGCCGTGCCGGGCGGTGAAGTCCTCGGCGAAGGCGTCGAGTTCGGCCGGGACCCGGGCGTAGCCGCCGAAGTGGAAGCGCTCGTCGAGCGACCACGTGCCCCGCCGGGCGCCGAAGGCGCGCTCCTGAAGGGCCTCGATGTCCGCCGCCAGGAAGCCGCCCCTGAGGACCGGTATGCCGAGGGCGCGCCGCCCGGGTGCCAGCCCGGCGGCCAGGCCGGCCAGCGTGCCGCCGGTGCCGCAGGCCAGCGCGACGACGTCCGCGTGCTCGCCCAGTTCCTCGCCAAGGGCCCGGCAGCCGCGTACCGCCAGGGCGTTGCTGCCGCCCTCGGGGACCACATGGGCTCCCTCGGCGCCCGCCGCGCGCAGCAGGGCCGCCAGCGTCTCCGGCTCGGCCTTGCGGCGGTACGTCGACCGGTCGGTGAAGTGCAGCCGCATCCCGTCGGCCGCGCAACGCGACAGGGAGGGGTTCAGCGGCCGCCCGGCCAGCTCCTGGCCGCGGACCACGCCGACCGTCGGCAGACCCAGCAGCCGGCCCGCAGCGGCCGTCGCACGCAGGTGGTTGGAGTACGCGCCGCCGAAGGTCACGACCGTCCGGCCGGCCGCGGCCCGCAGGTTCGGGGCGAGTTTGCGCCACTTGTTGCCGACCAGCTCCGGGTGGATCAGATCGTCGCGCTTCAGGAGCAGCCGCAGGCCACGACGGGCGAAACGGTCGTCGGCGACCTCCTGGAGGGGCGAGGGCAGCCGAGGGAACAGCGCGGCGAGGTCGGCGGAGCGGGTCACCCGGCCATTGTCCCCGCCCGGCCCGGCAAGCGGCACGGCCGGCGACGCACCGCGAAGCCGCTGGTCACGGAAACGGGAAACGCAATTTCTGCCCGTGCCGGCAGTGATCCATTCCCGCTCTTTCGGGTAATGGCACGACCACGCTCCGTACTGGAAGGCTGGCGCACGCAAATCGATGCACGGCGCCGAGCGTGCCGGGCATGAGCGGGAGGGCAATTCTCTATGTCGGTAGGCGAAGAGGTCCGCACAGAGCAGGACCGGCCGCAGCAGAGCCTCGGCACCGCGGCCGCGCGGAACCTGGCCACCACCACCAAGTCCGTTCCCCAGATGCAGGAGATCAGCTCGCGCTGGCTGCTGCGCATGCTGCCCTGGGTCGACGTGCAGGGCGGCACGTACCGGGTGAACCGGCGGCTCACCTACGCCGTCGGCGACGGCCGCATCACCTTCGTGAAGACCGGCGACCGCGTCGAGGTCATCCCGGCCGAGCTCGGCGAACTGCCGGCGCTGCGGGGCTACGAGGACGACGACGTGCTCTCGGAGCTCGCCCGGCGCTGCCGCCAGCGCGAGATCGAGGCGGGCCAGGTCATCGCCTCCTTCGGCAACCAGGCCGAGGAGGTGTACCTGCTGGCGCACGGCAGGGTCCAGAAGGTCGGCACCGGCCCCTACGGCGACGACCAGGTCCTCGGTGTCCTCGCCAACGGCGCGTACTTCGGCGACCAGGCTCTCCTCGACCCGGACGCCATCTGGGAGTACACGGCCCGCGCGGACACCGCGTGCACCGTCCTCGTGCTGTCCCGCCGCGACGTCGAGCAGATCGCCGAGCGCGCCGAAACGCTGCGCGCCCATCTCCGGCAGCAGGCCTCGGCATCCGAGCAGAACGCCAACAAGTACGGGGAGAAGGCGGTCGAACTCGCCGCGGGACACAGCGGGGAGCCGGACATCCCGCACACCTTCGTCGACTACGAGGCCAGCCCCCGCGAGTACGAACTGAGCATCGCGCAGACCGTCCTGCGCATGCACACACGCGTGGCCGACCTCTACAACCAGCCGATGAACCAGACGGAGCAGCAGATCCGGCTGACCGTCGAGGCGCTGAAGGAGCGCCAGGAGCACGAGCTGATCAACAACCACGACTTCGGCCTGCTCCACAACTGCGAGTACGACCAGCGGATCCACCCGCACGACGGCGTGCCGAGCCCCGACGACATGGACGAGCTGCTCAGCCGGCGGCGCGGCACCAAGCTGTTCCTCGCCCATCCCCGCGCGATCGCCGCGTTCGGCCGCGAGCTGAACAAGCGGGGCCTGGTCCCGGAGACCATCGACATGGGCGGCAACCGCATCCCCACCTGGCGCGGGGTGCCGATCTTCCCGTGCAACAAGATCCCGGTCACCGAGGCGCGGACCAGCTCGATCATCGCGCTGCGCACCGGCGAGGAGGACCAGGGCGTCATCGGGCTGCGCGCGAAGGGCATCCCCGACGAGATCGAGCCGAGTCTGTCCGTGCGGTTCATGGGCATCAACGAGCAGGCGGTCATCAAGTACCTGGTGACGGCCTACTTCTCCGCGGCGGTGCTGGTGCCGGACGCGCTGGGCGTCCTGGAGAACATCGAGGTCGGCCGTTGGCGCTGACCACGCGCGACGGCTCCCGGTGTCCCGGCCCGCAGGGCCGGATACACCCCGGGGGTACGCGCCCAGTTCCGGCTGCGGAAGCGCCACCGTCCGCGGTCTCTTCGCGGGGGATCGGATGTGGATCGGATGGTTGAGTTCATGATGGAGACGACGCGGCGCCCGACCGGCGTGCCCCGCCCCGCCGGGGCCGAGCGGCCGGCGGGACCCCGCTCCGCCGAGAGCCTCCTTCCGCGCGCCGCCGACGGGGGCACCGGCGGCCCGGCCGCGCCCGACGGGCACGACGCGGCGGTGATCCTGGAACGCTCCCGGGCGTCGGTCGACCCCGAACTGCGGGCGGCCGTCGGCTCCCTGCCGGCCTCGATGCGCCGGATCGCGCGCTACCACTTCGGCTGGGAGCACGCGGACGGCACTCCGACCGCGGGCAACGGGGGCAAGGCGATCCGTCCGGCACTCGTCCTCACGGCGGCCGCCGCCCTCGGCGGCCCGCCCGCCCGGGCGGTGGCGGCGCGGGCCGCGGCGGCGGTGGAACTGGTCCACAACTTCACGTTGCTGCACGACGACGTGATGGACCGGGACGCCACCCGGCGCCACCGGCCCACGGCGTGGACGGTGTTCGGCGAGAACGACGCGATCCTCGCCGGGGACGCGCTCCAGGCACTGGCCCTGGGACTGCTCGCCGAGAACCCGCATCCGGCGTCACCGGCCGCCGCCGCCCGGCTCGCGGGCTGCGTCGTGGAACTGTGCGAGGGTCAGCGGGCGGACACCGCCCTGGAACGGCGTGCCCCCGGCGAGGTCACGCTCGCCGAGGTGATCGCCATGGCCGAGGCCAAGACGGGCGCGCTGCTCGGCTGCGCCTGCGCCGTGGGGGCCCTGTACGCGGGAGCGGGGGAGGAGGAGGTCGAGGCGCTGGACGCGTTCGGCCGGCAGGCGGGACTCGCCTTCCAGCTGATCGACGACGTGATCGGGATATGGGGCGACCCGGCCCGTACCGGGAAACCGTCCGGTGCCGACCTCGCCGCCCGCAAGAAGTCCCTGCCGGTGGTCGCCGCGCTGACCTCCGGCACCCCGGCCGCCGCCGAACTGGCCGAGCTGTACGCCCGGCCCCACCAGGAGGGGGAGGAGGAGCGGATGGCGCTGGTGGTGGAGCGGGCCGGTGGCCGGGACTGGGCGCAGGCCCAGGCGGCCGACCGGATGGCCCGGGCGGTGGACGACCTGGCCCGCGCCGTACCGGATCCGGCGAACGCGGGCGGACTGCTGGCCCTGGCCGAATTCGTGACCAGGCGCTCCAGCTGACCTCGCCCGGGAAGACCCCGGAGCCACCGGGCCCGTACGGCTCCTGACCCCGTACGGCCACCGGCGGCTCCGGTGCGGCGGACCCCGCACTGCCCCACGGTGTGCGGGGCCCGCCCCTTTCGCTTACGCTCAACTCCCGTAAATCAGGCGGTACTTGAGTTGAGAGGGCAGACCATGGGCGTGGGGATCCGGGCGGCGGGGGAAGACGACCGGGAACTGGTCGTGCGGCTGCTGGACGAGGCCTTCCAGGACGACCCGGTGAGCGGCTGGGTCTTCCCGGAGCGGGAGTACCGCCGCAGGACCCACCACCGGCTGATGGCCGCCTTCACCGACATCGTGCTCGCCGAGGGCCGGATCGACGTGACCGAGGACGGCACGGCGTGCGCCCTGTGGCTGTCGATGCCCCCGGCGGCCGACGGCGACGGTCCGGCCGACGCGGACGGCTCGGGCGACGCCGCCGGCGCGGACGACGCCGTGCGGCTGCGCGAGAGCGTCGACCCGGCGAACGCGCGGGTCGAGGAGATCGCCCGGCTGATGGCCGACTCCCACCCGTCGGACCGCGCCCACGAGTACCTGTGGATGATCGGCGTCGCACCGGCCCGCCAGGGGGAGGGCCTGGGCAGCGCCCTCGTCCGGCACGTCCTCGACCGCTGCGACCGCGAGGGCGTGCCCGCCTACTTGGAGGCCAGCAGCGAGCGGAGCACGAAGCTCTACGAACGCCTGGGCTTCGCCTTCGCCGACCACACCCTCGACATCCCGGACGGCCCCCGGATGTGGCCGATGTGGCGCGAACCGGTCACCGGCGCGGACAAGCCCTGACCGGCGGACCCGTGAGCTGCGGACGGCTTGGTGCGGCTCAGGACGGCTCGCCCTCCGACCGCTCCAGGAAGCGCAGCATGTTCCCGGCCGGGTCGCGGAAGGCGCAGTCGCGCACCCCGTACGGCTGGTCCATCGGCTCCTGGACCACGTCGGCACCGTGCTCCTGCACCCGGGCGAAGAGGGCGTCGCAGTCGGCGGTGGTGAAGATGACCCCGCGCAGCAGGCCCTTGGCCAGCAGCCGGGCCATGGCCTCCCGGTCGGCGGGGGAGGCGTCCGGATGCGCCGCGGGCGGCTCCAGGACGATCTCCACGTCCGGTTGCAGCGGCGACCCCACGGTCACCCACCGCATCCCCTCGAACCCGACGTCGTTGCGGACTTCCAGCCCGAGCACGTCCCGGTAGAAGGTGAGCGCCTTGTCGTGGTCGTCGACGGCGATGAAACACTGCCGCAGTTTGAGGTCCATGCCCTCACGCTAGGGCGCGGGCCGCGGTCCCGCGCGCCTGGGACGGGTGAAGGTCCGGGCCACGCAGGCCGGGATCACGGCAGTGTCGTCGTGCGACCGTGCCCGGTAGGCGCTCGGGGTCTCGCCGACGAGCTGGGTGAACCGCGAGCTGAAGGACCCCAGCGACGTACAGCCCACCGCCAGGCACACCTCCGTCACGGTCATGTCCCCCCGCCTGAGCAGCGCCTTCGCCCGCTCGATCCGCCGCGTCATCAGGTACCCGTACGGCGTCTCCCCGTACTCGGCCCGGAAGCTCCGCTGGAAGTGCCCCGGCGACATCAACGCGGTCCGCGCGAGCGCGGCCACGTCCAGCGGCTCGGCGTACTCACGGTCCATACGGTCACGGGCCCGCCGCAGCCGCACCAGATCCTCGGGAATCACCCCGCCAGCATGCCACGGGCCGCCTCAACGCCGTGCGTGGCGGATCTTCAGCCGTCCGAATTCCATGGCCCCGGAGATACGGATCGTCGGCCCGTCGGGGCGGGAGCGCCGCCGAGCCCTGTAGCGCACGTCCTTCCATCCGGTGCGCAGCCCCTCGACCTCGACGATCGCGTCGCGAGGGACCGTGATCCTGGCCCCGCCGGTGCCGAGTATCAGCTCGATGTCGACGACCGGATGCTCGATGACCGCCCGGGACAGATCCAGGCGCACCCTTCCGAATGCGGACTCCACCTTGAGGATCCGAGGCACCCGCCATACGCCGCGCCGCTGGATCCGTCCGCCGGCCGCGCTGATCGTTGACGTGGTGTCCGGTTGCTCCGCCGGGAGCGAGGCCACGGCCGCCGCGAGTTCGCCGTGCGTCTTCGCGGTGAGCACCTGGCCGAGGCGTCCGTCCATCTCCTCGTGCGAGATGCGTTCCTCGGCGTATGCCTCCTGCAAGCGCCGCACGGCCGTCTCACGGTCGTCCTCGCTGAGCACAGGCAACCGGTCTTCCCGCGGAGAAGTCACCCCTTCACCCTAGTGCCGCGCGTCCGCCGGCCGGGTAGGTCCGCTCCATCTCGATCGCCGAGGTGCGGCGACGAGTTCGAAGTACCGGCGGTAGAGGTTGAGTTCAGGGACGCGGGCTGTGGGCTCGGTCATCGGGATCCCTGTCCGCCGGCGCTGGAAAAGGGCCGCACCCGGGTCGTCACCGACGCCGGGTGCGGGCCTGGGGACCCGGCGATCGAGGTGATCGCGGGTCGGTGGCGTGATCGAGGATCAGGCCTTCTTGGTCTCCCAGAAGATCTTGTCGATCTGGGCGATGTAGTCCAGCGCCTTCTGGCCCGTGGCCGGGTCGGTCGAGGCCTTGGCGGCGGAGAGGGCCTTCAGCGTGTCGTTGACGAGCTGGTGCAGCTCCGGGTACTTCTCGAAGTGCGGGGGCTTGAAGTAGTCGCTCCACAGCACGGAGACGTGGTGCTTCGCCAGTTCGGCGCGCTGCTCCTTGATGACGGTGGCACGCGTCTGGAAGTGCGGGTCGTCGTTCGCGGCCATCTTCTCCTGGACGGCCTTCACCGACTCCGCCTCGATGCGGGCCTGGGCCGGGTCGTACACACCGCAGGGAAGGTCGCAGTGCGCGCTGACCTTGACCTTGGGGGCAAACAGGCGGGAAAGCATGGAGCCATCCTTCCTCGTGATCGTCTTCTCAGGTGGGACATTACTCCCTGCCAGGCGTGTTTTCGCGAGTGCCCCCTAGGGCTTAGGACAAAAGTCCGGGGTCAGACTGAGACTGGTGGAGGAACGTGACCGGGGAGGTGCCGGGGATGCCGGAGCTGTCGCAGGAGACCGAGCGCAGGGGCGCCGTACTGCCCTTCGGGCTGGCCGAGGTGACCGGACCGTCCATGGTGCCCACGCTGTACCACGGGGACCGGCTCGTGGTGCAGTACGGCGCCCGGATCCGGCCCGGTGACGTGGTGGTCCTGCGGCATCCGTTCCAGCAGGACCTGCTGGTCGTCAAGCGCGCCTCGGAGCGGCGCGACAGCGGCTGGTGGGTGCTGGGCGACAACGCGTACGCGGGCGGGGACAGCACCGACTACGGGACCGTGCCCGAGGACCTGGTCCTGGGCAAGGTGTGGTTCCGCTACCGGCCGCGCAGGCGCGCTCAGCGCTCGCCGCTTGCGCTGGCGCGCTGGGTACTGTCGGCGGCCCGGCCCGTGTTCACCGACCGGTCGGCCTCCAGGCGCTTGCGGGCCCGGTAGGCGGCGACGTTCGCGCGGGTGGCGCAGCGGTCGGAGCAGTAGCGGCGCGAGCGGTTGGTCGAGGTGTCCAGGTAGGCGTTGCGGCACGGCGCGGCCTCGCACAGGCCGAGGCGGTCGACGCCGTACTCCGTGAGGTGGAAGGCCAGCCCCATCGCCGCGATCGCCGCGTAGCCCGCGGTCGCGTTGGACGGGTGGTCCGCCAGGTGCATGTGCCACAGCGGGCGGCCGTCCTCGTCGCGGTGGTCGTGTCCCGAGATCTGCGGGCTCACCGGGAACTCCAGCAGCAGGGAGTTCAGCAGGGCCACCGCGAGCGTCTCGTCTCCCTGGTCGGCCGCCTCGAAGACCGAGCGCAGCCGGCCTCGCACCGAACGGAAGCGCGTGACATCGGCGTCGGTGGCCCGGCGGGCCGCGGAGGCGTTGGCGCCGAACAGGTCCCGGACCGCGTCGACCGAGGTCAGTGTGTCCTTGCCCCGGGCCGGTTCCTCGCTGTTGACGAGCCGTACGGCGTAATCCGAGTAATAGGCCAGTTCCACTTGTAGTCCTTACAGAGGCGCTCTATGGTCGGGAGAGCGGTCGGTAACAGCCGGCTGGCCTTCAAGGGTATTACGTGACGTGGGCAGGGAGGGCTGCGATGACGGACACGAGGACGGGCATCACCGCGGAGGGGGCCGACTGGGCGGCGTGGCAGGAGAGCTGGGACCGCCAGCAGGAGTGGTACATGCCCGACCGCGAGGAACGCTTCCGCATCATGCTCGACATGGTCGAGGCGC
Source organism: Streptomyces sp. NPDC014889 (assembly GCF_043081205.1). Lineage (NCBI taxonomy): Bacteria > Bacillati > Actinomycetota > Actinomycetes > Kitasatosporales > Streptomycetaceae > Streptomyces > Streptomyces sp. NPDC014889. The sequence goes on from NZ_JBIBWH010000004.1 coordinate 436,703, forward strand.
TCGTCGGCACCGCCCCGCGCGTCCTGGACCTCGCCTGCGGCACCGGCAGCATCACCGCCAGGCTGCTCGCCCGCTTCCCCGAGGCCACCAGCACCGGAGTCGACCTCGACCCGGCGCTGCTCGCCATCGCGCGCGGCACCTTCGACGGCGACGAACGGGTCTCCTTCGTGACCGCCGACCTCAAGGGCCCCGACTGGACGGCGAAGCTGCCCCACGACTCCTACGACGCCGTACTGACCGCCACGGCCCTGCACTGGCTGCACAGCGGACCTCTCGCCGCCCTCTACGGCCGCGTCGCGGAACTCGTCCGCGACGGCGGTGTCTTCATGAACGCGGACCACATGATCGACGAGAGCACACCCCGGATCAACGCGGCCGAGCGCGCCCAGAGGCACGAGCGCATGGAACAGGCCAAGCGGGCCGGCGCCCTGGACTGGGCCGAGTGGTGGCAGCTCGCCGCCAAGGACCCGGTCCTGGCCGAACCCACGGCCCGCCGCTACGAGATCTACGGGGAGCACGCCGACGGCGACATGCCGTCCGCCGCGTGGCACGCGCGCGTCCTGCGCGAGCAGGGCTTCACGGAGGCCCGCCCGGTGTGGTGCTCGCCGTCGGACACCCTGCTGCTCGCCCTCAAGTAGGGCTCCGGGGACATGTGAGAGGGGCGGTACGGGGACCCCCGTACCGCCCCTCTCACATGTCCGTGCCCGGCCGGCCCGGCTACAGCACCTTCGACAGGAAGGACTGCGTGCGCTCGTGCTGCGGATTGGTCAGGACCTCGCGCGGGTGGCCGGATTCGACCACTACTCCGTCGTCCATGAAGACCAGGGAGTCGCCGACCTCCCGGGCGAAGCCCATCTCATGGGTGACGACGATCATGGTCATGCCGTCTTCGGCGAGGTCCCGCATCACGTCGAGCACCTCACCGACGAGTTCGGGGTCCAGGGCCGAGGTGGGCTCGTCGAAGAGCATCAGCTTCGGCTCCATCGCCAGCGCGCGGGCGATGGCGACGCGCTGCTGCTGGCCGCCGGAGAGCTGGGCGGGGTAGTGGCCCGTCCGGTCTCCGAGGCCCACCCGGTCCAGCAGTTGCCGCGCCCGCTCGCGGGCCACCGCCTTCGACTCGCGCTTGACCTGGACCGGCGCCTCCATGACGTTCTCCAGCGCCGTCATGTGGGGGAAGAGGTTGAAGCGCTGGAACACCATGCCGATGTCCCGTCGCTGCGCCGCGACCTCCGCCTCCTTCAGCTCGTGGAGCTTGTCGCCCTTCTGGCGGTAGCCGACCAGTTCACCGTCGACGTACAGCCGGCCGGCGCTGATCTTCTCCAGGTGGTTGATGCACCGCAGGAAGGTGGACTTGCCGGAGCCCGACGGCCCGATCAGGCAGAACACCTCACGTGGGTTCACCTCCAGGTCGATGCCCTTGAGGATGTGGGCGAGCCCGAAGGACTTGTGCACGCCTTCGGCCCGCACCATCGGTCCACCGCTGCCGCTGTTGAAGACGTCCTTGCTGAGCAGGCTCATCGGGCCACCTCCGGGCGACGGAACGAACCGAACAGACGGAGGTTCTTCTTCAGCCGCTGGAGCGGTGTCGGGGGCAGGTTGCGGGTGGAACCGCGGGCGTAGCGGCGCTCCAGGTAGTACTGGCCGATGCTGAAGACACTGGTGAGGATCAAGTACCAGATCGACGCGACGAAGTACAGCTCGACCACGGCCAGTGACGTGCTGGAGATGTCCGTGGACCGCTTCATGAGTTCATTGAACTGCACCGCGTACGCCAGCGACGAGGTCTTCAGCATGTTGATGAACTCGTTGCCGGTCGGCGGCACGATCACCCGCATCGCCTGCGGCAGGACCACGCGCCGCAACGTCCTGCCCCGCGTCATGCCCAGCGCCTGCGCCGCCTCCGTCTGCCCTTCGTCGACCGACTGGATGCCGGCCCGGACGATCTCAGACATGTAGGCGGCCTCGTTCAGCCCCAGGCCCAGCAGCGCCGCCAGGAACGGGGTCATCACCTGGTTCATCTCGTCCTTGTAGAACCCCAGGTTGAGGATGGGGAAGATGAGCGAGATGTTGTACCAGAGCAGCAACTGGACCAGGACCGGCGTGCCGCGGAAGAACCAGACGTAGAACCAGGCGACCGTGCTGGTGACCGGGTTCGACGACATCCGCATCACGGCGAGGACCACGCCGAGCGCCAGACCGAGCACCATGGCGAGCACGGAGATGTACAGCGTGTGCCAGACGCCCGACAGGATGGTGCCGTCGGTCAGGTAGTCCGGGATGGTGTTGTAGTGGATCTTCGCGTTGGAGAACGCGACGCCGATCAGCGCCAGGATCGCGATCACGGCCGCGCCGGCCACCCAGCGGCCGTAGTGGCGCACGGGTATGGCCCTGATCTGCTCCGGTGGCGGCCCCGCAGCGGGAACCTTCTCCACGATGTCAGTCACGGTGACTGCCCTTCGCTGTCGTCAGTGCTGTGCGAGGCTCAGGAGCCACCGTTGATCTTGGCCTCCGTGACGGCGCCGTCCGTGACGTTCCACTTCTCGAGGATCTTCTGGTAGTCGCCGTTCTTGATGATCGCATTCATGGCGGCCTGGATCGCGTCGCGGAGCTGGGTGTTGCCCTTGCTCACGGCGATGCCGTAGGGCCCGGCCTCGATCTGCTCACCGACGACCTCGAAGTCGCTGCCGCCACCGGACGTCTTGGCGTTGTAGGCGGCGACCGGGAAGTCGTTGAGGTCGGCGACGGACGCGCCCTGCTTGAGCCGGAGCAGGGCCTCGGGGTCGGTGTCGAAGGACTGCAGCGTGATGGCCTTCTTGCCGTCCTGCTTGCACTTGGCGTTCTGCTTCTTGGCGATGCCTTCGGAGGTGGTGGCCCGCTGCAGGGCGACCACCTTGCCGCACAGGTCGTCCAGGCTCTTGATGCCCTTGGGGTTGCCCTTCTGGACCAGGATGGAGGTGCCGGCGGTGAAGTAGTCGACGAAGTCGACGCCGTCTCCGGCCTTCTTGCCGGTTTCGGAGTCGATGCCGTTCTGGCGGCTCTTCGTGTCGTTCATCGCCGACATGATCATGTTGAACCGGCCGGACTGCATACCGACGATGAGCTGGTCGAACTTGCCGTTCTGGAAATCGAACCGCACGCCCAGCTGCTTGGTGAGGGCCTCGGCGATGTCCGGGTCGATGCCGACGGCCTTGCCGTCCTTCATGAACTCGACCGGCGGGTACGCGATGTCCGAACCGACCTTGATCACACCGGCCTTGCGGATGTCCTGGGGGAGCTTGTCGGCCAGCGGCGCCGAGGAGGCGTTGGAGCTGCTGTCGCCGCCCTTGTCGGTCTGGTCACCGCAGCCGGTGAGGATCAGCGCGCCGGTGACCACGATCGCACCGACCGCGGCTAGCTGGGAGCGCGCGGCGGTCGTACGACGGGTGGAGCGTGTGGTCATGGTGTTCCTCCGGCTGATGGATGGCGCTGCCGACGGGGCGACGAGAACACACACCTTCGGGTGTTGCGACCTCGTGTGATTGACCGCATCTTGCCATTCGGGCTGCGCCATTCAGGGGAGTCGCCATGTCAAAATCGGATAACGGGTGACCCCCGAACAGCGCGGAGCGGCTCCGGCGAAGCCGGACCATCTGCGGGAATGCCTTCTTCCGGCCGGAGGATCTCCGGCTCGTCTCAGGATGCGGTCCGCCGCTGCATGATATTTGAGTGCAGTTGGTGCTTTGCCGGTGGTTCGGCGACGAGTTGTCCCCATATTGGGCCAAGTGCCGCGTCCCCGTCATGTGACCTTGACGTTATGGACTCGTCGTTGACGTCGATCGTCCGGTAAGAAGGTTCTTTACACCCCTCATCCGGGGCTCGAGCGCGTGTGCGGCGCGCCCGTCGCGTAGGTGACCGAAGGCATCACTCACGGTCCTGGCGCGGTCCCGCCCGCTCCCACCAGGAGCGGCAACCCTCAAACCATGAACACTTAAGGGGTAAAACGAAGTGGCAGCGGAGATCGTCAATCCTCGCAGCGACAGCAGTACGGACCAGGACGGTGGAGCCGAGCCGCTCGACTCCTTCGATCCGGCCTTCGCGCTGCACCGCGGCGGCAAGATGGCCGTGCAGGCCACGGTGCCCATCCGCGACAAGGACGACCTGTCCCTGGCCTACACGCCCGGCGTCGCACGCGTGTGCTCCGCCATCGCGGAGCAGCCGGAACTGGTCCACGACTACACGTGGAAGTCGTCCGTGGTCGCCGTCGTGACCGACGGCACGGCCGTACTGGGGCTCGGCGACATCGGCCCCGAAGCCTCCCTCCCGGTGATGGAGGGCAAGGCGATCCTGTTCAAGCAGTTCGGTGGCGTGGACGCGGTGCCGATCGCGCTGAACTGCACCGACGTCGACGAGATCGTCGAGACCGTGGTGCGCCTCGCGCCGTCCTTCGGCGGTGTGAACCTGGAGGACATCTCGGCCCCCCGGTGCTTCGAGGTCGAGCGCAGGCTCCAGGAGCGTCTGGACATCCCGGTCTTCCACGACGACCAGCACGGCACGGCGGTCGTGACCCTCGCGGCGTTGCGCAACGCGGCCCGGCTGAGCGGGCGGGCGATCGGGGACCTGCGGGCCGTCATCTCGGGCGCGGGCGCGGCCGGTGTGGCCATCGCCAAGATGCTGGTCGAGGCCGGTATCGGCGATGTCGCGGTCGCGGACCGCAAGGGCGTGGTGTCGGCCGACCGCACGGACCTGACGCAGGTCAAGCGCGAGCTCGCCGAGTTCACCAACAAGGCGGGACTCAGCGGCTCCCTGGAGGACGCGCTGGCCGGCGCCGACGTCTTCATCGGCGTCTCCGGCGGTACGGTGCCCGAGGCTGCCGTGGCGTCGATGGCCGAGGGCGCCTTCGTGTTCGCCATGGCCAACCCGAACCCCGAGGTGCACCCCGAGGTCGCGCACAAGTACGCGGCGGTCGTGGCGACCGGGCGCTCGGACTTCCCCAACCAGATCAACAACGTCCTGGCCTTCCCCGGCATCTTCGCGGGGGCGCTCCAGGTGCGGGCGTCCCGGATCACCGAGGGAATGAAGATCGCGGCGGCCGAGGCGCTGGCCGGGGTCGTCGGCGACGACCTCGCCGCTGACTACGTGATCCCCTCGCCGTTCGACGAGCGGGTGGCCCCCGCCGTGACCGCGGCGGTGGCAGCCGCGGCCCGCGCCGAGGGCGTGGCCCGTCGCTGAGCCGACGACCCGAACGGCCCCGTCCCCCGCGGACGGGGCCGTTTCTTTTTCCCGTGTCCCTTGTCGTCCCGTCCGGCAAGAGGGTGAGGGTCACAGAGGTGCGTGGTTCCGCCGGCCGGGGCGCACCCCTATGGTCAAGGTCATGTTCGCTGTCTACGCCGCCCGAATCGACCGCGACCAGCCGCTGAGCGGTCTGGAGTCGGGGGAGCGCCCCGCCCCCGAGGCCCGTCCCGGCTGGAGCACGGTCCATGTCAGGGCCGCCTCACTGAACCACCACGACCTCTGGTCGCTGAGGGGGGTGGGACTGTCCGAGGACAGGCTGCCCATGATCCTCGGCTGTGACGCCGCCGGTGTCGACGAGGACGGCAACGAGGTCGTCCTGCACTCCGTGATCGGACAGAGCGGGCACGGGGTCGGGCCCCGGGAGCCCCGGTCCATTCTCACCGAGCGCTACCAGGGCACCTTCGCCGAACAGGTGGCCGTGCCGACCTGGAACGTCCTGCCCAAGCCCAAGGAGCTCTCCTTCGAGGAGGCCGCCTGTCTGCCCACGGCATGGCTCACGGCGTACCGGATGCTCTTCACCAACGCGGGTGTGCGCCCCGGCGACTCCGTGCTCGTCCAGGGCGCCGGCGGCGGTGTCGCCACAGCCGCGATCGTGCTCGGCAGGGCGGCCGGACTGCGGGTGTTCGCCACCAGCCGGGACGAGGTCAAGCGCCGGCGGGCGGTGGAGCTCGGCGCGGTGGAGGCGCTGGAGCCGGGGGCGCGGCTGCCGCAGCGGGTGGACGCGGTGATCGAGACCGTCGGCGCGGCCACCTGGTCGCACTCCGTCAAGTCGCTGCGGCCCGGCGGCACGGTCGTCATCTCCGGGGCCACGAGCGGTGACCGGCCGTCCCATGCCGAGCTGACGCGCATCTTCTTCCTGGAGCTGAAGGTCGTCGGCTCGACCATGGGCACCAAGGACGAACTGGAGGACCTGCTGTCCTTCTGCGCCGCCACCGGGGTCCGCCCCGTCATTGACGAGGTGCTGCCGCTCGACCGGGCCCGCGAGGGCTTCGAACGGCTGGAGTCCGGCAGCCACTTCGGCAAGGTCGTGCTCACCACCTCCTGACTCCTCCTCGCCTGCTCTCCGGGCCTCGGACCCGGACCTGTCAACCATTGTTGACAGACCCGGGGTGTCATCGTAGGTTGACAGGCATGACCGAAGCAACGGATCTTGCCGAGCGCGCGGGCGACCGCGATCCCCGGGTCGGGCTGCGGGCCGTCGCCGCGCTTCGCCGGCTGCTGGAGCAGCTGGAGGCGGTACAGGTGCGCGGGGCGCGCAACCAGGGCTGGTCGTGGCAGGAGATCGCCGCCGAACTCGGTGTCAGCAGGCAGGCCGTGCACAAGAAGTACGGGAGGCAGTGATGTTCGAACGGTTCACGAAGGACGCCCGGGCCGTGGTGCGGGGGGCGGTGGAGTACGCCGACGACACGGGAGCGCAGACCGTGGACCCCGAGCACCTTCTGCTCGCCCTGCTCGACCGCGAGGCCAGCCGTGGCTCCTTCGCGCTGGGGGCGCTGGGGCTCGACGAGCACGGGCAGCCCGTACGGCAGGCGCTGCACGAAGCGCGGCGGCGCGCCGGCCTGTCCCGGGCCGAGGCCGACGCCCTCGCGGGCCTGGGCATCGACGTCTCGGAGATCGTCTCCCGGGTGGAGGAGACGCACGGCGCCGGGGCCATGTCCGGCGACCGGCAGGGCAAGGGCGCCTGGACGGGCCGCCGCGCCTTCAGCCGGGGCGCCAAGGACACGCTCGAGAAGGCCCTGCGCACGGCGGTGGCCCACCACGACCGGCACATCGGCGACGAGCACATCCTCCTCGCCCTGACCGTCCGCCCGGGCGTGCCCGCCGAGGCCCTCGCCGACCACGGTGTGACCTACGAGTCGGTGACCCGCGTCCTGTACGGCGGGGGAGAGGCACGGGCGGCCGGTTGAGCTGAGGGGACGGCCGCCCGAGTGGGCCCGCCGGGCGGCCGTCAGGCCTTCGGGCGCTGCAGGAGCGAGGCGATGTGGGCCGCCGCCGCGGACAGATGGCCGCGGGCCTGAAGGAGCTGGTCGGCGGTGATGCCGTTGTCCCGGGCCGTGTCGCGGATGTCGTCGCGGAAGCGGTCCAGGAGACGGTCCAGGTCGCGGACCGGGTCGCCGGTGAGGTCCTCGTGCGCCCAGGTCGGTTCGTAGCCGGCCGGGAAGTCCTCCGGGGCCATGGAGTACTCGGGGCGGCCCGTGGTCCGGCCGAAGGCGTAGTCCTTGCCGAAGTCGCCGAATTCCTTGGCCAGTTCGGTCAGGCCCTCGCGCACGCCCGTGGGCCAGTCGCCCCGGTCGAAGTGGTCCTGCACCTGCTCCTGGACCCGCTTGGCGATGCGCTGCAACTCCTCCTGCGCCTGGGCCCGCGCCCGCTCCTGCGCGTCCTTGGCCTGCCGCTTGGCCCGCTGGGCCTCCTCGCGCGCCCTGCGGCTCTCCTCCTTCGCGCGCCGTGCCTGCTCCTTCCACTCCTGCTTGACGCGCCGCATCTCCTCCTTGGCGGCCTGCCAGGCCTCCTTGTCGTCGGCCTTGCCGTGCTCGCCGTGCTCCTCGTGCTTTCCGGAGCCCTCGCGGGCCTGGGAGGCCGCCGCGCGCATCTCGCGCCGCAGATCTCCCGCGGCGCCGCGCACATCGGCGCGGATCTCCGCGGCGAGTTCGGCGACGGACTCGCGGATCTCCAGCTCCAGGTCGGCCAGTTCACCACTGCGGTCGGCCAGTTCGGCGCGGCCCGCGTCCGTGATCGCGTAGACCTTGCGGCCGCCCTCGGTGGTGTGCGTGACCAGGCCCTCCGCCTCCAGCTTGGCCAGCCGCGGATACACCGTGCCCGCCGAGGGGGCGTACAGGCCCTGGAAGCGCTCCTCCAGCAGCCGGATCACCTCGTACCCGTGGCGCGGGGCCTCGTCGAGCAGCTTGAGCAGGTACAGGCGCAGTCGGCCGTGGGCGAAGACGGGAGCCATGTCAGAGCACCTTCTTGTCGGTCGTGCCACCGGCGGTGCCGCCGCTGGAGTCCTCGGCCGTGCCGGCGTCCCGCGACTCCGCCTCCCACGGTCCGTCCTCCACGGGCGGGCGCCGCAGCAGCGCGATGGAGCCGGAGACGGTGGTCGCCTTCAGCCGGCCGTTGCCCGCGCCGAGGCGACCGGTGATCCGCTTGGCGCCCCACTGGCCGCCGACCTTGAGGTCCTCGAAGGCGTTGGACACCGTCCCGCTCGCGGTGTTGGCGTCCACCTGTGCGTCCGCCGGGTGGGGGAGCCGGATGGCGATCTCCCCGGAGACGTTGGTGAGGCTGACGTCGGTGGGGCCGCCCGCCGGGTCGAGGTCGACGATCATCGACCCGCTCACCGAGTCCGCCCGCACCGAGGGACCCGCGCCGTCGACCACCGTCAGGTCGCCCGAGACCGAGTTGAACCGCAGCTCACCCGAGAGGGCCTGAGCCTCCACGCTCCCCGACACGGTGTCCGCGCGCACCGGGCCCGTCAGGCGCACCAGGGTGGTGTCCCCGGAGACCCCCTTGACCTCGGCGCGTCCCTCGATCCCCGAGACCACCGCGCCTGCTCCGACCACGCCGAGCTCCACCCGCGTGCTCGCCGGAACGGCCACGGACACCACGGCGCTGCGCCGCCAGCCCTTGCGGTCCAGCCACTTGAGGAAGCCCTTCCAGGGCAGGTCCTCGTACGCCACCGTCAGCGTTCCGCCCTGCTGGGTGACCACCAGGGGCGGTCCCTCGATCTCCGAGACCTCCAGGCGGGCCGGGCCCTCGTCCACCCCCACGACGTTCACCGCTCCGTGCACGATGCGGACGTTGAGTGCGGTGACATGCTCGTCGAAGGTGAGCTTCCTGGGCTCACCGATGGACCACTCGGACATGGGCAGACCTCCCCGGGCCGGACGCGACACGCCATATCGCGTCGTCTGCCATCCACGATATATCGCGTTCCGGGGAAGTCAAGACACTCTTACGGGTGAGGCGCGGGCGGACACCCTGAAAAGGCGGGCGGGGACAGGCCCCTGAAACGCGACAGGGCGCCCCAAGGGGCGCCCTGCACCGAGCGGACGTCGGTCCGTCCCTGCTCGTCGTCCTCTACTCGTCGTCCTCGTCGTCCAGCCGGGCCAGCCAGGTCGCCAGCCGCTCCACCGGCACCTCGAAGTCCGGATTGAGGTCGACGAAGGTCCGCAGCTGCTCGGCCAGCCACTCGAAGCTGACCTCCTCCTCGCCCCGCCGCTTCTCCAGCTCTTCGATGCCACGGTCTGTGAAGTACATGGGGTCAAGGATAGGCGCGCCGAAACGAACCGGGCCGCACCCCCGTCGAGGGGGTGCGGCCCGGTCAGCTGCGAACCGACGGAGCGGTTACGCCTCGAACACCTCGCGCACCAGCTGCTCCTGCTCCGCCTGGTGCCGCTTCGCGGAACCGACGGCCGGGGAGGAGCCGTGCGGACGGGAGATGCGGCGCAGGCGCTCGCCGGCCGGGATGTCCGCGCCGACCGCCAGGTCCAGGTGGTCGATGAGGTTCAGGGCGATGAACGGCCACGCGCCCTGGTTCGCCGGCTCCTCCTGGGCCCACAGGTACTTCTCGGCGTTCGGGTACTTGGCGATCTCCGCCTGGAGCTCGGCGCCCGGCAGCGGGTACAGGCGCTCGAGGCGGATGATCGCCGTCTCGGCAGCTGCAGCGTCCGTCACGCCCCGCTTGCGGCGCTCGGCGTCCAGGTCGTAGTAGACCTTGCCCGCGGTGAAGACGACCTTCTTGACGGCCGCCGGGTCCACCGACGCGTCGCCGATGACCGGACGGAACTGGCCCGCGGTGAACTCCTCCGCCTTCGAGGCCGCCGCCTTCAGGCGCAGCATCGACTTCGGGGTGAAGACGACCAGCGGCTTGTGGTGCGGGTTGTGCACCTGCCACCGCAGGAGGTGGAAGTAGTTCGACGGCAGGGTCGGCATCGCGACCGTCATGTTGTTCTGCGCGCAGAGCTGGAGGAACCGCTCCGGGCGGGCGGAGGAGTGGTCCGGGCCCTGGCCCTCGTAGCCGTGCGGCAGGAGCAGGGTGACGCCGGAGGTCTGGCCCCACTTCTGCTCGGCGGAGGAGATGAACTCGTCCACCACCGTCTGGGCGCCGTTGGTGAAGTCGCCGAACTGGGCTTCCCACATCACGAGCGCGTCCGGGCGGGCCAGCGAGTAGCCGTACTCGAAGCCCATCGCCGCGTACTCGGACAGCAGCGAGTCGTAGACGTTGTACCGGGCCTGGTCCTCGGACAGGTACAGCAGCGGGGTGAAGTCCTCGCCGGTCTCGCGGTCGATGATCACCGCGTGCCGCTGGCCGAAGGTGCCGCGGCGGGAGTCCTGCCCGGACAGCCGGACCGGGACGCCCTCGAGCAGCAGCGAGCCGATGGCGAGGGTCTCGCCCATGCCCCAGTCGATCGTGCCGTCCTCGACCATCGCCGCCCGGCGCTGGAGCTGCGGCAGCAGCCGCGGGTGGACGGTGATGTGGTCGGGGATGTTGACCTGGGACTCGGCGATGCGCTTGACGACCTCGGCGGAGACGGCCGTGGAGACCGCGACCGGGAAGCCGTCCTGCGGCGCCTGGACCTCCCCGGAGGCCGGCTGCGAGGTGGCCTCGCGGACCTCCGTGAAGACCTTCTCGAGCTGGCCCTGGTAGTCCTGGAGCGCCTGCTCGGCCTCCTCCAGGGTGATGTCGCCCCGGCCGATCAGCGACTCGGTGTAGAGCTTGCGCACCGAGCGCTTCTTGTCGATCAGGTCGTACATCAGCGGCTGGGTGAAGGCCGGGTTGTCCGACTCGTTGTGACCGCGGCGGCGGTAGCAGATGAGGTCGATCACCACGTCCTTGTTGAACGCCTGGCGGAACTCGAAGGCCAGCCGCGCCACGCGGACCACGGCCTCCGGGTCGTCGCCGTTCACGTGGAAGATCGGGGCCTCGATCATCCTCGCCACGTCCGTCGCGTACATGGAGGAACGCGAGGACTCCGGGGCGGCCGTGAAGCCGACCTGGTTGTTGATGACGATGTGGACCGTGCCGCCGGTGCGGTAGCCGCGCAGCTGCGACATGTTCAGGGTCTCGGCCACCACGCCCTGGCCCGCGAAGGCCGCGTCGCCGTGGATGGCCACCGGCAGGACGGTGAAGTCCGTGCCGCCCTTGTTGATGATGTCCTGCTTGGCGCGGGAGACGCCCTCCAGGACCGGGTCCACCGCCTCCAGGTGGGAGGGGTTGGCCACCAGCGAGACGTTGATCTGCTCGCCGTCCAGGCCGGTGAAGGTGCCCTCGGCGCCGAGGTGGTACTTCACGTCGCCGGAGCCGTGCATCGACTTCGGGTCGAGGTTGCCCTCGAACTCGCGGAAGATCTGCGCGTACGACTTGCCGACGATGTTGGCCAGGACGTTGAGGCGGCCGCGGTGGGCCATGCCGATGACGACCTCGTCCAGGCGGGACTCGGCCGCCGAGTCGATGACCGCGTCGAGCAGCGGGATGACGGACTCGCCGCCCTCCAGGGAGAACCGCTTCTGGCCGACGTACTTCGTCTGCAGGAAGGTCTCGAAGGCCTCGGCCGCGTTCAGCCGGCGCAGGATGCGCAGCTGCTCCTCGCGCTCCGGCTTGGAGTGCGGACGCTCCACGCGGTCCTGGATCCACCTGCGCTGCCGGGGGTCCTGGATGTGCATGAACTCGATGCCGACCGTGCGGCAGTACGAGTCGCGCAGTACGCCGAGGATGTCGCGCAGCTTCATCAGCGTCTTGCCGGCGAAGCCGCCGACCGCGAAGTCGCGCTCCAGGTCCCACAGGGTGAGCCCGTGCTCGGTGATGTCCAGGTCGGGGTGCTTGCGCTGCTGGTACTCCAGCGGGTCGGTGTCGGCCATGACGTGGCCGCGGACCCGGTAGGAGTGGATCAGCTCGAAGACGCGGGCGGCCTTCGTGACGTCGTCGTCGTGCGAGGCGTCGATGTCCTTGAGCCAGCGGACCGGCTCGTAGGGGATGCGCAGCGACTTGAAGATGTCGTCGTAGAAGTCGCGCTCGCCGAGCAGCAGGTTGGCGACGGCGCGCAGGAACTCGCCGGAGGCGGCGCCCTGGATGACCCGGTGGTCGTAGGTCGACGTGAGCGTCATGACCTTGGAGATGCCGAGCTTGTTCAGGGTGTCCTGGGAGGTGCCCTGGAACTCCGCCGGGTAGTCCATGGAGCCGACGCCCATGATCACCGACTGGCCGGGCATCAGCCGCGGCACGGAGTGGACCGTGCCGAGACCGCCGGGGTTGGTGAGGGAGACGGTGACGCCGGTGAAGTCGTCCATCGTCAGCTTGTTGTCGCGGGCGCGACGGACGATGTCCTCGTAGGCCTGCCAGAACTCGAAGAAGTTCAGCGTCTCGGCCTTCTTGATGGCGGCCACGACGAGCTGGCGGTCGCCGTTGGGCTTCACCAGGTCGATGGCCAGGCCGAGGTTGACGTGGTCCGGCTTGACCAGGGTGGGCTTGCCGTTCTTCTCGGCGAAGGACCAGTTCATCGACGGCATCTGCTTGATGGCCTGGACCATCGCGTAGCCGATGATGTGCGTGAAGGAGATCTTCCCGCCGCGGGCCCGCTTGAGGTGGTTGTTGATGACGATGCGGTTGTCGAACAGCAGCTTCACCGGGACGGCGCGCACGGACGTGGCCGTGGGCAGCTCCAGCGAGGCGTTCATGTTCTTCGCGACCGCGGCGGAGGGGCCACGCAGCGTGACGAGCTCCGGGCCCGCGGGTGCCTCGGCGGCGGCCTTCGCGGGCGCGGCCGCAGGGGCCTGGGCCGCGGGCTTCGCGGGCGCCGGGGCGGCGGGCCGGGGCGCGGCCGGGGGCTGCGCGGGAGCGGCCGGCGCGGCGGCGGCCTGGGGAGCGGGCCTGGCAGGCGCGGCCGGCGCGGCGGCGGGCGCCGCCGGGGCCGTGGTGGTGGTCTCCGCGGCCCCCGCGGCCGCGGTACCCGCCGGAGCCTGCGGGGCGGCGGCCCCCGGCTTGTAGTCGGCGAAGAAGTCCCACCAGGCGCGGTCTACGGAGTTCGGGTCCTGGAGGTACTGCTGATAGATCTCGTCGACGAGCCACTCGTTGGCACCGAACGCGGCCGTGGAGGTCTTCCCGGCTTGGTCGGTGTCGGTCGAGATGCTCGAGTTACTGGGGGACTGTGGCGACACGGCGGCAACCGCCCTCTTCCGCTTCACAAGAATGATGGACAGCGGGAATAAAGGCTACGCCCCCGAGAGGGGGAAGGTCAGGTCGGGCCACTCCTTCGTCATGTAAGTCACATCAAAAACCGGGTTTCGGGGCTTGAAATGGCGGGAAACAAGCGTAGTTCCGCTGTGCCGGGGAAGGGGGGACCCGGGCCTGACCCCCGTGGGATGCAGGCCCCTGCCCGATCACACGTGTCCGCCTGCGGGGACGCTCGTGGATCTTGGGGTTCGTGATCGAACTTTACGTCAACTTGGCAAAGACGGCGGACCCGGAAGAGTGACAAGGATCCGGCAGCCTCGCTCGGATTCGGCCACACCGATCCGGCCGCCGTGCAGATCCACCGCCCAGCGGGCGATCGCCAGGCCGAGTCCGGTCCCGCCGTCGCTGCCCGGCCCGTGCGGCCGGTGCACCGCGCCCCGGTTGAAACGCTCGAAGACGCGGTGCCACTCCGAACGCGGGATGCCGGGCCCCTCGTCCAGGACCTCCAGCTCCAGGGACTGCGGCCGCGGGCCGCGCCGTGCCTTCACCGTCACGCGCCCGTGCGGCGGGCTGTGCTTGACCGCGTTGTCGATCAGGTTGGCGACCACCTGGTGGATGCGCTCGGGGTCGGCGTGCGCGGTCAGGTCGGACGGGAAGACGTCCAGGTGCAGATGGACGTCCGTACGGGTGTGGCTGCCGGAGCCGGAGGCGATGCCCGCGCGGGCCGAGGCGACCATGTTGGCCTCCTTCAGCACGCCCGCCAGGTAGGGCCACACCTCGAACCGGCGCTGCTTGAGCGGCACCACGCCGTTGTCCAGACGGGACAGGTCCAGCAGCGTCTCCACCAGCCGGCCCAGCCGCTCGGTCTGCTTCAGCGCCGTGCGCATGGTCTCGGGGTCGGCCTCGGTGACCCCGTCGACGATGTTCTCCAGCACCGCGCGCAGGCCCGCGATGGGCGTACGCAGCTCGTGCGAGACGTTCGCCACCAGCTCCTTGCGCTGGCGGTCCTCGGCCTCCAGGTCGTCGGCCATGCGGTTGATCGTCTGGGCCAGGTCGCCCAGCTCGTCCCGGCGGTTCTCGCGCACCCGGCGCGTGTAGTCGCCGTGCGAGATGGAGCGGGCCACCGTGTTCATCTCGTCCAGCGGCGCGGTGAGCGAGTGCGCCACGAACTGCGTGATGAGCAGCGTGGCGATCATCGAGAAGACCGTGATGAACCGCAGCTCCGTCGCCGTGCGCACGGCGATCAGCAGCAGACCCGTGGTGATCAGCACCGATATGACGACCAGTGCGCCCAGCTTGGTCTTGATCGAGAACGGGCGTACGCCACCCCAGGGCTCGCCCTGGTCCCTCCGTGCGGCCGGCCCGTCGCTCATGGCGTCGGTGTCTCCAGCGCGTAACCCACGCCGTGCACCGTGCGGATCCGCTCGGCCCCGATCTTCCGGCGCAGCGCCTTGATGTGGCTGTCCACGGTCCGGGTGCCGGAGGCGTCCGCCCAGTCCCACACCTCCGCCAGCAGCTGCTCGCGCGAGAGCACCGCGCGCGGGGTGTTCGCCAGGCACACCAGCAGGTCGAACTCGGTGGGGGTGAGGTGGACGTCCTCGCCGCGCACGCGCACCCGGCGCTGGGCGTGGTCGATCTCCAGCTCGCCCAGGCGCAGGATGCCGCTGCGCGGGGTCGCCGCGGCCAGCGCGGCCCGCTCCATGCGGCGCAGCAGCACGTGCACGCGTGCGGCCAGCTCCCGCATCGAGAACGGCTTGGTCATGTAGTCGTCGGCGCCGACCCCGAGGCCGACCAGCATGTCGGTCTCGTCGTCCCGCGCGGTGAGCATCAGCACCGGCACCGGGCGCTGGGCCTGCACGCGGCGGCAGACTTCCAGACCGTCGAAGCCGGGCAGCATGATGTCGAGGATCAGCAGGTCCGGCTGCCATGCCTCGGCGGTGTCGACGGCTGCCGGGCCGTCGCCCGCGGTCTGCACGAGGAATCCCTCTGCGCGCAGGCGGGTGGCGATGGCATCCATGATGGTCTGGTCGTCCTCGACCACCAGGACCCGGCGCTGAGCGCCCGGGGTGGCCGTCGTGCCGTTGTGCGCGGTGTGTGTCTGATCCATCGCCCGCCCCTGAGTGTGCTTTCCGGAATCCGTGGGGTGATCCCTTGCCTGCGCGTAGTTGCGATTGACGCTTGAATGATCGGCGCCAAGGGAGCAGCGTACGGGGACCGGCCGCACCTTTGCTATCCAGGTCGGACCGCGAGGTGCACGACGTCCGGAACGCCCCGGGCAACGGGGACCTCTTCGGTGCGCACCTGTCGGAATCCGACATTCCGCAAGGTTCCTTCAAATTCCGCAGATGGCTTCGCGGACCACACCGCGAGTACCCCGCCGGGCCTCAACGTCCTTGCGCAGCTTGCCAGTCCGGCCGGTCCGTAGAGCTCATCGTTGTCCTCCGTGACCGTCCAGTCGGGGCCGTTGTCGATGTCCAGGCACAGCGCGTCGAACGTGTCGGATGTCTCATTGACGTAGGCGATCATGTCGCTTTCGACGACCTCGGTGCGCGGGTCGGCCAGCGCGTCCGCGGTCAGCTCGGCGAGGGCGCCGTCGCGGTGCCAGTCGATGATCGCGCGTTCGCGTTCGACAACGGTGATCCGCCCCCAGCGCGGGTCCGCCGCGGCGTGCGCGAGTGAGAAGCCGACACCGAGGCCGCCGATCAGCACGCTCGGTGCCCGCCGCTCGGGCAGCGCGGCGAGCGCCGCGTCGACCAGGAGCCGCTCGGAGCGCCCGTCGGAGGTGTCCATCAGGAAGCAGCCGTTGGCGATGATCTGCAGCAGTGCCCCGTGACGGCGCAGCACGACCTCGCCGTGGGGGCCCTCGCGGCGGTCCAGCACCTCAGGGGCGTCGTAGGAGCCGGTCATGGGGCCATCCTGCCCCAACGGGCCCGTAAGCCCACATGAATTAGGGGTGACACCCGTGTGCGAGCGCGCGTCTTTGGGGCGGTCGGGCTCGCGGGGGTCGTCGGGAACTCAAGAGGTTGCTGAGAATCGTCGCGCGGGTGGCGTCGGTCATGGACAGGGGCGCCCGGGACACGAAGGGTGGGGCGCGACGGAAGGAGCGCCGCACCGTGGAACGGACCGCGACGGCCGGCCCCTCGGGTCCGCCGACACCTTCGGACCCGCCTCAGCCTCCGCCTCCGGTGGAGGAGGCGCGGCAGGCGCCGGACGGGATGCCGCAGCAGCGGGCGGGCGACGCCCTCGCGGCGGGCACGGCGGCCGTGGGTGCGGAGCCGTCCCGCTCGGCGCGGGCCGCCGCGGGTCTGCGGGGTGCGTGTGCGCGTCCGTGGCGGCTGCTGCCCAGCCCCGCGGACACCCCCTTCACCTTCGGGTACGCGGCCCTGCTCGCGGTCACCTCGCTCGTCGCCCGGTACGCCGATCCCGCGGTGGTGGACGCCCTGCACCAGAGCTCCAGCACGGACGTCGCCCATCTGGTGCGGGCGCCCCTGCTGGTGCTGCCGGCCAGCGCGCTGTGGGTCGCGGGCGGCGTCGTGTCGGCGTACTCCCTGTGCTTCCTGCTGGTGCTCACCGCGCTGGAACGCCGGATAGGGGGACTGCGTACCGCCGGTGTGTTCCTGTTCGGGCACGTGCTGGCCACCCTCGCCACCGAGGTGCCTGTCGGGCTCGCGGTGCTCGCGGGCCGCCTGCCGGACAGCTCGGCGCACCGCCTCGACTACGGCATCAGCTTCGGCGTCGCGGCCTGCGTCGGCGCCCTGGCCGGCCTGCTCACGCCCTGGCTGCGCTGGCCCCTGCTCGTCGTGTTCGTGGGCATGCCGGCCCAGGACCTGGCGGAATTCGCCGACCCGATGACGAGTTGGGGCCATCTGATCGCGGTGGGGCTCGGCGTGGCGACCTGGCCGGTGATACGCCGCCGGCGGCGAGCGCGTGACGACTGATCGCTCAGAGCGAACAGATGTCGGGGAACAATCGACCCGCCCCGTGCATTGAGTCGGCATAACTCAACTTGACTGCCGAAGGGGAGATCATGGCTGCTGAGTCCACCGCGTTCACACCGCTCACCCTGCCCGTGCTGCCGCTCGACGACGAGGTCGTGCTGCCCGGGATGGTGGTTCCGCTGGATCTGAGCGACGCCGAGGTACGGGCGGCGGTGGAGGCCGCGCAGGCCGCCGCGCGGGACGAGCCGGGCAAGCCCAGGGTGCTGCTGGTGCCGCGGATCGAGGGAACGTACGCCAGGACCGGTGTGCTGGGCACGGTCGAGCAGGTGGGCCGGCTGGCCGACGGCGACCCGGGCGCGCTCATCCGCGGGCGCGGCCGGGTGCGGATCGGCGCCGGGACCACCGGGCCGGGCGCCGCGCTCTGGGTCGAGGGGACCCGCATCGAGGAGAACGTGCCCGAGCCGGTGCCCGGTCACGTCGCCGAGCTGGTGAAGGAGTACAAGGCACTCGCCACCGCCTGGCTGCGCAGGCGCGGCGCCTGGCAGGTCGTCGACCGCGTGCAGGCCATCGACGGCGTCTCCGCGCTCGCCGACAACTCCGGCTACTCGCCCTTCCTGACCACCGAGCAGAAGGTCGAGCTGCTGGAGACCGCCGACCCGGTGGCCCGCCTCAAGCTCGCCACGCAGCATCTGCGCGACCACCTCGCCGAGCAGGACGTGGCCGAGTCCATCGCCAAGGACGTCCAGGAGGGCGTCGACAAGCAGCAGCGCGAGTTCCTGCTGCGCCGCCAGCTGGAGGCCGTCCGCAAGGAACTGCGCGAACTGAACGGCGAGAGCGACGGCGAGGAGTCCGACGACTACCGCGCCCGCGTGGAGGCCGCCGACCTGCCCGAGAAGGTGCGGGAGGCCGCGCTCAAGGAGGTCGACAAGCTGGAGCGCGCCTCCGACGCCTCGCCGGAGGGCTCCTGGATCCGCACCTGGCTCGACACGGTCCTCGACATGCCGTGGAACGAGCGCACCGAGGATGCCTACGACATCCAGGGCGCCAAGGCCGTCCTGGACGCCGAGCACGCGGGCCTGGAGGACGTGAAGGAGCGGATCACCGAGTACCTGGCGGTGCGCAAGCGGCGCGGCGACCGGGGACTCGGCGTGATCGGCGGGCGGCGCGGCGGTGCCGTGCTCGCGCTCGTCGGGCCGCCCGGGGTGGGCAAGACCAGCCTCGGCGAGTCCGTCGCGCACGCCATGGGCCGCAAGTTCGTGCGCGTCGCCCTGGGCGGCGTCCGGGACGAGGCCGAGATCCGCGGCCACCGGCGTACGTACGTGGGCGCGCTGCCCGGGCGGATCGTGCGGGCCGTCAAGGAGGCCGGGTCGATGAACCCGGTGGTCCTGCTGGACGAGATCGACAAGGTGGGCTCCGACTTCCGCGGCGACCCGGCCGCGGCGTTGCTCGAAGTGCTGGACCCGGCCCAGAACCACACCTTCCGGGACCACTACCTGGAGGTGGAGCTGGACCTGTCCGACGTCGTCTTCCTGGCCACGGCCAACGTCCTGGAGGCGATCCCGGAGGCGCTGGCCGACCGGATGGAGATCGTGCGCCTGGACGGCTACACCGAGGACGAGAAGGTCGTCATCGCCCGCGACCACCTGCTTCCGCGCCAGCTCGAACGGGCCGGCCTGCGCCAGGACGAGGTGACGATCGAGGAGGGCGCGCTGCGCAGGCTCGCCGGCGAGTACACGCGCGAGGCGGGCGTACGGACCCTGGAGCGGTCCATCGCCCGGCTGCTGCGCAAGGTCGCGGCACAGCACGAACTGGGCGAGCGGGAACTGCCGTTCACCGTCACCGACGGTGAGCTGCGTGGGCTGATCGGCCGTCCGCACCACGTTCCGGAGTCCGCGCAGGACCCGGCCGAGCGGCGCACGTCCGTGCCGGGTGTGGCGACGGGCCTCGCGGTCACCGGGGCCGGGGGCGACGTCCTCTTCGTCGAGGCGTCCCTCGCGGACCCGGAGACGGGCGCGGCCGGGCTGACCCTGACCGGTCAGCTGGGCGACGTGATGAAGGAGTCCGCGCAGATCGCGCTGAGCTTCCTGCGCAGCCACGGCGCCGAGCTGGAGCTGCCCGTGGGCGATCTGAAGGACCGGGGTGTGCACATCCACTTCCCGGCGGGCGCGGTGCCGAAGGACGGCCCGAGCGCGGGCATCACGATGACGACCGCGCTCGCCTCGCTCCTGTCGGGCCGCCTGGTCCGCACGGACGTGGCGATGACCGGCGAGGTCTCGCTGACGGGCCGTGTCCTGCCCATCGGCGGCGTCAAGCAGAAGCTGCTCGCCGCCCATCGCGCGGGTGTCACGACGGTGGTCATCCCCAAGCGCAACGAGCCCGACCTGGACGACGTCCCGGCGGAGGTCCTGGACAAGCTCGACGTCCACACCGTCACGGACGTCCGCCAGGTCCTGGACCTGGCCCTCGCCCCGGCGACGAGCGACGCCTCACCGGAGATCCCGGCCGCCGCGTGATCCGGCCGAGCCGAGCCCGGCCGAACCCCCGCGCCAGGAGCCGCGGTGGTTCGGCCGGTTGTTCCCGGGGTGCGCTCGGTGTGGGCCGCCGCGCTTGTGCCGGGCGGGCCCCGGGTCCCGGCCGGGGGCGACCCCCTGCCCTCTGCCGGGAGTTCGCGTGCTACCCGTTGGCCAGTGCCTGGACCCGGTCAAGGGCGCCGTTGAACTTGTCGTGGTCGCCGACCGTCGGGCCGGACGAGGTGTACTGCCACATGGTGTAGTAGCCCCAGCCGGCCGGCAGAGTGCCCGGGTCGGCGGCGTAACGAGCTATCCACAGCGGGTTGTTGGCGGCGAAACCGCCGTAGTTGCCGGTGCAGTCGGTCCACCAGCTGGTGGCCGTGTAGATGACGGCGTCCCGGCCCGTGCGGGCCTTGTAGGTGTTCAGGAAGTCGGCGATCCAGCTCACCATCGCGCTCGCCGTCTTGCCGTAGCAGGCGGCCCCGTACGGGTTCCACTCGATGTCGAGGGTGCCCGGCAGGGTCCTGCCGTCGCGGGACCAGCCGCCGCCGTGGTCGACGAAGTAGTTGGCCTGGGCGGCGCCGCTGGTGGTGTCCGGGGTGGCGAAGTGGTACGCGCCGCGGATCATGCCCACGTTGTACGAGCCGTTGTACTGCTGGGCGAAGGAGGGGTTCGTGTAGTACGTCCCCTCGGTGGCCTTCGAGTAGGCCCACTTGACGCCGCTGCTCCAGAGCGTGGACCAGGCGACGTTGCCCTGGTAGCTCGCCACGTCGACGCCCTCGGTCTGGGCGGCCGCGGCGTTCCCGCCGGCCGGCGTGCCGCCCCGGCCGTCGTGCGGCACGACGCCCATGCCCATGTAGGCGGAGCCGCGCGCGGGCGCGGTGGCGGCGGCCGAGGGGAGGGTGAGGAGGAGGGAGAAAGCGGCGAGCAGGACTCCCGCGGCGGTGAGCCGCCGCACGCGGGCCGTTCCGGATCTGTGCACGGACATGACGTGCCTCCGAAGCTCGGTGGTGCTCGGTGGGGGGATGCGGGACATGTACCGGTCACGGACATGTCCCGTGCCGGCAATGGCCCGGCAAAGAAGCTACGCACGTAGACCGGAGCCTGGGAAGGGGTCCCGGAGTCTGCCGATGGTCTAAGCCTGCGAAATACTGACGGAGCTGCGGTGATGGCGCCGACTGGCGGAAACTTTCAGGAACGGGAAACCTTCAGGCAGGGGCTGACGTGCACGAAGACGCAAACAGCGGCGGACGTGGGACCGCGTCCGACGCGTCCCCGAGCGGTGCGGACCGGGAGTTCCTGTCCCTCGAACGCGAACTGACGGTGCTGCTGCGGCGGGCCCGGGCCAACCAGGGCGAGATGGCCCGCGAGGTCCACCCGCACCTCGAACCCGCCGCCTACGGGCTGCTGGTCCGGCTGGAGGAGTGCGGCCGTCAGCGCGCCACGGAGCTCGCCGGGTACATCGGCGTCGGCAAGGCGACCATGTCACGCCAGTTGCACGCCCTGGAGGAACTCGGCCTCGTCGCCCGGGAGCCGGACCCCGCCGACGGACGGGCCTGGCTGGTGGCCCTCACCGACGACGGCCGCCGCCGGGTCGGCCAGGTGCGCGAGGCCCGCCGTGCCCGCTACGTCAGCCAGCTCGCCCACTGGGACCGTCGCGAGGTCGCCGAACTGGCCCGTCTGCTGCACGAGTTGAACCAGGTCACGGAGAAGTAGCCGGCCCGGGCGCCCGGGGGCTCACGGCTCCACGAACACCACCGTCGCGTCGTCGTGCGTCTTGCTGCGCCGCAGATACGTCCGCTCCTCCTTGTCGGCCGTCTCCAGGGCCCGCACCCGGCCCACCAGAGCGCCCGCGCCTTCCTCGCGTACGAGACCGAGGCACCGTTCCCAGTCGCCCGCGTGGAACTTCTCCACCCATCGCGCCGCTCCGTCCGTCAGCGCGGCGAGCGCGCGGACCTCGACGCGCGGCACGCTGCCCGTCACGGCGCGGGCGGCGACCGCGGGGTCCGCCGCCGCGGTGAAGAAGCCGCCCTCCTTGTTGCGCACGACGGCGTCGATGAGCGCGTCCGTGGCGAGCGACGCCCGGGGCAGGCGGGCCAGCCGGTCGTCCAGGACCGGGGTGACCGAGCCGTCGGGGGACTCCAGCAGCAGGACCGAGTCGGAGAGCACCAGGTAGTCGACCGCCTCCGCCGACCAGCGGGCCAGAACGACGGTTGCCTGAGGCGTACGCGGGTGAGAAAGGTCACAGGTCGGAGCGTGTGACTCGGAGGTACGGAGGATCGCTCGCGAAAGAATCTCCGGCAGCGTCAGATCTCGGCAGGAAACCGTCAGTTCGGTCAGCGCGCCGCCCAACCGGGCGGTGAACCACGAGACCGAATGCGAACACCCCGTCCCGGTCCGCGGCGGTGTCACCCCGTCCAGGACGACGAGGCAACCGCCCTGTCCAGAAGCGGGTAGTCCGACACTCGCGAAGTCCTCGTTGGGGCAGTCGGGACGGCCGGGCTCCGAAACAACCTCAGTGCGCATCCGGCCAGTCTGCACGAGCCCTTCACAAGCCTTGCGAAAGGGTGGCAACCATCCGGGAATCGACGAGGCGACGCAGGTCAGCCGCCTGTTTTGGGTGCAATTGGATCACTCTGGGAACGCGTGGCGGCGAATATTGCCAAAGCCCGCCGCAGACGTCCAACCGGCCCACCGATCCGTGCCCGCGCACACGCCGGAGGAACTTGCCCGCCAACTACCCTCCGAGGTTCACTCCTTCGGGTGGCCGGTCGGACGATGCAGGACCACTGCCCACCGGCACTGGGAGGGTCGGGAACCGACGCAGGTCCCCCCTGCTCGAGCCGAGTCGAGAGCGTGGGGAGGGTGTACGCACCTGTCCGCGCCAGCTGACGGGGCACCACCCGGGCCCATGAGTACACGAGTACAGGAATGCGAGCACCGGTGCAGAAGAAGCGGCCTCGGCGCGCAGGCAAGCAGACGGCCATGGCAGGAGACCCGGCGCGGACGCCCGGCACGCCCCCCGTCACCCCCGTCGGCAAGGGCCGTCCCACGCATGTACGCAACCGTCTGATCGCCGCCGTCGCCGTCGTGGCGGCCGCGGTGGCCGGTGCGGGCGCGCCCTCCCTCATAGCCGCCTCCGGGCAGGTGAACGACTCCCAGAACCTGGTGACGCTCGCCGGACAGACCCAGGACGCGCTCGCCCTCGCCCACTCGCTGGCCGACGAGCGCGACGAGGTCACCTCCTACGTCGCCGCCGGCCGCCCCGGGTCCAAGGCGCCCTCCGAGCAGCGCAGCACCCGCGTGGACCGCCAGGTCGACGAGCTGCGCGCCGACCCCGACATGCCCGCGTGGCTGCACAAGGACCTCGACGGCATCGCCGCCGTGCGGCGCTCCGCGCTCACGGGCAAGAGCACCGCCCTCGAGGTCCACCAGGCCTACTCGGCCGCCATCACCGAGCTGCACAAGCTCACCGAGCGGCTGGCCGAGCGGATGCCCGCGCGGGCCGGCTCCGGCGCCCACGCGCTCGCCGAGCTCGACATCGCCGTCCAGCAGGCCGCCGCCACCCGCGGACTGCTGCTCGCGGCGCTGAACGTGCCGCACACCACGCAGACCGTCTACGACCCCCTCACCGGCCTGCCCACGCAGACCGCCACCTCCTCGGAGGCCGACACCAAGCAGCGCGACGCCCTGAGCGCCGCCGCCCAGCAGGCCCGGCTGCGCTCGGACGCCGCCCTCGCCGGCTTCCGCGACACCGCGCCCGGGGACGCCCTCGCGGCGTACGACTCCACGGTGAGCGGGGCCGAGGTCGACACCGCGGACAAGTACCTCGCCTCGCTGACCCGGCAGCCGACGCTCTCCGGCGGCGACCTGACCGCCAGCGTCAACAAGGCCGACGCCGCGCTCAGCGCCCGCGTCGACCTGATGCGCGGCGCCGAGTCCTCCCTGTACGACCACCGCACCAAGGACCTGGCGCAGCTCCGCGACGACGACGTCACCGCGCTGGAGATCCGGGTCGCCCTGCTCGGCGCCCTGCTGCTGGTCACCATCGGCATCGCCACCGGGCTCGCCCGCACCATGACCCGGCCGCTCGCGGTACTGCGTCTGGGCTCGGCGCGGCTGGCCGGCGCGCAGGACCCGGCCGCCGAGGAACCGGTCAAGTTCAACGGCCGCAACGACGAGTTCGCGCAGGTCGTCCGCTCCGTCAACACCCTGCACGCACAGGCCGTGACGCTCGCCGAGCGGATCACCACGCTGGAGGCCGACCGCAAGCACCTGGTCGGCCAGCGCCAGAAGATGGCCGACGCCCGTGAGGAGCTGCGCGCCGAACTCGCCGACTCGGCCGCTCAGTTGGAGCGGATGCGCAGCGGCATAGGCGGCAGCTTCGTCAATCTCGCGCTGCGCACGCTGGGCCTGGTCGAACGGCAACTCACGGTCATCGAGGGCCTGGAGGACCGGGAGCAGGACCCCGACCGCCTGTCCACCCTCTTCAAGCTCGACCACTTCGCCACGGTCATGCGCCGGCACAGCGAGAACCTCCTCGTGCTGGCCGGCTCCGAGCACGTCCAGCAGCACGCCGGGCCGGTCCCGCTGGTCGACGTCGTACGCGCCGCGGTCAGCGAGATCGAGCGCTACGAGCGCGTCCGCATCGCCGCGCTGCCGCCGCACGCGCATGTGGCGGGCTTCGCGGCGGACGACCTGTCCCACCTGCTCGCCGAACTCCTGGAGAACGCCGCCTCGTTCTCCCCGCCCGACCAGCCCGTCGAGGTCTCCGGCTGGCTCCTGGAGAACGGCGAGGTCATGCTCTCCGTCCAGGACGAGGGCATCGGCGTGCCCGAGGAGCGACTGGGCCATCTCAACGCCCGCCTCACCGAGTTCAACCCCAAGTCCGCCTACGACGAGGAGGGCGACCAGGGACTGGGCCTCGGCCTGTACGTCGTGGCCCGCCTCGCCCACCGGCACGGTGTGCGCGTGCAGTTGCGCGAGCAGAAGCAGGGCGGCATCGCGGCCGTCGTGGTCGTCCCCAAGTCAGTGCTGACGGAGGCCCCCGCCTCCGCCGTCGCGGACTCCGCCCCGGTTCCGGGAGAGGCCCCCGCGGTCTCCCTGCCCGGCGCCGACGCCGAGGCCAACTCCAACGTCCTGCCCACCCGCACCGAGGGCGCCGACCCCCTGGTCGCACTGGCCGAGAAGGCGGTACGCGAGGCGGAGTCGGCGAACGGGGACCGGCCCACCGAGACCTCACCCAACGAGAAGCCGACCGCCGCGGGACTGACTGCCGAGGGCCCGGCCACCGGACGTCCCGCCACCGAGGAACCGGCGGCCGAGGAACCGGCGACCGAGGGCCCGGCCGCTGGAGGACGGGCCACCGGAGGACCGGCGACCGAGAGCCAGGCCGCCGGAGAACCGGCCGACGAGGCAGCGGCAACCGGAGGACCGGCCTTCGGAGGACTGACCACCGAGGGCCCGGCCGCCGGAGAACCGGCCACCGGAGGACGAACCTCCGAGAGATCGGCCCCCGAGGGATCGGACGCTGGAGGTCCGGTCGCCGACGAGGGACGGGCCGCCGGCGGACCGGCGGACCAAGGCCCCACGGGCGAGCACCCCGTGCCGCTGTCCGAGACGACGATGGAGCTCCTGCTTCCGTCGCCCGCGGGTGAGCCGGACCCGGCCCGCCCGCACCCCACGCCCGCCGACATTGAGCGGGCCCCGCAGGCGCCGTCCGCACCCGGCCGGGAAACCCCCGCGGCCGGGAGCGAACCGGCCGAGGACGGGACCGGGCACACGGCCCCGCTCGCACGGGAGACCCGTGCCGAGGCCGCCCGCACCACACTGCCCCCGCAGCAGAACAACCCCGCCGGCGGCGAAGCCGAGGCGGAACACCAACGGACCCCCGACGCGTCGGAGGACGAGGTCACCGCCAAGGGTCTGCCCAAACGCACCCCGAGGATCTCCGCCCCCGCCCCGGCCCCGCGCCAGCGCAACGCTTCCGTGGACGCCGAGGCACTCCGCCGTCGCCTGGGCGGCTTCCACCGGGGAGCGCAGGAGGGCTACCGCGAGGCGGAGGCGGAGATCGCCGATCAGAACACGGGGGGCACAGTCGAGGAGGCAAGCAGTTGACCGCGCCCAGTACCTTCGGACTGAGCAGTGAGGCCCGCAACCTGCACTGGCTGCTGACGAACCTCGTCGAGGAGGTCCCCGGCATCGAGTCGGTGGCCGTCGTCTCATCC
Organism: Streptomyces sp. NPDC014889; assembly: GCF_043081205.1. Taxonomy (NCBI): domain Bacteria; kingdom Bacillati; phylum Actinomycetota; class Actinomycetes; order Kitasatosporales; family Streptomycetaceae; genus Streptomyces; species Streptomyces sp. NPDC014889. The sequence continues at coordinate 462,813 of NZ_JBIBWH010000004.1, forward strand.
GACGGCCTCCTGCTCCTCTCCTCGGACCCCGACCGCAACAGCGAGGTCCGCCAGACCCCCGGGACGCGCACCGGCCCGCGCGGCTCCGCAGCCGACCTCGCCACCATCGTCTCCGGCATCGGCAGCCTCACGCTCGGCGCCGCCAAGCTGATGGACTCCGGCACGGTCAAGCACACGATGGTCGCGATGGACGAGGGCAGCCTGTTCGTCATGTCGATCAGCGACGGATCGCTGCTCGGCGTGCACGGCGCCGCGGACTGCGACATGAGCGTCGTGGCGTACCACATGGCGCTGTTCGTGGGCCGCGCCGGACACGTCCTGACGCCGGAACTCCGCAGCGAGCTGCGCAAGTCCCTGGAAACCGACGGGAGTACCGAAGGGGCGGGCCGATGAGCGGCAGCAGGTCCAAACGGCATCTCCCGGTCCGCGGCGGTGACCGCAAGGCCTCCCGCGTCCGCCCCTACTCGCTCACCGGTGGCCGTACCAGCTTCGGCCACGTGCTCCAGGTGGAGACGTTCGTGGCCGCGCTGGAGGCCCCGGAGGAGCGCAAGGAGCTGACCAACGGCTCGCTCGCCCACCCGGGCATGCCCGAGGTGCGGGCCATCGTCGAACTGTGCCGCCGGATGCGGACGGTGGCGGAGATCGCCGCGCTGCTGAAGATGCCGCTCGGAGTGGTCCGCGTGCTGCTGAGCGACCTCGCGGACCAGGGAAAGATCCGTGTGTACGGAACCGGAACCGGCCATGGCACGGGCCGGCCGGACCGCGTGCTGCTGGAAAGGGTGCTGAGTGGACTCCGCCGTCTCTGACGCCGCCGTGGGCGTCCCCCCGCTCGTCGAGCCCGACGAGGCGTTGCAGCCCTGGCAGACGGACCGCACCCGCGCCCCCGTCGCCACGAAGATCGTGGTGGCCGGCGGCTTCGGCGTCGGCAAGACCACGCTGGTCACCGCCGTCTCGGAGATCACGCCCCTGCAGACCGAGGCGCTGATGACCGAGGCGAGCGAGGGGACCGACGACCTCACCGAGACGCCGGACAAGGTGACCACCACGGTCGCCATGGACTACGGCCGGATCACGCTCGACGACGACCTCGTGCTCTACGTGTTCGGCACGCCGGGCCAGCAGCGGTTCTGGTTCATGTGGGACGACCTGGTGCGCGGCGCGATCGGCGCCGTGGTCCTGGCCGACACCCGCCGCCTGAAGGACTGCTTCCCGGCGCTCGACTACTTCGAGAGCTGCGGGCTGCCGTACATCGTCGCTGTCAACCACTTCGAGGACAGCGAGCAGTTCGACCCGGAGGACGTGCGGGAGGCGCTGGCCATACCCGCGCACATACCTGTCATGATCATGGACGCGCGGCGGCGGATCTCGGCCATCGAGACCCTGCTGGCCCTCGTGGCCCACGCACTCGAGGAGACGCCCGAGTAGTACCCGCTCCCCGAGCAGTCCAGCGAGCAGTCCCGAAGTCGTAGGAGGCAGCACCCGTATGCGGAAGATACTCGTCGTGGGGGCCGGGCAGTCCGGTCTCCAACTGGCCCTCGGACTCCAGTCGCACGGGTACGAGGTCACCCTGATGTCCAACCGGACCGCGGACGAGATCCGCACCGGCAGGGTCATGTCGACGCAGTGCATGTTCCATACGGCCCTCCAGCACGAGCGGGACCTGAAGCTGAACTTCTGGGAGTCCGAGGCCCCGGACATCGAGGGCCTCGGCGTCTCGGTCGCCGCCCCCGGCTCCTTCGACCCCGGCCCCTCCCAGCGGGCGATCGACTGGGTGGGCAGGCTCGACGGGTACGCCCAGTCGGTCGACCAGCGGGTGAAGATGGCCGGCTGGATGGAGACGTTCGCCCAGCGCGGCGGCCGGCTCGTCATCCACGGCGTCGCGGTCGGCGACCTGGACTACTTCTCCCGCACGTACGACCTCGTCCTCGTCTCGGCGGGCAAGGGCGAGCTGGTGAAGATGTTCGAGCGGGACGCCTCCCGCTCCCCGTACAGCGAGCCGCAGCGCGCGCTGGCGGTGGCGTACGTGCACGGCCTCGGCCCGCGCCCGGAGCACCCGGAGTTCGACGCGGTCCGCTGCAACCTGGTACCCGGCGTCGGCGAGATGTTCATCATGCCCACGCTCACCCTGTCCGGCCGCGCCGACATCCTGTTCTGGGAGGGCATACCCGGCGGCCCGCTCGACGCCTTCCGCGGGATCAAGGACCCGTCCGAGCACCTGGCCCTGACGCTGGACCTGATGAAGACGTTCCTGCCCTGGGAGTACGCCCGGACCGCCGGCGTCGAGCTCACGGACGCGGGCGGCACGCTCGCCGGCCGTTACGCCCCGACCGTGCGCAAGCCGGTCGGCCGGCTGCCCGGCGGCGGGCTGGTGCTCGGCGTCGCCGACGTCGTCGTCGCCAACGACCCGATCACCGGCCAGGGGTCCAACTCGGCCTCCAAGTGCGCGGCCGCGTACCTGGCATCCATCCTCGAACACGGCGACAAGCCGTTCGACGAGACGTGGATGGAGCAGACGTTCGACCGCTACTGGGCCACCGCCCAGCACGTCACCAAGTGGACCAACGCCATGCTGGCCCCGCCGCCGGAGCACGTCCTGAACCTCCTCGGTGCGGCCGGACAGCTCCAGCCGGTCGCCGACCGCTTCGTGAACTGCTTCGACGACCCGGCCGACCTGGAGAACTTCTTCTTCGACCCGGACAAGGCCCGGACCTACCTCACCGAGGTCTCCGAGGCGTCCGCCGCCTAGAGATTCGCATGCGGCCCGGCCAGGGCGCGCCGGGGGATCTCCGGCGGTGTGTACCGCCGCAGGGGCTCCCCGTCCGGATCGGGCCGTACGGCGCCCAGCACCGGGTTGGACGCGACCGGTGAGACCTTCACCCTCGTGCCGGGCCGCGGGGCCTGCACCACCATCCCGTCGCCGAGGTAGAGGGCGACATGCGTGGCCTCGGGGAAGTAGACGACCAGGTCACCGGGCCTGAGCTCGCGCAGCCGGATGTGTTTCAGCCGCGCCCACTGCTCCTGGCTGGTGCGCGGGATGGGCGTTCCGGCGTGCTCCCAGGCCCGCGAGGTCAGCCCCGAGCAGTCGTACGCCCGCGGCCCCGTGGCGCCCCACTGGTACGGCTTGCCGAGCTGGCGCACGGCGTAGCGCACGGCCTCGTCGCCCTCCCGTGACGGTCTGCGGAAGCCGCTGAGCACCCCGGAGGCCAGGAGTGAGCGCTGCGCCGCGGTGATCCCGTCCGTCTCGGTCCGGGCGAGCGCCGTCACCTGTTCGGCGCTGAGCGAGGCCAGCAGTTTCTCCACGTCGTGCAGCCGTGCCCGGACGTCGTCCCGGGCCTGCTGCTGCCGCCGGGCGAGCGCGGCCCGGGTGTCGAGTGTTCTACGGGCCTTGCCGGCGAGGTCGGCGGCCCTCTTCTCGTTGGTGGTGAGCCGCCTCACCGTCTCCGCCCGCTCCCGCGCGAGCTGCCCGAGCAGATGCCCCTCCGCCAGCGCCTGCTGCGGGTCGGGCGCCAGCAGCAGCCGCAGGTACGGGGAGAGTGCGGTGCTGCTGCCCTGGTACTGCTGGAGGGCCAGCCGTGCCGCCTGCGCGCGGCTGTCGCGCAGGGCGCGCCGGGCGGCGCCGAGATCGGCGTCGAGGCGGTCGGCCTCGGCGCGCTGCCGTTTCAGCCGCTCGGCCGTGGCGTTGTAGGACTCGGTGGCCTGCTCGGCCTGCCGGTACAGCTTCTGAAGATCAGTCAGCAGCTCGGACACGGACCGCTGGGCGGGCTCCTGCGGCCCGGGCGCGGCCACGGCGGCCACCGGTACGAGGGCGGCCTGCGCGGCCATCGCCGCCGTACACACCAGACGCGGCACTCTTCCTGACACGTCATCACCTCCCGTGCAGCGAAGCGGTGTTTCCGCTCCACACGGTGAGGATTCGACGTATGAACCGACATTCTGTGCCGTTGGTGCGCCGTACGGCGCAAGGACGTCACCCGCCGGTGGTGTCCGGCTTGCCCGCGCCCCGGGACTCCGGCTTCGACCACGGCCATCTGAGCCGGCCGCCCGCCCCTCTCTCACCTTCGGAGGCGAACTCGTACTTCCAGCCCTTGGGCAGTCCCAGGCGCTTGCTGTGCCCGCGCGGCACCCGCCGGTAGACGAGCACGGTCGGCGGGCCGCCGGCGGCGTCCGGCACCGGGATGCGGTAGGTCTTCGGCGGGTTTCCGGTGGGCCCCACCAGCACGGGCAGCACCCGCCCGTCCATCGGGCCGCCCTCGAAGGGGGTGTCTTCGCTCTTCACGCCACCAGTGTCAGCCATCCGCCTGCGCCAGGGCGCGCCCCACCAGCTCGGCGGTCTGCGCGTCCCTGGCGGCGGTCACGGTCAGCACGGCCGTGAACTGCTCGACCAGCCAGTCCCGCAGCTCGTCGGCGGGCGGCTGCTTGTCCTCGTCCAGCCAGATCAGGGAGGCGGCCTCCACGGCCGTGATCCACATCCGCACGGTCATGCGCAGCCGGGGGCCGGGGTCCGTGACCTCCAGATGGCTCAGGATCCGCTCGGCGGCGGCCCGCCGCACACCGTCCACGATGGCCGTCGTCCGGGAGGTCTCCACCACGCTGCCGCCCTGGAGCAGCGCGGTGAACCCGGCGTCGTGCTGGTCGACGAAGGCCAGGTAGCGGTCCAGGGCGCGGGCGAGGCGGGGCAGCAGCGGGCCCTCCTGCGGCTCGTCGAAGCAGTACCGCAGCTCGTCGGCGGCGGACCGCAGAGCGGCCTCGTAGAGCTGCTGCTTGCCACCCGGGAAGTACCGGTACACCAGCGGGCGCGACACCCCCGCCGCCTCCGCCACATCGTCCAGCGAGACCTCCTCGGGCGCCCGGTGGGCGAAGAGCGACAGGGCCGCGTCGAGCAACTGGGCCCGCCGCTCCTCGACGCTGAGGCGACGGTACGCGGGGCTGGACGCGGCAGGGCTCATGACCAGCAGCGTAATCGCCCGCCCCGGCCCCCACCCGGGCCCGCGTCCTTCAGGGCAGGAGGCCCGAGGCCCGCCAGAGGCGGCGGCCTGCTCCGCGCAGGACGCCGATGTCGTCCAGGAAGTCCGTCAGGCGCCTCGCGCCCGTCTGCATGACCTCCCGCCGGTGGCCGCTCGCCTTGACCTGGGCCATCGCCTCCCGCTTGTCGAGGCCCACGTTCGTGTACACCTCGGGGTTGACGAAGGCGATCGAGAAGACCCGGGCGAACTCGCCCGAGGTGATCCGGGTGAACTCCTGCGACCACCTCGGCGCCGTCACCATCTGCCGGCGCAACTCCTCGCGCGCGTAGCGGACATGGCGCGCCTCCTCCACGACGTGGATGCGCGTGACGCCCCGGATCAGCGGCTGCACCCGCTCGTCCGGGAACGTCAGCCGCTGCATCCAGTCAAGGACCTCCTCACCCAGCAGGGTCGCGGTGAAGGACCCGGGGGTCGTGGAGATCGTCTTGAAGAGCCGGCCGAGGTTCTGGTGCGCCCGGCTCACCGGGTACCAGGGCGTGTCGCCGCGCGCTATCAGGCGGGCGAACATCTTCGAGTGCCGGCACTCGTCCTCGATCTCGGTCAGCGCGTACCGCACATGCGCGCTCGTGGCGGCCTTGTCGTAGACGTGCCGCACGAGCAACTGCATCAGGATCAGCTCGAACCAGATGCCGAGCGAGGCGAGCGCCGCGGCCTCGTGCCGGGAGAGCAGGATCCGCTGCTCCTCGCCCATCCGCTTCCACAGCGGCGTGCCGTACAGCGACACCAGCTCCGGCGGCCAGAACCACTTGCCCTCCTCGAAGGGCGCGTCCCAGTCCAGCTCCTTGTCCGGGTCGAAGGAGTGCTTGGCGGAAGAGGCGAGCAGCCGCTCGGCCACCTGCTCCCGGTCCTTGAGCAGGCCGAGCGCGTCGCGCAGGCCTGCGAGCGCGCCGTCTTCCGTCACGGTCGTCATGGCTGTCCCACCTCGTCGTACGGGATGTGGCTGGGTCGGCCGGTTACCCGGCGGTCAGGTTCCCTTTCCCTTATGAGACTGCCTGTCAGCAAGCCCGTCAATCCCTCGCGCACGACTTGTTGACTCGGCGTCTACATGTGAACCTGCGGAGTATGCCGACCTACGACCTGTACGCCAGGGACCCCGGGGACTCGCACTGGCAGGTCCCCGCGACCGGCGCGGCCCGCTTCTCCTGGGAGGCCATGTTCGTGGGCCAGGAGGGCGGCTCCGGCCGCGACCGCCTCCTCGCCCTGTACCAGAAGGGCAAGGACAAGCAGTGGGACGGGCAGAAGCGGATCGACTGGGACCTGGAGGTGGACCCGTACGACCCGCTCGGCACCCCCGAGGAGGCGATGACGCTCTACGGCACACCCCACTGGGCGAAGATGACCGACCGGGACAAGGGCGAACTGCGCCGGCACTTCGCGTCCTGGCAGTTCAGCCAGTTCCTGCACGGCGAGCAGGGCGCGATGGTCTGCGCCGCCCGGATCGTGGAGTCCGTCCCCGACCTGGACGCCAAGTTCTACTCCGCCACCCAGACCATGGACGAGGCCCGGCACGCCGAGATCTACGGCCGGTTCCTGCACGAGAAGATCGGGATGCTCTACCCGATCAACGACAACCTCCAGTCCCTCCTCGGCGACACCCTCCGCGACAGCCGCTGGGACATGCCGTACCTGGGCATGCAGGTGCTGATCGAGGGCCTCGCCCTGGCGGCCTTCGGCATGATCCGCGACACCACGAACAAGCCCCTGCCCAAGCAGATCCTCGCCTACGTCATGCAGGACGAGGCCCGGCACGTGGCCTTCGGCCGCATGGCCCTGCGTGACTACTACCGGCAGCTCACCGACGCCGAACTGCGCGAACGCGAGGAATTCGTCATCGAGGGCTGCTACTTGATGCGCGACCGCCTGCGCGGGGTGGAGGTCCTGGAGAACTTCGGGATTCCCAGGGCGGAGGCCGACGAACTCAGCGAGCGCTCCGAATTCCTCCAGCTCTTCCGCCAGTTGCTCTTCAGCCGCATCGTCCCCTGCGTCAAGGACATCGGCCTGTGGGGCAAACGCCTCCAGCAGGCCTACGTCGACATGGGCGTCTTCGAGATGGGCGACTCCAACCTGGACCAGCTCATGGCCCAGGACGAGGAGATCGCCGAGAAGCTGGACGCGGAACGCTTCGCGGTCGAGGAGCGGGAGCGGGTCGCGGAGGTGGAGGAGGCGATCGAGGAGGGCCGGCGCCACACCGGCTGATCACCCGGCCGGTTCCTCGGCCCCGCCGGTCACCGGCACCGCCCGCCGGGGCGGGAACGTCGCCCGCAGGGTGAACGCGTACTCGGTCGGACCGTGTTCACGGAGGTGGAGGAGCCGTTCCTCCGCCTCCGCCACCGTGGGACGGTGACCCGCCGGAACCCACCACAGCGCGGTGACCGCCTCCGTGGGCCGCTCGAAGAACTCCCGGCGGCGGGCGAGCATCTCCCGGTGCATGCCCCGGTACATGTAGGCCGTCAGGGCCTTCGCGTCCCGCCACACGGACATGTTGACGATCAGCCAGGCGTCTCCGAAAACCGCCACGTCCGTCGCGTTGCCGGAGTCGCTCTTCAGCCGCCAGACGAAACCGTCCGCGGTGTCCGCGTCGGCGTTCACCGGGTCGAGCGCGTCCACGAAGTCCTTCAACCGCGGTGAGTCGAGAGGGGCGTTGAGGCCTGCGATGTTGACCTGGGCGAGTTCGTGCACCGATGCCGGAATCGTCATGCCCGAACGGTAGGACCGCCCCGGCCGCTCCCGGCACCCCCGTCTCACCGAGCGGGCGGCGCGTGCAGCACCATCTCCATCACCGACTTGGCGATCGGCGCCGCCGTACCGCCGCCGCTGATGTCGCCCCGCCGCGCGGGCGCGTCCTCCACCACCACGGCGACCGCGACCCTCGGCGCCATGTCGTCGTCGTTCTGCGCCCAGGAGACGAACCAGGCGTACGGCGTGCCGGCGTTGCCCAGGCCGTGCTGGGCGGTGCCGGTCTTGCCGCCGACCGTGGCCCCCGGGATCGCCGCGTTCCCGCCGGTGCCCTCGGCGACCACGTCGGCCATCAGCTCGCGCAGCCGCGCCGCGGTCGTCGGACGCATCACCTGCCGCGCGGGCCGGGAGCCGGCCGCGGAGACCGTGCCGCCGTTCCTGCGGGTGGTCCGCTCCACGAGGTACGGCGTGCGCACCTGCCCGCCGTTCGCGACCGCCGCCGCCACCACCGCCATCTGCAGCGGAGTGGCCCGCGTGTTGTACTGCCCGATCGACGACAGCGCGAGCTGTGCCTGGTCCACACGGGTGTCGAAGGTGCTCGGCGAGACCGAGAAGGGAATTTTCACCCCTTTGTCGTTGAAGCCGAAGCCCTCCGCCGCGGCCCGCATCCGCCGCACCCCCACGTCCACGCCCAGCTTCGCGAACACCGTGTTGCACGACCACTCGAAGGCGTGCCGCAGGGAGGCGTTCCGGCAGTCGTCGGCCTCGTTGTACAGCCAGGTCGTCGTGCCCGGCAGCCGGTACGGGTCGGGGGACTCGGTCGGCTCGTCCAGATCCCGCACCACGCCCGCGTCCAGCGCCGCCGCCGCGGTGACCACCTTGAACGTCGAACCCGGCGGATACGTCTGCCGCACCGCCCGGTTCAGCATCGGCTGCTCCGGGTCCTCGTTCAGCCGCGCCCACACCGCCGACACCCCGGACCCGTTGCCGGACAGCAGCGAGGGGTCGTACGAGGGCGTGGACACCAGCGCCAGGATCCGTCCCGACGCCGGCTCGATCGCCGCGACCGCCCCCTTGCGACCGCCCAGCCCCTCGAACGCGGCCCGCTGGGCGGCCGGATCGATCGTCGTCACCACGTTGCCGCCCGGGCTCTGCCCGCCCGCGAACCCCCGCCACTGCCCGAACCCCGCGAGCATCGGATCGGAGCCCGACAGCACCCCGTCCTCGGAGTGCTCCAGGAACGTCGTCCCGTACAACTGCGAGGCGAAGCCGGTCACCGGCGCGTACAACGGTCCGTCCGTGTAGGTCCGTTCGAAGCGCAGTTGCTCCCGGGTGTCCTTGGAACCGGTGACCGGCCGGCCGCCGACCAGGATCTCGCCGCGCGGCTGCTGGTAACGGGCGATGGCGGGGCGGCGGTTGGCCGGATTGCCGCCGTACGTCGGGCCCTGGAGCACCTGCAGCCAGGCGATGTTCACCAGGAGGGCCACCAGCAGCAGCACGCAGAAGGCCGCGGCGTGCCGGATGCACCGGGTCAACGGGCCGCCTCCTCACGGGTCATGGGGCCACCGTCCCGTCGTACTCCTGGCGCGCCACATGGCTCACCCGGATCAGCAGCGCCACGATCGTCCAGTTGGTCACGACCGACGAGCCGCCCTGCGCCAGGAACGGCATCGCGAGACCGGTCAGCGGGATCAGCCCGGTCACCCCGCCCGCGATCACGAAGACCTGGAGCGCCACGAGCGAGGCGAGCCCGATCGCCAGCAGCCGGCCGAACGGGTCTCGCAGGGCGAGGCCGGCCCGGTAGCCGCGCTCCACGAGCAGCGCGTACAGCAGGAACACCGCGGACAGCCCGGCCAGACCCAGTTCCTCCCCGGCGGTGGCCAGGATGAAGTCCGACTTGACCGCGAAGCCGACGAGGGTCGAGTGGCCGAGGCCGAGCCCGGTGCCGGTCACGCCGCCCGCCGCGAAGGAGAACAGCGACTGGGCCACCTGGCCGGGTCCCTCACCTGCCTCGATGGACGCGAACGGGTGCAGCCACTCCCCGAACCGGCCGCGCACGTGCGGCTCCAGCCGGCCGACGGCGACCGCACCGGCCGCCGCGAGGAGCAGCCCGACCGCGATCCAGCCGGTGCGGCCGGTGGCCACGTAGAGCATGACGACGAACAGCCCGAAGAACAGGAGCGAGGTGCCGAGGTCGCGTTCCAGGACCAGGACGACGACGCTCAGCAGCCAGATCGTCACCACCGGCCCCAGCACCCGTCCGGTGGGCAGTTGCAGCCGCCACACCTGGCGGCCGCTGTACGCCAGCGCGCCGCGGTTGGCGGCCAGGTACGCGGCGAAGAACACCGCGAGCAGGACCTTCGCGAACTCGCCCGGCTGGATGGAGAACCCGCCCAGCCGGATCCAGATCCGGGCGCCGTTGACGGCGGGGAAGAGGATGGGCAGCGTGAGCAGGACCAGGGTGGTGGCGACACAGAGGTAGGCGTAGCGCTGGAGCCACCGGTGGTCGCGCAGCACCAGCACCACCAGGATGAACAGCCCCACGCCCAGCGTGGACCACACCAGTTGGGCGGGCGCGGCCTCGCCACCCGGTGTCTCCAGGTCGAGCCGGTAGATCAGCACCAGCCCAAGGCCGTTGAGCAGGACGGCGATGGGCAGCAGCAGCGGGTCGGCGTACGGCGCGCCCAGGCGCACCGCGATGTGCGCGACCAGTGCGAGCGCGCCGAGCCCGGCGCCGTAGCCGGCGGCGCCGGGCGGGACGGTGCCGTTCCTCGCCAGGCCGACGGCGCAGTAGCCGCACACCGGCAGCAGGACGGCGAGGACGATGAGGGAGAGTTCGACACCGCGGCGCCGGGGGAGGCGGACGGCGGGCGCGGACGGGGCGGCCGCGGCCACGGGGATTCCGGCCTGGGTCATGTCCGGAACCTACCCAAAAGGCATGGCCTGTCCGTCCTGCGGATCAGCACCAGCGTGGCGTGGGCCCGGTGGTGGCGATGTAGCGAGCCGAGCCCCATGCCCAGACGCCGTCCGACAGGAGGTACCACACGCGGGTGCCGTCGACCGGCCGGCCCAGCGTCCTGCAGTAGATCCACACGCGCTGCCCGGGCCGGGCCACCCGCAGCACCCGGCTGTCGCGGTCGGGGCGGGTGCGCAGGACGAGCCCGCCGCGGGCCGTGACGACGCCGCGGGTGAAGCGCGGGTGGGTGTGGCCAGGGCTGACGCTGTTCTGCCGGGTCGGGCCGTGCGCGGGTGTGGTGCTGTGCTCGGACGTCGTGCCGTGGGCTGATGTTGTGGTGCTGTGCCGGAGGGGCGCTGCCTGGTGACCGCTCCGGCCGTCGTCGGCGACGGCGGGTGCCGTGGCGGCCGCGGAGAGGAGTGCGCCGGTGGCGGCCGCCACGGCCAGTCGGATGAAGGGGGAGCGCAGGGACATGGAGTACCTCCACCTGAGGTGGCGAAGCCCATCGAGGCCGGGCAGAACTGACTAACCGCCACATTAGGAGCGTCGCATCCCGGAGGCCCGTCACAGTGGACCATCGGGGGGCCGCCGCCTGAGGGGGCGTCACCCTGGTGCGGCCGGGGGCCGCCCGGGACGGGTCGTCCAGGAGGGGGTGTCAGCCGGACGGGGTGTCACTCGGAGGTGGCGGTTCCTGAGGGAGGGTCAGGGTCGCCACCGCCCCGCCGTCCGGCGCGTTGGCGAACTCCAGCCGGGCGCCCAGCACCTCCGCCTGGCCCAGGGCGATCGTCAACCCGAGCCCGTGCCCGGTCGCACCGCCCTCCGTGCGGAAGCGCTGCGGCCCGTGCGTCACGAGGTACTCCGGATAGCCGTCGCCGTGGTCCCGCACGCTGACCACCGGACCGTCCACCGTCAGCACCACCGGCGGCCGGCCGTGGCTGTGCGCGTTGGCCACGAGGTTGCCCAGCACCCGCTCCAGCCGCCGCCGGTCGGTCTCCACGTACACATCCCGTACGACCCTGACCTCCGTGTCCGTCCCGGACCCGGCCCCCGCCGCCCCCGACGCGCGCACCGCCCGCTCGGCCACCGAGCTCAGGTGCCCGGCGTCCAGGGCCGGGCGTTCCCGCCCGGTGTCCAGCCGGGAGATCTCCAGCAGGTCCTCGGTGAGCGTGCGCAGCGCGGCCACCCGGTCGCGCACCAGTTCGGTGGGGCGGCCCGGCGGCAGCAGCTCGGCCGCCGCGTGCAGCCCGGTCAGCGGGGTGCGCAGCTCGTGCGCCACGTCCGCGGTGAACCGCTGCTCGGCCAGCAGCTTGCCCTGGAGCGACGCCGCCATCGAGTCCAGCGCCGCGGCGACCGCGGCCACCTCGTCGTGCGGGCGCGACGCGTCCCGCGCCAGCGGATCGTGCACGCGCGCGTCCAGGTCGCCCGCGCTGATCCGGCGGGCCACGCGCGCGGTGGCGTGCAGGCGCCGGGACACCCGGGTCACCGCGAACGCGCCGACCAGCAGCGTCGCCCCGATCGCCGGCAACGACGACCACAGGATGGACTTGTCGAGCGCGTCGATGGTGCGGGCCTGCTGCGAGTAGTCCACCGCCACGGCCAGCGTCCGCCCCCGGTCGGCGGGCCCGGCCGCCCACATGGTGGGCCGCCCGTCGTGCACGTCGACCATCGTGCCGCGCTGTCCGCCCGCCGCCAGGCGCCGCAGCCCCTCCGGCAGCCCCTCCGGGTCGACGCCTGCGCCCGGCAGCAGCGTGTCGCCGGACTCGAACGCGGTCGTGGCGTCCTTCAGCCGGGACAGGGCCAGGGCGCGTGCCTGGCCCACGGTCTGGTCGGTCACCGAGACGTGCACGAGAACGCCGAGCAGCGCGGCGAGCGCGCAGCACATCACCGTGATGAAGGCCGCGGCCTTCACCGCGAGCGTCCCGGCCCACCGAGGAAGCGCGACTCTCATCGCACGCTCGCGGAGGAGGAGGGAGCTGACGAGGCGGCGGTGAGGGAGGAGGGGGAGGGGGAGGGATCGCGGGTGGGCGGCGCCGGGGACGCGGCGAGGGGCGCGTGTGTACGCGCGTGCGTGGGCCGGTGCCGGCCGGTGCTCAGGAACTCGTCGCGCGAGAACACCATCGCCCGCTGTTCCGGGTCCCAGGACCACGTGGTGCGGTACTCGTACCCGGCGATCCCGGCCGGCGAGCGTATGATCACGGCCCGCCCGGCCAGCTCCACGCCGATCACCGCGTCGTCGTTGGCGAACACCTGCACCAGCCGGTGCCCCTCGAACGTGTAGACGCGCACCGCGGTCAGGTTGGTCGGGTACAGCCGGAAGCCCAGCGCCATGTCGTCGTGCCCGTCGCCGGTGAGGTCCCGGTAGTACGGCCGCATGACGGGACACCGCGACGGATCCTGCTGCGCGCCGCACTCCGCCAGCCGGACGGAAGTGTCGCGGTACGGCGCCTTCGTGCTCGTGTAGGCGTCCGGGTGCGCGGCCACCTCGGCCCGTACGACGGCCACCGGGTCGACCGCGTGGATGTCGTCGCCGGGAGCGCTGACGCCCTTGACCGTCTCGATCTGTATCTCGTCGTAGGGCCAGGCGGGGCTGGCCGCCGGGCGCAGCGAGGGCCACAGCCGGGCCGGGCTGACCGCGGTCGGCGTGGGTCCCGCGCCGCGCAGCCCGCCCGCGTCGCCGCAGGCAGCCGTCGTCGCCGTCAGGAGGGTGGCCAGGGCGGTGGCCAGGGCGGGGCGTCTGCGGTACACGTTTCTCCGGTGGCTGGAGGAGAGCGGGAGGAGAGGGAGCGGCGCGGGTGACAGCCGCGTACACCTTATTCGTTTCGTATGGAAGTCCCTTTTGCTCACCGGCTTTCGTTTCCGGCGTACGCGCCCCCGGGGAAACGGATTGCCCGGGGGCCGGGGCGAGACGGTTACTCGGCCAGCTCCTCCAGCAGCCGTGCCGTCGGCAGGCCGGTCCGCAGATAGTCGACGAACAGCTCGTTGTGCAGGGCCCAGGGGGAGCGGCGGGTGCGGATCAGCCGGATCGCCTCGTCGGCGGAGCGTCCCTGCCGGACCAGCGCGTGCGCGACCACCAACCCCGAGCGGTTGTAACCGGAGTAGCAGCGCACGAGGACCCGGCGGTCCTGGTCCAGGGCGTCACAGGCGGCCCGGGCCAGCCGTATCACCCCCGCGAGCTGCGTTCCGTCCAGCGGTCCGTCGGGTATCGGCCACACATGGTGCTCGACACCCGGGTCGGGTCCGTGCCCCGGCAGCCTGAGCAGGGTCTGCACAAGATCGAACTCATCGCGCACGACGGCGAGTTCCAGCCGCCCGGAGTGCGTCCTGAACTCGTGCCCGCCCATCCACAGGCCGGGCACGATCTCGCTCCACGGGCTGTCCGGAGCCGGTACGTCGGGCTGCTTCCTGCGGGTCCGCAACGGCGCCTCCCCACTCCCCTGCCAACCGCTCCTCAAAGGTAGCCGGGTTCTTGCCCCGGGAGCACCCCGCCTGTTCCCATGGTCGTGGGGGTGATGGTGCATGAGCGGACACCGCGGACTGCGCGTCATACCGAGCCGGCGCCACGGACAGGAACGGTTCTACGTCTGCCGGCCCGACGGCAGGAACATCGCCTGGTACGACCGCGAGGCCGCCCGGGTCAACCTCCTCAGCGAGGGCGAGCAGGAGGACGTGCTCCAGGTCCTGGGCCCCTTCCTCACCGGCCCGGTCGCGGTGGGCCCGCCCCCGCTGCCCACCCCCGCCGAACTCGCCCGCCTGAGCCTGCACCCGGACGACGACCTCGCCCCCAACCGCCCCGGCGAGGCCCTGCTGATCGCCCTCGACCGGGAGCCTGCCCCCGCGCACCGCCTCCGCCCGGACCCGCGCCGCCGCGCCCTGACCGCCGAGCAGACGGTGGGCGATGCCCTGGACCACCTCGACGGCGCCGGCTGGCACGCCCTCCACTCCGTACCGCTGCCCGGTGGCGACCGCATCCACCACCTGGTCATCGGCCCCGGGGGCCTCTTCGCCGTCCACGCCCTGTACGCCCGCAAGCAGCGGGTCCGCATCGACGACCCGATGGTCGCCCTCGGCCGCCACGATCCCGTGCCCCTCCTGCGCGACCTCCGCGGCCGGGCCGACCGGGCCTCCTACGCCCTGACGGCCGAGGTGCGCCCCGTCCTGGTCCTGACGGACCCGGCCGGCCTCCTCGTCGCCGCGCCGCCCAGGGGCGTGCGCGTGCTCGAACTCGCCGGCCTCGGGGACCTGACCCGTCCGGGGGGTCAGCTCAAACCGGCGGACGTGGAAGCACTCCACGCGATGGCGAGGGACCGCAGGACGTGGGAGCGGGTGTGACGGGTCCGGCCGGGCCGCGGGGCCGACCGGGCCGAGGTGTCGGTCGGGTCCGGCCGGGCGGCGACGTCTCCGCGCTCAGGGCAGGGCGGCCGCGCCACCGGGGTCCAGCAGTGGCGCCAGCAGGTCGCCGAGGTCCCGCAGCCGGGGCACGATGTCCTGCGCCCGGAACTCCAGCCGCCCCGGCGCCCGGCACTCCGCCACCTCGTCCCAGGTGACCGGCGTGGAGACCGTCGGCTCCGGGCGCGCCCGCAGCGTGTAGGGGGCGGCCGTGGTCTTCCGCGCCGCGTTCTGACTCCAGTCGACGAACACCTTCCCCGGGCGCAGACTCCGCGTCATCCGGTGCAGCACCAGATCGGGCATGGCCCGCTCCGCCTCCACGGCCAGTCCCTTCGCGTACTCGGACGTCCGCGCGCTCGACGCCCCCCGCACCGCGGCCAGCAGATGCAGCCCCTTCGAGCCGGACGTCTTGGCGTACGCCTCGATCCCGTCCCCGGCCAGCCGTTCCCGCAGCCACAACGCCACCCGGCAGCAGTCCACCACGTTCGCCGGCGCCCCCGGATCCAGGTCGAACACCAGCCGGTCGGCGTCCTCGGGCGCTTCGGCCGACCACTGCGGGGTGTGGAACTCGGTCACCAGGTTGGCCGCCCACATCAGACTCGGCAGATCCTGCACCAGCACCATCCGCGCCGCCCCCGTCGACCTCGGCACCTCGGCCGTCGTCACCCACTCGGGCGTACCCGGCGGCACGTTCTTGGCGAAGAAGACCTGCCCGTCCGGCCCGTCCGGGTAGCGCAGGAAGGACACCGGCCGGTCCCGCAGATGAGGCAGCAGCGCCTCGGCGGTCGTCGCGTAGTAGTGCAGCACCTCGCCCTTGGTGAACCCGCTCGCGGGATACAGCACCTTGTCCAGGTTGCTGAGCGCGAGCCGTCGCCCCTCCACCTCCGTGATCGGCGCCATACGATAAGAAAACCATGGAAACTACTTAAACCATGACAAGTAGAACAATCAGATCAATCTGAGGAATCAGACCCAGCAGATCGTCCTGATCCGATCCGGAAGGTGCTCCACGTGCGATCCATTTGGAACGGCGCCATCTCGTTCGGCCTGGTCAGCATCCCGATCAAGCTCGTGAACGCGACCGAGAGCCACGCCATCTCCTTCCGCCAGATCCACACCGAGGACGGCGGGCGCATCCGCTACCGCAAGGTGTGCGAGCTGGAGGAGCGCGAGGTCACCCAGGCGGAGATCGGCAAGGCGTACGAGGACGCGGACGGCTCCATCGTGCCGATCACCGACGAGGACCTGGCCCACCTGCCGCTGCCCACCGCGAAGACGATCGACATCGTGGCCTTCGTCCCGGCCGACCGGATCGACCCGCTCCAGATGGAGCACGCGTACTACCTGGCGGCGAGCGGCGCTCCCGCCGCCAAGCCGTACACCCTGCTGCGCGAGGCCCTCAAACGCAGCCAGAAGGTGGCGATCGCGAAGTTCGCCCTGCGCGGCCGCGAGCGCCTGGGCATGCTCCGCGTGGTGGACGACGTCATCGCCATGCACGGTCTGCTCTGGCCCGACGAGATCCGCGCCCCCCAGGGCGTGGCCCCGGACGTCGACGTCACCGTCCGCGACAAGGAACTGGACCTCGCCGACGCCCTCATGGACACCCTGGGCGAGGTCGACCTCCAGGACCTCCACGACGAGTACCGCGAGGCGCTGGAGGAGGTCATCGCTGCGAAGGCCGCCGGCGAGGCGCCACCCGAGGCTCCGGGACCCGCTCCCGGCGGCAAGGTCCTCGACCTGATGGCCGCACTGGAGAACAGCGTGCGGGCGGCCAAGCAGTCCCGGGGCGAGGAAGTGGGGGAGGAGGCCGGGGAGCCGGCGGAGGAGACCGAGGAGGCCGAGGTCAGGCACCTGCCGCGCGGCAAGCGGTCGGGGGCCGCGGCCAAGAAGACGACCGCGGGGAAGTCGGCTCCCGCGGCGAAGAAGACCCCGGCGAAGAAGACAGCCGCCGCGAAGAAGTCCACGTCCAAGTCGGCACAGTCGTCGGGGACGTCACGGTCCACGAAGAAGACCGCGTCGACGACCAAGAGCACGACGAAGAAGACCCCGGCGAAGAAGACGGCCTCCCGCAAGCGCACGGCCTGAGGACCGGGCCCGCACCCGCCCCCGCCGCACGAGACCCGCAGACGTCCCACCGCCGCTCGTACGCCTCCCCGGCGTCCGGTGGATCCCGCGCGGTCCCGGCGCCGCTTCCGGCAGAGTTGGCCCATGGGTTTGTCTCATCTCCTTCTGCTGTTAGCGGTGTTGGCCGGGCCGGCACTCTGGTTCTGGGGCCGGTTGCCGGCCGGCGGGCGGTGGCGGCGCAGTGCCGGCTGGTTCGCCGGGACGGCTGTGCTGCTCCTGCTGGGGACCGTGGCCGCCTGGTTCGTCGGTGCTCTGGCCGGAACGTCGCTGGACCCGGCAAAGGCGTGCCACGCCGTCGGTCAGACCTACGACGAGGACTACCGCAGCGCGCATCTCAACGACACGCAGTTGTTCCCGCTGCACGACCCGTGCAACGCGGGTTACGACCTGGTGCCGGGCTGGGTGAACCCGGCCGTGGTCGTCCTGCCCGCCCTGGCCGTCGCCTGCCTGGCGTACTCCGTACGACTGGCGGTCATCCATCGACGCACCAAGAAGGCTACGCAGTTGCTGAGTCGACCAGCCGTCGCGTGCCGATCGCGGGCGCAGGACGGGCCGGAGCCGTAGCCATCGGGTCGCTCGGTGCGGCACCGGCCGCCGCGGCGGCCGGTCCTCGCGCGGCTTCCGTCAGAGGGGCCCTGCAGGACTCCCGCCGCACGGGCCCCGTCCCGCCGTCACCCGGGTTCGGTCAGTGGACGCGGCGCAGCGCCAGCACGGCGTTGTGTCCTCCGAAGCCGAAGGAGTTGCTGAGCACCAGGTCGCCGTCCTGCGGCAGCGCGCGGGCGGCGCCCCTCACCACGTCGAGCCCGATCTCCTCGTCGACCTCCGCGCACCCCACGGTCGGCGGTACGACCCCGTGGTGCAGCGTCAGCGCCGCCGCGACGGCCTCGACACCGCCGGCGGCCCCTTGGAGATGCCCGAGGTGTCCCTTGAGGGCGGTCACGGGCACGCCGGGCAGACCGAGCACGGCCCGCAGGGCACCGGCCTCGGCGAGGTCGCCCTCCCCGGTGGCCGTGGCGTGCGCGTTGACGTGGACGACGTCGACGACGTACCCGCCCGCGTCCCGCACCGCCCGCCGCAGCGCGAGGGCGACCCCGTTCCCGCTCGGGTCGGGCGCGGCCATGTGGTGCGCGTCGGCGGACAGTCCCCACCCGGCGGCCTCGCAGTAGATCCGGGCGCCACGGGCCCGCGCGTGCTCCTCGGCCTCCAGGACGAGCAGCCCGGCACCCTCCCCGTTGACGAACCCGGCACGGTCCGTCGCGAACGGCCGCGAGGGCGAGAGACCGTCCTCGAGACCGAGGCCGGACAGCGCGCGCATGGCGGCGAACGACGCCATGATGGCGGGCGTGACGACGGCCTCTGCCCCGCCGGCCAGGGCGACGTCGACCCGCCCGTACCGTATGCGGTCCACCGCCTCGCCTATCGCCTCCGTACCGGAGGCGCACGCGCTGGTCACGGTCCGCGCCTCACCGGTGATGTGCAGGTCGAGCGAGACCTGCGAGGCGGCCTGCGAGGGCACGGTCATGGGGGTGGTGAGAGGGGACACGCCCCGGGGGCCCTTCTCCCGCAGCCTGCGGTCCCCGCCGACGAGGACGGAGGCGTCGCCGAGGATGGCCCCGAGGCTGACGCCGACCCGCTCCGGATCGAGCCCGCTCTCCCTGGTCCCGCCGTCCGTGAACCCGGCGTCGGCCCACGCCTCCCGGGCCGCGAGCACCGCGAACTGCGCGGCCCGGTTCATCCGCCGCGCGGCGGCCCTGGGCAGCAGCGTGGCGGGGTCCACGGGCACGACGCCGGCCACCCGCACGGGCAGCTCCGCGAACTCCTCCCCCTCCAACTCCCTTATGCCGTGCCGCCCTTCGAGCAGCCCCTGCCACAACTCGCCCGCGCCCACGCCGAGCGGGGTGACGGCCCCGAGCCCGGTCACGACGACGCGTCGCGGCCCGGCCGCCGAGGGCTCGCGCTCCGGCCGCGGGTGGTGCCGTACGACGTAGCCCTCCTGATCGGCGCCGGCGGCCCACTCGCGCACCTCGTCGTCGGTGGCGGTCCGCGAGGTCCGGGTGTCGAGGTCCCGGTGCCAGATCCCCCACCGGCGCCGGTACGTCTCCTCGACGCCCCGCGGGTCGACGGACCGCAGCCGGGTCACCGCGTCCCCGTCCCGGAAGACGGCATCGTCCAGCCGGGGCGACGAGACGGCCGGGACGGCCGCGACATCCATCCGCGGGCCGGCGACGACGACCCGCTGCCGGCGCGTCAGGACCTCGTCGCGGTCCACGCCGCCGAGCGGCGGCCGCAACGTCACCCGGATCGTCTCCGGCGACTCGGGCAGGGTGTGCGTCACGACACACCACCGCTGCTGCTCGGCATCCTCCGACGAGAGGGCGAGCAGATCGCCGGGGACGACCTCGGCGGCGGTCACCGTGGTGGGAACGATGGGGAGTTCTGGCATCTCGGGCGAATGGGACATATCCGTTGTGGCCTCCTGTGGTGCGAAGTGGCGTATGCCGGACGATCCCGAGTGAAAGGGGTGAAGGCATGGAAAGCCATAGGGCTAGATAAGCGTCCCAAACAGGACGCCTGTACGAATAGCCGCAAGTGCGAGAAATATGTGTGGAGTTGGGCGGTCCGTCCGTCGGCGGTGTGTGGCAGGTCACGCCCGCGGGTGAGATGACGGCGTGTGACGCGCGGCACTCCGGCCGGTGGCCCGGCCCCGCGCGGCGGACGAAAAAGCGCGCGAACTTTGAACCCCTGTCGGGCTATGTTGCTGGTGCTCGAAGGGGGAGAGACGTGACCAGGCTCAACCAGATCATCGCCGTGGAGAAGGGCGTCAAGAGCAAGTCGCTCCAGGACGTCAACGCGGCTCACCAGAAGGTGCAGAAGCCCGCGCTGCTCGCCGGCATCTCGCGCACGTACCAGCCGAAGGACGAGGAGGGCGAGCAGCTGCCGCCCGAGTCGACGCGGGTGCAGGTCAAGGCGGAGGAGATCCTGCGCGAGATGTCCGGGTCGCTCACGCGCCTGTTCGACGTGACCGCGACCAAGGACTGGGCCAACCGTACGGCCCACGCGGACGTCACGGTCGACGGCCGGACGGTCCTTGCCGAAGTCCCGGTCTCCTACCTGTTGTTCCTGGAGAAGCAGCTCACGGAACTGCACTCCTTCGTCAAGAAGCTCCCCGTCCTGGACGCCGCCGAGTCCTGGTCGCTGGACCCGTCGACGGACTGGTGGAAGACGGACCCGGTCCGCACGATCCGTACGAAGAAGGTCCCGCGCAACCACGTCAAGGCGGAGGCGACCGAGAAGCACCCGGCCCAGGTCGAGGTGTACTACGAGGACGTGCCGATCGGCTACTGGACGACGGTGAAGTTCTCCGGAGCCCTCCCCGCGCGGCGGGTGAACGAACTGCTGGACCGGGTGGAAAAGCTCCAGCAGGCGGTGAAGTTCGCACGCGAGGAGGCCAACGGCACCGAGATCACCGACCAGCGGGTCGGCGACGCGGTGTTCGGCTACCTGTTCGGCTGAGGCCGGACCGAGGCAGCCCCCTGATCGCCCCCGCGTGCGAGCGCGGGGGTGCGCGACAGGCGCGGGCCGGACTGAGGACCGGTTCCGCGCCATGGGCGCAAGCTGAAACTGAGGCTCAGCCTGAATCAGCCGGTCTCCTCCGGGAAACCGTGATCAATCTCAGACTCTCGCTCCAGCTTCAGCATTCGCCACCGATCGCCGGACGACCGAGTGCGGACGACCGCCGCCGGATGCGAGTTCGACTCTCGCCTGCACCTCTCACGCGGTGCGGTAGTTCAAAGGAAGAACACGACGGCCTGACGACTGATCCGCACTCATGAGCACCACCGGCGTGCGCAACTGGGTGGCATCCCCAGGGGCCCGGGAGCTGGATACGACTCCCGGGCCCCGCCACGCCCGGACACCACCGGACACCGAAGGAAGCCGATGTGACCAGGACGGGACCCGAACCCACCTTGCTCGTGGTCCTCGATGAAGCGGTCGCCGCTCTCAGGGCTCCGCTGGAGGAGTCGGACCGCGCGCAGGGCTGGACCGACGACCTGAGGCGGGAGGTGCAGGAGGCGATCTCCGTCAGTCGCTCGGTGCTCCGCCGCGAGGGGCTGTGGATGGTGCGGCACCTGCGCCCGCGCCTCGACGCGTGGATGGACCACGAGGGCGTACGGCCCGGACGCCTCCGGACTCTGGTCCTGGACGTGCAGCGCCGGCTCGTGGAGGCGCGGGGCGCGTCCTAGAGCACACCCCCGAGACGGACCTACGCGGCCTTCTGCGAGGCGGCGGCGTCGGGCCGCAGGTCGTCGAGGGTGAGGGGGTGGGCCGGCGGCTCGGGCAGGACGAGCCGGCCGGCCGTGTGCAGGCCGGAGTCCACATGGAGCAGTTCGCCCGCCTCCAGCGGCCGCCAGCCCGGGTTGTCGTCCATGCGTTCACTGGCCACCACGACGGCCGGATGCCCGGTCAGGGCCTTGGAGTGGACACGCATCCGCCCGTTACTCCCGCTGTTGTCGAGGTGCCGGGTGCCGTGCAGGCCGCCCGCCGGGCGCTGGAGGACGTACAGCTCGTGGGTGTCCGGGTACCGCAGCGCCCACAGTTCGCCGGGGGTGACGAGGACCAGGTTGAGGGCGTAGACCGGCAGGTGCTCGGCGATCCAGCGCGCGGCCTGCGCGATACCGGCGGTGACGTCGCCGCCGTGCTCGCGGGTCTCCCAGGTGACGAGGGCGAAGAACCGCTCCGAGTCGGTATCGCCCCTGACCAGTGACCGGTCCTCGCCCAGGTGGTCGTCGAGCGCGTCGAGGCCCTCGATGACCCCGTTGTGCGCGAACAGCCGCCCTTCCTGCTCGAATGGGTGGGTGTTGCGGGCGTCCAGACTGCCGGTCGAGGCGAACCGCACATGAGCGAGGAAGGTGGCGGACTCCACCTGCCGTGCCTCCTCGGCGAACGCCCGGTCCCGGTAGGCGGCGATCGGCGCCTTGTCGACCCGCGGGGTCCCGTCCGCGGCGAAGCAACCGAGCCCCGTGCCGTCCGGATCGCGATGACTCTGCCGGCTGAGGCTGTCGGGGGCGTCCAGCAGCCAGAAGGTGGCACGGGTGCGCCGCGGCGCACTGCTGAGTCCGAACAGACGGCACATCGGGTCCCTCCGCGGGTCGCCGGACGGCCCGGACCGGCGACGACGTGTCACCGCCCCGACCGCACAACCGGCGACGACACGCACCCGACGACCGCTCCGGCCGAAGACCTCCCCCGTGTTCCCCACCCCCGGACCACGAACCGGGCCGCCGGTGAAGATCCGGACTGGTCAGGGACGCGGCGGCTCGCTCTCCGAAGGGGTCTCGTCCATCGCCATGAGCTGGAGCCGCAGGGCCAGCCGCAGGCGGGGTGAGGAGAGGTCGAGCGGGACCGCCTCCTCGAGCTTGCGCAGCCGGTAGCGCAGTGTGTTCGGGTGGACCCGGAGGTGCCGTGCGGCGCTCTGCGGGTCGCCGAAGTGGTCGAGCCAGGCTGCGAGGGTGGTGAGGTACGGCGTGCCGTGTTCCTCGTCGTGCGCGCGCAGGGCGGCGAGCGGCCCGCCGAGCTGCCAGGTGTCGGGCCCGACGGCGGCCTTGGCGCGCTCCACGACGACGGCGTCCCAGGCGTCCTCCATCAGGACGAGCCCCGTCCCGCGGGTGAGGAGGAGCCGGCCGGCGTCGGTCAGCCGGTGGAGTTCGGCCGCTTCCGCCATGGAACGCGGCAGCTCGTCGGGGGAGCGGGCGGGGCACCCCGCCACGGCGTACAGGCCGGGATCGTGCGCGCGTGTCTCGGTGAGCACGTGCCGGAGCCAGTCGACGGTGCCGGCGTCGGCCCGGACACCGGGGGCGCCCCGCCGGCCGTCCCGCCCCGGCTCGCTGACCACGCCGAACAGCAGCCCGTCGAGGTCCGCGAGCAGCGGCTGGTGCCAGCCGAACCGATGGGCGACCGATTCCCACAGGTCGAGCTGTCTGCGTACGCCCTCAGCGCCGCCGGGCGACGACCCGAAGGCCACGACCCGCCAGGGACCGGCCGGCAGTGCGGCGGCCGCTCCCGGAGCCCGGTCCGGGAGGGCGCCTTCACGCAGCGCGACCCGTAGTTGCCCGGCCGACACCCGCCGTGCGATGCCGGCCTCGGCGCGCAGCCGCAGCAGGTGCAGGGCCAGGACCGAGGCCACGTCGCCGAGCTCACGGACGCGTTCCGGCGGAACCGGCGACTTGACCACGGCCCAGATCGACCCGAGCCACTCGCCGCCGGCCCGCACGGGGACGACCAGCCTGGGCAGGATGCCGTCGGGACCGGCGGGGGTCCAGATGGGGTCGCTGGAGCGTGCCAGCCGGCGGAAGACGCCACTGGCCCGGAAATGCGTCAGGGTCTCCGCGGGAACACGCCGCCCCACGATGGTGGAGACCCGTGCGGGGTCGGTGGTGTCCTGGCGAGCGGAGTAGGCGAGGACACGGGACTGCGCGTCCTCCACCGTCACGGGCGCGTCGATGATCTCGGCCGCCGCGTCGGCCAGTGCGAACAGGTCGCTGTGCGGGCCGGGGGTGCCCAGGGCGCCTGTGGCGGGCGCGGAGGCCCGGTCGATGACACCGCGCAGCAGCCAGACGACGTGCGCCCACGAGGTGTGCGGTTGCAGTTCGACCACGGCGGGGCCCGCCGACCTCCGGGCCGCGCGGGCCACCTGCGGGTCGCGCGCGGCGGGCCGTTTGAGCACGAGGCCCGCGGCCCCTGCCCCGGCGGCCCGCTCCAGCAGGTCGAGGGCTCCGGCCCGCTCCGTCACGCCCACCCCGAGAACGAGTTCGCCCGGCCGGCCCGCGGTGTCACCGGGTTCGGCCAGGGCCACGTCGTGCACCTCGGCGTTCCCGGCCGGCACGACCGTACGCAGAAGCCCGGGCCCCAGGGACTCCACGAGGTCGGTCACGGTGATCACGGCCGGCACCCCGCAGCGCGGCGTCGGGGACTGCTCATGAGTCCCATTGTGTCCCACGCCGATAGTGCCCATCGCATCATCCCTGTCGCGCTCATTGTGCGCCTGGCACAAAGACAACCGAGCCGGCCGGCCTCACCATCGGAGGCATCCGAAGGCGTCACCAGCCCGGACACGACCCCTTACGAACCGCTCCCGTACGACCCGCCCCCGCACGAAGAGGTCCCGCATGGCCGTCCGCCCTCCCTCGCCCGCACCCTCCGCCCCCAGCCGTGTCGCCGTCGTCGGCGCGGGCATGGTCGGACTGTCCACCGCCTGGTTCCTCCAGGAGCGGGGTGTCGACGTCACCGTGTACGACCGCCAGGGGGTGGCCGCCGGGTCGTCCTGGGGCAACGCCGGATGGCTCACCCCCGGCCTCGCGACGCCGCTGCCCGAGCCGGCGGTCCTCACCTACGGGGTGCGCGCGGTACTCAGCCCGTCCTCCCCGGTCTACGTCCCGCCCAGCGCCGACCCGAAGCTGCTCAGGTTCCTGGCCGGGTTCGCCCGCAACAGCACCGTGGCCCAGTGGCTGCGGTCGATGCGTGCGCTCGTCCCCATCAACAGCCTGGCGCTGCCGAGCTTCGACCTGCTGGCCGAGGGCGGTGTCGAGGCACGGACGCTCGAGGCCAAGTCCTTCATCGCCGCCTACCGCACGGCCACCGAGCGCGAGGTCCTGCTGGAGGAGCTCGAACAGATCCACTCCGCCGGCCAGACAATGGAGTTCGACGTCCTCGACGGGAACGAGGCCCGAGGGGTGGAGCCGTCCCTGTCGGACGAGATCGGCGCGGCGATCCGGCTGCACGGCCAGCGCTACATCGACCCGGGCCACTACGTGCACGCCCTCGCCGACGCGGTCCGTGCCCGCGGCGGGGTGATCCACGAAGGCACGGAGGTCACCGGGGTACGGGACACGGCGGCCGGAGTCACGGTCGTCGTCGGCGGAGGGGACGCCGCGCGCTTCGACGCGGTGGTCCTGGCCACGGGCGCCTGGCTCGGGCGCCTCGCCCGGGAGTTCGGCGTGCGCTCCCTCGTGCAGGCCGGCCGCGGATACAGCTTCAGCGTCCCGGTCGAGCACGTCCCGTCCGGGCCCGTCTACTTCCCCGCCCAGCGCGTCGCCTGCACACCGCTCGGCGACCGCCTGCGTGTCGCCGGGATGATGGAGTTCCGCAAGCCGGAGGCGCCCCTGGACGCCCGCCGCGTCCACGCCATCGCCGAGGCCGCCCGCCCGCTGTTGCGCGGCGCCGACCTGGACGCCCGCCGGGACGAGTGGGTCGGCTCCCGCCCGTGCACCACCGACGGCCTGCCCCTGATCGGCGCCACCCGCTCCCCCCGCGTCTTCGCCGCGGGCGGCCACGGCATGTGGGGCATCACCCTCGGCCCGGCCACCGGACGCCTCCTCGCCGAAACGATCACCACCGGCGAACTCCCGGCGCAACTGGCCCCGTTCGACCCGCTGCGCTGACCCGCCCGCCGCCTCCTCCGCTGACCCGCCCGCCGCCTCCTCCGCTGACCCGCCCGCCGCCTCCTCCGCTGACCCGCCCGCCTCCTCCTGCGCCGACCCGCCATCGCCTCCTGCGCCGACCGCCCGCCGTGAGCCTCATGGCACGTACCTGTCCCCCCCTCCCTCCGCACGCCCGACGCCGGGAATACTGGAAGCCAGTGGTGGCGCGGAGACGGATCCGCAGGGGGAGGAGGCGTGCCATGGGCAGGTCGGATCAGGGCGGGACCGGCGGCGGACCGCTCGGTGCCGAGCAGATGATCGCGGAGGCGCGGAAGGCGTTCTTCACGATGTTCGCGTTCCTCGTGGCCCTCTGGCTGGTGCAACTGGCCAACTACACCGGCGGCTACGCCCTCTCCCGGCAGTTCGGGGTGACGTCCGGAGACCTCGGCACGCTGCCTGACATCCTCACCGCGCCGTTCCTGCACTGGAGTTGGGCGCACATCGAAAGCAACTCCGGCCCGCTGTTCATCTTCGGCTTCCTCGCCGCCTACCGAGGCGTGGTCCGCTTCCTCGGACTGAGCCTGCTCGTCGCGGTGACCAGCGGACTCACCGTCTGGTTCTTCGAACGAGGCGGAGTGGAGACCGTGGGCGCCAGTGGCCTGATCTTCGGCTACTTCGGCTACGTCGTGGTCCGCGGCCTCTTCGACCGGCACCTGATCGACACGCTGATCGGCATCGTCATGGCGGGCTCCTTCGCCTACATGCTCACCGTCGCCGTGCCCGGGACACCGGGTGTGAGCTGGCTGGGACACCTCGGAGGCCTGATCGGCGGCCTGGTCGGCGCCTGGCTGTTCCGGGACCGGCGCCCACGGCCCACCGGCACGGGCCGCCGCCCCGACGGCGGAACCGGGACGACGACCCGCGGCGACCTGCCGGTACGGGCCGACAACCCACGCGCCGACCTGCACAAGGAACTCGGCGACCTGGGCCTCCTCTGACCGGTCACGTCCACGGCGAGGCGGGGGCGGCCCGAGCCCGACGTGAGGTCGCTCAGGGCAGCTTCGCCAGGCTCCCGCTGATGGCGGCGAGCAGCGCATCGCCCAGTGCGTCGCCGTGGCCGGCGGAGGTGTCCGCGGCCCAGCAGACGTAGCCGTCGGGACGGATGAGCAGGACGGCGGCGCCGAGGTCGTCGGGGCAGGTGGCGCGGACGAGATCGACCCGCGGCGGGAGGGGGAGACCGGCCGGGAGGGCCCCGGCCAGGTCCAGCACGACGGCGTGCCCGGACGCGAACAGCGCCGACAGCCGGGCGGGGCCGGCCCCGGTGACCAGATCGGCGTCCGGCACGCGCCGCCCCGTGAGCGGATGATCGCCGGGCAGCGGATAGCGCAGCGAGAGGCCGGACATCAGCCCCGCGAGGTGGCGATTGGTGTCGGGCAGGCGCAGCAGGTCGACGAGGATGTCACGCAGCGCGGCCACGTCCTCGCTCGGGTTCGGATCCGCCAGGACGCGCTGCGCCGACGTGTGGTGCAGGACCTGGGCTCCGACGGGATGCCGTTCGGTGTGGTAACTGTCCAGGAGGCCGCTCGGCGCCCGGCCCTGGACGGTCGCGGCCAGTTTCCAGCCGAGGTTGAACGCGTCCTGGATGCCGAGGTTGAGGCCCTGCCCGCCCAGCGGTGGGTGGATGTGCGCGGCGTCGCCCGCGAACAGGACGCGCCCCGACCGATACTGCTCCAGTTGGCGGGTGGCGTCGCTGAACCGCGAGGAGTTCTCCACGGCGGCGAGGACGGTCTCCTGCCCGTACACGGCCTGGAGCGCGGCGGCGATCGCCTCGTGGGTGACGGGGGTGTCGCGGTCGGCGTCCGCGCCGTCGTCCGCCTGGCCCGCGCGGCCGAAGGTGAGCCCGTACCGGTCGCCGCCGAGAGGGACCAGCATGGCCCAGTAACCCCCCGCGTGGCGGGTGAGGGCGCTCATGTGCCCGATCTGCCGCGGCACCAGCGACGACACGGCCGACAGGCGGATGTCGGCCAGCACCGCCTGGTGGGTGCCGGGCCTTCCGGGGAACGGCAGCCCCAGCAGTTTCCGCACCGTGCTGTGCCCGCCGTCGCACGCCACCAGGTAGCGTGCCCGCACCCGCGGGCCGTTCGCCGTCACCACCACACCGTCGTCGCACGGCTCGACCCCCGAGACGGCCGCCCCGCGCCGAACCCGCGCGCCGGCGGCGAGCGCGCGCTCCTCCAGTACCTCCTCGATCTCCCACTGAGGTACCGCGATCGGGAAGGGGTGCCTGGTCCGCCAGGGGGTGCAGTCCAGGGGAACGGGCAGGGTCGCGAAGTGCCCGCCGACCGGCTCACGGGACGCGGCCCGCCGCAGCAACGGCTCCAGCAGCCCGCGCGACTCCAGCAACTCGGCGGTACGGGGCTGGATCCCGCCGCCCTTGAGCTGCTCGACACGCTTGGGCAGCTTCTCCAGGACCAGGGTCCCGACCCCGGCCGCCGCCAGTTCGCACGCCAGCATCAGCCCGGTCGGACCGGCGCCCACGACGGCGACCTCGGTCTCGATCTCGATCTCGGTCTCGATCTCGGTCTCGGTCTCGGTCTCGATCTCGATCTCGTCCATCACTCGTACTCCTCCATCGCACCGTCAATATTTCTTCCCTCAGGTTAAATGTATACCAGGTGCAGAAATGCTCCTGGGGCAGTGGCGGCTACGATGGCGGCGTGGACGGCAGGCCAGGACTACGCGAACGAAAGAAGCAGCGGACCCGCGCGGCGATCTCCGACGCGGCGATCGCGCTGTTCCTCGAACACGGCTTCAACCAGGTCTCGGTGGCTCAGGTGGCCGAGGCGGCCGAGGTGTCGAAGCGCACGCTCTTCGCCTACTTCCCCACCAAGGAAGACCTCGTGGTGCATCGCCTCGCCGACCACGAGACCGAAGCCGCCCGCGTCGTACGGGCCCGCCCACCCGGCACCGCCCCCCTGACCGCACTGCGCGAGCACTTCCTCAAGGGGCTGCACGAACGCGACCCGATCACCGGGCTCAACGACCATCCCCAGGTCCTGCGCCTCACCCGGATGATCCTGGACGCGCCCTCGCTGGTGTCCCGGATGGATCAGTTCCACACCGGCGCCGAACGCGCACTGGCCCAGGCACTCCAGGAGACGGCGGACACGCCCGAACTCACCGCGCGGCTGGCCGCCACCCAGATCGTCGCCGTCCAGGGGCTGCTGGCCCAGGACAACGCGGCACGCCTGGCCCACGGAGAACCCGCCGACGCACGCCACGCGGGAGCGGTGGCGGACGCGGAACAGGCATTCACGCTGCTGGAGAGCGGACTACGGCAGCTGCGGGGCGACTGACTCCGCGGCCACCGACCCCGCGGCAGTGACACTTCCCAGCGGGTGACGACCGGTGGCGTCGCGTTGTCACCCGCCCCCGTGGGCGCCCGTACGGTTCCGGCTACCGTCCACGGACCACCCCGACTAGGGTCGGAACTACGGCACCGCGTGCCGGACATCGGCTTGGTGGGGCACGGAGGCGCCGACGAGGTGCCGCAGGGAGGCACACCATGAACGTGGAGCTGAACCACACCATCGTCCACGCCCGGAACAAGCAGGAGTCCGCCGAGTTCCTCGCGGACATCCTGGGCCTGGAGGTCGGCGCACCCTTCGGCCCGTTCATTCCCGTGGCCACCGGCAACGGCGTCACCCTCGACTACATGGCCGACCCCGAAGGACCGATCGCCGCCCAGCACTACGCCTTCCTCGTCTCGGACGAGGACTTCGACGAGGCGTTCGACCGGATCCAGCAGGCCCACGTGACGTACTACGCCGACCCGTACATGGAGCAGCCCGGCCACATCAACCACCGCGACGGCGGCCGCGGCCTGTACTTCCAGGACCCGGTGGGCCACGCGATGGAGATCCTCACCCGCCCGTACGGCAGCGGCAAGGACACGACGGAGTCCGGCTGAACCCGCCCGCGGGCGGGCGACGGGGCCCGCTCACGACCGGGGCCCGCTCACGACCGGGTAGCGGTCCCGCACCCCTCCCGCATGCGCTTCTCGATCGACGTGCTCCGGTCGTACGGATCGACCTCGGGGCCGTTCCGCGGGGGCGAGGTGGCAAGATCCGCGCTGAACCTGGGCGTGAAGTACCCGGTGAAGGTGTCGCAGTCGCTGTTGCCGGTGTCCACCTTGTAGGAGATGAGGGAGAACGTACCCGGATCGACGACGACCTTCGCCGGGTCGTCCCAGCTCATCACGACCTCGCGGCGCACGATGGTGCGCGCGACCTCGTCGATCCCCGCCGCAGCGGGTGCGACCGGATACACGTACGTGACATCGGTGGTCACCTCGACCGCACCCCGGTCGCCTTCGCGGTACGTGATCCGTCCCCGCACCTTGACCACGTCCCCGACGAGCCGGACCTTGCCGGTGTCGAACCGGCTGAACAGCAGCAGAGGATCGTTCTTCCGGCTGGGCGCGCGGAACGCGTTCGCCAGGTATTCCTTGACATCCCGCTGATGAGGATTGATCAAGGCGATCGCCTTCCCCGGCCGCTCCCCGCGCAGCACACCGGGATCCAGACTGGACGCGGCGAGGAAGTCCCGGCTCTTCTCCAGCGCCCGCGCGAGCTGCGCCTTGCTCATCCAGCCGGTGGCGCGTGCCTCGGGCATGCCGATCCCCGCCGTACCGTCGGCCCACCGCACCGCCGGCGAACCCCGGAACGGGTGTGAAATGGTCGGCAGTTGGGCCATGGGTTCGGTCGGCGGCGGCTGCTCCGGACGCCGCGACTCGGCGGTGAGCGGCGCACTCCCGCCGTCTCCGCCCCCACCCCCGAACCATCCGGCCACGCGCCCCGGGTCCAGCGCCACGACCAGCAGGGCGGCCGCGACCAGCAGACCGACCGCGTACCAGGCCTTGCCCCCTCGCCGCCGGGCCGGCTGGTGACTACGCCACGGCTGCGGCGGGCCGGCCTCCTCCCGCAGCCGCCGCGCCACCATCCGCGCCCGCGCCGACGGCTCCTCGGGCGCCCCCTTGGTCCCGGCCTCCGCCTCCCGAAGGAAGCGCTCCCACTCCTCGTCCGGTATGGAATCCTCGACCTTGCCCACGCCGGCCTCCCCCTTCTCCGGCACCCGCCCTGACCCCGGGACGGGTGATCATCCGTGCATCATCACACAGCCCGTCCACCCGTCCACCCGTCCGCCTGTCAGACTGCGAAGCGGTCGGGATCCGCGGCCTTCCAGTCCGCGGCCCAGGACTCGGGCGGCTCGATCAGCAACTGGCCAGGGGTGAGCCAGTCGTAGAGCTCCCCGTAGGAGCGGACGGTGACCGGGTCCACGCGCCGGCGCAGCATGTTCGGGCGCAGTTCCGCGGGTTCACTCACGCCCAGGGAGGCGATGATCTGCAGCGCGCTGTTCACCGTGGCGGACTGGAAGCGGTGGACGCGGGCCGACTTGTCGTCGACGTCCAACGCGCGCGCACGGCGCGGGTCCTGTGTGGCGACGCCTGCGGGGCAGGTGTTGGTGTGGCAGCTCTGCGCCTGGATGCATCCGATGGCGAACATCATGGCGCGTGCCGCGTTGGTGAAGTCGGCGCCTTGCAGCATGCGCTTGACGATGTCGGCTCCGGTG
This sequence comes from Streptomyces sp. NPDC014889, assembly GCF_043081205.1. Taxonomy (NCBI): domain Bacteria; kingdom Bacillati; phylum Actinomycetota; class Actinomycetes; order Kitasatosporales; family Streptomycetaceae; genus Streptomyces; species Streptomyces sp. NPDC014889. Next base: position 494,027 of record NZ_JBIBWH010000004.1, read on the forward strand.
GCCACCTTGCCGCTGGCGCCGATCTTGATCCGGTCCCGCAGGCCGGCGCCGACCAGGGCGTTGTGGACGGTGATCAGTCCCTCGGTGAGCGGACTGCCCAGATGGTCGGCGAACTCCAGCGGTGCGGCTCCGGTGCCGCCCTCCGCCCCGTCGACGATGATGAAGTCCGGCGCGGTGCCCTCTTCGAGCATGGCCTTGCAGACCGCGAGGAACTCCCGCCGGGAACCCACACACAGTTTGAAGCCGACCGGCTTGCCACCGGACAGCTCGCGCATTTCGGCGATGAACCGGATCAGTTCCCGGGGCGTGTCGAAGACCTGGTGGTAGGGCGGCGATATGACGGTCTGCCCCTCGGGAACCTCGCGTACCCGGGCTATCTCGGCGGTGACCTTCTCTCCGGGCAGCACCCCTCCGATACCGGGCTTGGCGCCCTGGGACAGCTTCAGCGAAACGCATTTCACATTGTCGCGAGCGGCCTTTTCGGCGAACCGCGCGCGATCGAAACCGCCGTCGGGGGTGCGGCAGCCGAAATACGCGGTGCCGATCTCCCACACCAGGTCACCACCGTGGCGCAGGTGGTATTCGGACATACCGCCCTCGCCGGTGTCGTGAGCGAAGCCTCCGAGCGCGGCCCCCCGGTTCAGGGCGAGGATGGCATTGGCGGACAGCGAACCGAAGCTCATGGCCGAGACGTTGAGCAAGGCCATGTCGTACGGCTTGGTGCAGTCCGGGCCACCGATCCGGACCCGGGGCTGCTCCGCCGGCACCGGGCGCGGCCTCATCGACGATTCGAAGTATTCGTAGCCTTCGGCGTAGACGTTCCGCTCGGTGCCGAACGCGATCTCCGCTTCAGTCCCCTTGGCACGTTGGTAGACAAGACTGCGCACATCACGGTCGTAGGGACGTCCATCGGTATTGCGCTCAATGAAATACTGCTGCAACTCCGGCCGAATCGACTCCAGCATGAAACGGATGTGCCCCAGCACCGGATAGTTGCGCAGAACGGAATGGCGTTTCTGAAGCAAATCATAAGTGCCGACCCCGGCTATCCCCGCGCACAACACGGCGGCCACCCACCACCAGGGCGACACAGCCAACGCCGAGACGCCGGAGAAAATGGCGAGAGCTCCAATGAATACGATCACTGCAATTCTGATCATGCGGGGAACGTACAGGCCCCCCAGCGCGCAGCACAATGTCCCGCGTATGAGACATCCGACGCACGGCCGCGACTGCCCCGTACAGCGACCGACCACCCCTGGACGTGCTGGACACACACTCTTGCCGCCCGCCGACTTCCGCTCAATCGGGCATACGGCGGACACGACGGAACCGCCGGGCGCGGACCTCGCCGAAGAGCACGGATGCCGCGAGTAGGAAGAGCGCGGTCTCTGTGCTCGCCGACCACGATTCAGGCACCCACCAGTGAGCCACGACCGCCGCCCCGGCGAGGATCGGCACGGCGAGGAGGTAGCCGCGCAGACGCACACGCAGCGGACGCGCCTCGTGCCGTGGTTCAACTGCCATGACGGCCCTGTGCCTTCGCGGTACGACGCCTGATCACAAGCGCATGCTGCTCACCTTTGCCCCGCAGGTCAAGCGCAAGAGCGGAGCCCGGACGCCACTCGGGCGTCCGGGCTCCGTGGTCGGCGGGGTCCCCGTGCTGTGCTCTATTCGGTGATGTCGATCTTGCCGGGGGCCGGTTCGGCCGATGCCGGAGCCGACGCTTCGACCTGCGCCGGGGTCTTCGTCGTGCCGCGTCCGGCCAGGCCCTGGAGGAGCTGGGCGAGGTCGACGCCCGTGGTGGAGCTGAGGAGTTCCATGCCCTGGGCGACGTTGTTGGCGACCGTGCGCGGAAGCTGGCCCGCGCCGTCCGTGGAGATGACGGTCAGCTTGTCCACGGCCGACAGCGGCTCGGCCGCCTTGCCGACGACCTGCGGCAGCACCTCGACCAGCATCTGGAGCACCGCCGCGTCGCCGTACCGTTCGAAGGCGTCGGCCTTCTTGTGCATGGCGTCGGCCTCCGCCGCGCCCTTCGCGGCGATGGCGGCCGCTTCGGCGTCACCCTCGATCCGGACGGCCTCGGCGAGCGCCGCACGGTGGGCCTTCTCGCCCTCACCGGTGAGCCGTGCCCGCTCGGCGGTCGCCTCGGCCTCCTTGACCAGCGCGATGCGGTGGGCCTCCGCCTCCTGCTCGGCCCGGTAACGGTCGGCGTCGGCGGGCTTGCGGACCTGGGTGTCCAGTTCGCGGTCGGTCAGCGCGGCCTGCCGGACGGCGACCTTCTCCTGCTCCTGCAGGACCTCCTGCCGCCGGGCGGCCTCGGCGAGCGGGCCGGCGGCGTTGGCGCGGGCGGCGGCCTCGTCCGTCTCGGCCTTGATCTCGGCCTGCTTCAGGGCGTAGGTGCGCTGGGCGATCGCGATCTCTTCCTCCGCCTTGAGGCGGGCCTGCTCGGAAGCGCGGCGGGCGACGGCCTCGGCGATGTCGGCCTCCTGCTTGGCGCGCGCCGCCTCGGGCCGGCCGAGGTCCTCCAGGTAGGAGCCCTCGGTGGTGATGTCCTGGATCTGGAAGGCGTCCAGCACCAGCCCCTGCCCGGACAGGCTGGCCTCGGCCTCCTCCGCGACCTGTCCGGCGAAAGCGGCCCGGTCCCGGATGATGTCCTCGACGGACATCCGCCCGACGATGGAGCGCAGCGCGCCGGACAGCACCTCCTGGGTGAATCCGACGATGCCGTCCTGCTGCTGGAGGAAACGCTGGGCCGCGGCGCGGATCGAGTCCTCGGTGCCGCCGACCTTGACGATGGCGACGCCCTCCAGATTGGCCTTCACCCCGCGCAGCGTGACCGCGCCCCGGACGGCCACCGGGATGTGCCGGCTGGACAGGTCGAGGCTGAACTTCTGCTGGACGAAGGGCACGACGAAGACACCGCCGCCGACCACGACCTTCTGGCCGCTGTTGTCGATGGAGACACGGCCGGTCTCGGGGTCGGTGGACTTCTTGCCGCGCCGTCCGGTCACGATGAACGCCTCGCTGGGACCCGCGACCTTGTAGCGGGTGACGACCACGAGGGCCAGCAGAACCAGGAGTACGACGACTCCTATCACGGCAATCAGTACAGGGCTCATGTGTGGAATCCCCTCAGCCCTCCCCGGGGGACGGCGAATTGGAACGGATCAGGAACGGACGCGGAAGGAAGCAGAAGGAAGCGGAAGGAAGTGGAACGAAGCGAAGGGAAGACGAAGGGGCGGGCGTGCGGCCTCGTGGCGCGGCGCGCCGCTCCGGTGCGGCGCGGGCAGCGCCGCCGGTCAGCCTTCGACCGGCCGGACCGCGACCGAGGTCGCGGACAGTACCGACTCCACCCAGACCTCGGCACCCCGCGCCACCGGCACCGAACACTTCGCGGCCAGCTTCAGCGGCTGCCCGGCGAGATACACCATCACCTCGCCGTACCCCTCGACCGGAATGGCGGTCACCACGGAACCGGAACTGCCGACCAGATCGCCGCCCCGTGGAGCGGCAGCGCCCTGCTCCCGCATCAGGACGCGGCTGAGTTTCCACGTCAACCAGCCCGTGACGACACCCGCCACCACGCCGACCGCCGTCGCCCCCGTGACCCCCAGACCGGTGGTGCCGAGCGCGATCGCCCCGCCGAAGCCGAGCATGGACACGAATCCCGCGATGACCGGCAGCGACAGCAGCCCGTCGAACAACCCGTCCAGCACCCCGCCGAACAGGCCTTCCAGGATCCCGTCGAAGATCAGCGAGAGCACCAGCAGGACCAGTCCCGCGACACCGAGACCCACAAACCAGTTCATCAGGGCCCCGCTTCCACTCGGCGATCTCCCCGCCTGCATAGTGCCATGCGACCGGGTGACCCCACATTGCCTGCCCCCGGCAATCTTTACGCGCGCTTGATGCCGCCTTGACACCGCCATCGCCGGGACATCGACACTCCGCTGCGACTCGTGACACCGAGTAGGGACGCGAAGCTCGACGACGGCACGTGCCGCCACCCCGAAGGCCGCCACCCGCACTGCCGGAAACCGCGCGCTGCCCGCAGCCCCGGAGGCTGAGCGCACCACGGTCAACACTTCCGCGGCCGGCCGAAGAGGTCCGCTCGCACCGGTGGCGCCCCAGTTGGTTGCCATCCTCCGGCAGCACCTCGGATACGTCCGGTGCTGGGGAGGAACGGCGGCTGTTCACCAACAAGCGTGGGGGAGTGAGTGGTCGCCTCACCGCTCGCCGCCCGACCGAACGACGGTTCCCGGAAGCCCGCGGTGTCACTGCGAGTTGTAGGCCTCGATGCTCACTGCCGGGCCACTGGAGTTGCGTGCCACAGCGCTTCCGCTGGTGACGGGGTCTTTGGGCACCTCAGAAAGGGTGACCCCGGCAGGATCCTGAGTCCGGGTACGGGCGGCGGCCGAAGCAGCGGAAGCATCGGACGCGGAGCCGTCGTCGCGATGGTTCGAGTTCTGCCGGCAGTATGTGGCCGGGCGCCGGCGTACAAGCGCAGCCAAGACACGCGAGGGCATGGCGGAAGCACTTGCGGCCTCTTCAGCGGATCCGCCGGAAGCACGTTGGCTCCAATGACGTGGTGGACCGGCGCGTTCTCGTGACCGCCTTCCAGGGACGGCAGTTGATCACGGCGCCGTTCTGCACCGCGTGGTCCTGCGGCCGGCTGAAGCGGGTTCGTCCCGAGGCGGTCTGACTGCCACTCACCCGAGAAGGACCGTGGCACGCTCACGCTGCGCGGAATACGCGTACGCCCTCCCGCCGGAACGCGTCGACTCACTGTTGGCGTTGGCCGGACCAGGTCGTACTTTGCGCGCTCGGCATGGCCACACGATCCCGAGTCGGACAACAGTGACAAGTGACACATCGGTGAGAAGTCGCACAGGGGCAAGTGCTTGCTCTGCGAAGGGTCTCCGGGTGGGATTGCCGCAATTGTCGAGTGGGGGTCTCACCTTGCAAGGGGATTAATCATGCGCGGAGTTCGTGCGCGGCGCCGCATCGGGGTCGCAGTGGCCGGGGTCACTACCCTCACCAATGCCGCACTAATATCACCCGTTTTGTCCGATTTGGCGGTCGCTGCCTCCGGGCATTCGGTGCAAGGAGTCAAAGCCGGGCCGGCAGCAGCCGGGCAGCAACCGAGGAGCACCGTCAACAGCGTGCTGACCACCGAGCAGTGCCAGGCGAAGTGGCGGATCTCCTGCTACACCCCGACCCAGTACCAGCGGGCGTACAACCTGAACCCACTGCACCAGGCGGGAGTCACCGGCAAGGGGCGCACGATCGTGCTCGTTGATTCCTTCGGCTCACCGACAATCCAGCATGACCTGGATGTCTACAGCGCCCGGTTCGGCATGAAGAGCACCCACGTCGACGTTGTCAAGTGGGGTAACGTCCCGCCCTTCGACCCCGCGAACGGGGACCACAACTTCTGGGCCGGGGAGAGCACCCTTGACGTGGAGATGGCACATGCCGTCGCCCCGGACGCGCGCATCGTCCTGGTGGAGACCGGGGTCAACCAGAGCGGGGTCGGCACCACCGGCCTGCGAGAGATGATGGACGCCGAGAAGTCGCTCATCGACCGCGGTGTGGGCGATGTGATCAGCCAGAGTTTCGGCGCGACGGAGAACACCTTCCCCGGCTTCCGCAACGGTGACTACTCCAGCATTCAGAACCTGCGGTACGCCTTCAAGGCCGCGGCCAAGCACGGTGTGACCGTTCTCGCCGCCTCCGGCGACGACGGTGCCACCAGCCCCACCGCGAACAGCAAGGTCGACTACCCGTACCGGGCCAACTCCTGGCCGTCCTCAGATCCGCTGGCCGTCTCGGTCGGCGGCACTCAGCTGCACTTGGACGCCAAGGGCGACCGCATCGCGCCGGACAGTGTCTACAACGACGAGGGCGCGAGCGGCGGCGGCCCGTCCCACGTCTTCTCCCGTCCCTCGTACCAGAAGGGGGTCGAGAAGGCGGTCGGCGACCACCGCGGCACCCCCGACGTTTCCATGTCCGCCGCGATGAACGGCGGCGCATGGGTGTACTCCAGCTACGACCCGAAGCGGGTCGGCTGGGACGTCTATGTCGGCACCAGCGCGGCCAGCCCGCTCTTCGCGGGCATCGTGGCCCTGGCCGACCAGGTCGCCGGACACCGGCTGGGTGACATCCACCAGGCGCTGTACTCGCTGTTCGAGAAGTCCTCGCGGAACCCGTCCACCGGGATCGTGGATGCGAAGGACGGCACGAACAACAGCTACGCGGGAGTCACCGGCTATACCGCGGCGAAGGGCTACGACATGGCGACCGGCGTCGGCACGATCGACGCGTCCCGCTTCGTCCCGGCCCTCGCCAAGGAGCGCTGAAAGCATTCCCCTCCCCGAGGGGCTGGCGTCTGCCCGCTCTGTAGTTCTTGGACGGGCCGATCGCTGAGGTGGCCCGCCGGGCCGACATTTCCGGGAGCTGATCCACCGCCGCTATCACGGCTGCAGCGACCGCTCCGACGAAGCGGCCAACGTGAAGATCACCAAGGCACTGGAGTGTGCCAAAGGTGTGTCGCGAACGCTGAGAGACAACGTGAGAGGGCGGGAGTCAGTGAGCCTGACTCCCGCCCTCTTCTTTGGGTATTCGCCCTGGTCAGCGCATGATTCCGGCTGTTCCTAGGCGAGTGCCCCGGCAGGATTCAAACCTGCGCACACGGCTCCGGAGCCCAGGTGAGTGCGCGGGGTGTCGGGCGCGCTGACCTGCGGGGAAGAGGTGCAGTGATGCTACTCCATCCAAGATCATTACGCCCCTATTACGTGGGCGCCCTGTGCGGGGGTGCGGCTGCGCCGTATCGTCGGAGGCATGATCTCGGGCAGTAGCGGGGGACCGGTGGGCGGCGGTACGGAGTTCACGGCAGAGGGCGTGGCAGTCGTCCTGCGTGAGGCGTGCGAGGCTGCCGGACTGGACGCGAACGGGGCGGAGCTGCTGCGGCTGGGCTCCAACGCGGTGTACCGGTTGGCGTCCTTACCGATCATTGTCCGCATCGCCCGTGACCCCGGTGTGCTGGCGGAGATGGAACGCGCCGTGGGCGTGGCCCGCTGGCTGCAGACGGTCGACTTCCCGGCCACCCGGGTGCCGGCCGGGGTCGCTCAGCCCGTCGTCGTCCGCGGCCTGGTGGTGACCTTCTGGGAGAGCGTCCAGGAGCGTGAGGAGTACGCGACGGTCGGCGAGCTGGCTGACCTGCTCCGCCGGTTGCACTGGCTGGAGGAACCCGAGTCGCTGGGCCTCCCGTACTTCGACCCCATGGCCAAGCTGTCTGCCTCGCTGGACGGCTTGGATGCTGTCTCCGAGGAAGAGCGGTCCTTCCTGGAGGAACGGGCGGCCAAGCTCGCCAAGGAGTACGACCGACTGGACTTCGTGCTCCCCTTCGGGATGATCCACGGGGATGCCAGCATCGGAAACATCCTCCGCCACCGGGACGGTCATGCCGTCCTCATCGACCTCGACGGATTCGCCCTCGCTCCGCGCGAGTTGGACCTGATCCAGACCGCGCTCTTCTACGACCGGTACGGCTGGCACACCGAGGCGGAGTACGCCGGATTCGTCCACCGGTACGGGTTCGACCTCATGAACTGGCCCGGATACGAGACCTTGGCCGATATGCGGGAGCTAATGATGGTGGCATGGCTCGGCCATCAGGTGGGCACGAGCGAGCGGTCTGCCGTCGAGTTCGCGCGACGCATGCGGTCTCTGCGAACGGGTGAGGGACGCGACGTGTGGAGTCCGTTCTAGTGCCGCCCCGCATCGACGGTCAGCGCATAGTCGACGCTGACCCGGAGGCTGCCAGACCCACCGCGAATTTTCAGGACGTGTGCGCCCGGCTCCAGAGGCGGCAACTGGATCCACAATCCGCACCCAGTGGTCTTGAAACCACTGTCCACGCCGATGACACGACGGCCCGCGAAACGGCTGATCTGAATCGTCTCCCCACGATAGGTCTCCGGATCCAGCCGCTTGCCGTCGAGGACGGCCCACCCGGTGGCGCTCGTCATGAAGTCCGAGCATTCCTGAGAAGTACCCCACCTGTTCACGATGGGGAAGGCGACCGGCCGCCCGAAGGGAAGAGTGCAGACCCGCTCGGCTGACCCCCCGTACGTGCCGGCAAGGAACCACACGTCGTCCGGTTGGTACCGAGCGCATGAGCTTCCGTCCTGGTCCGCGATGGGATCGGATTCGTCAGGTCCGGCGGATACCCATGACCACCACCGACTCTGCAGCTCCGCGGATGAGAGAACGGTTGTCCCCCTGCTTCCGCACCCCATCACGGCCGTCAACACTGCGACGGCAAGCACTGCCCAGCCTGACCGCACCCTCATCCGCACCCCATGTCACGCAGGCGCCACCTTTTCACGACGGCGCGACGTCCAGCGGGCACACTATCCGTGCGTCCTGGGCCGGGTGCAGAAACAGTTGGATCGCGGATCGACGCGCCTGGCCAACAGTTAGTTCAGCACGCGCCACACTGGCGTCCTACCAATCGGTAGCAACCGCCAGAGGAGAATCCCACACCTTGGTCACGACGGGAGACAGCCCCGGAGGCGACGGCGCAGCATCAGCGTCGTACCTAGACCCCAGAGGAGATCCACAGCCTGTGCTCACGTGCCTCTTCAGCAAGGTCACGTGCTGCGGCACTGTGGCCGACCGCATCGAGGTTTCGGCGGAACTCGGCGAGGTAGCTGATGCATCGCGCCGACTTGAGCTGTTCTCCGAGGTCCAACGCGTCGAGTGCCACGCGGCAGGCCTCCTCGACGTCCCCGGCCCGCAAGTGTGCGTCGGCCAGGACCATGGTTGCGAAGAAGTCACTCCGGACGTGGCTGCCGCTCATGGCGTTCTCGGCGTGGGCGACGGCTCGACGGGCGCTGTTGACGTCACGGAAGCAGTGGGCGGCCTCGGCAGCAAGCTCGGCTTCGTCGAAGTAGCTGATCCACTCCGGCTCGTCCTCGTTGTTTCGGCTTTCGAGGGCCTTGGTCGCTGCGCTCAGGGCGGCCTCGCAGGCAGTGACGTCGCCGGTCCGTGCAAGGGCGCGGGCCTCCATCGCATGGAACTGCGCGCGCAACGTCGGCGTGGCCACCGGGGAGATGCCCATGAGGGCGGCACGGGCGAGAGTGGCGGCCTGGGTGTACCGACCCAGGAAGGTCGCCTGGTGGCTCATCGCTGACAGGATGCTGCCCGCGAGCCGACGATCGTTGGCGTCCTGGGCGAGACGGAGGGCTTGGAGGAAGTACCGCTGGGCGAGTCCATGATGGCAGGCGTCATACGACATCCAGCCAGCAAGGAGGGTCGCTTCCGCCACGGTGGAGAACAGGGCCCGGCCTACCCGTTCGGTGTACCGGCCTCGCAGGAGCGGGGCCACGTCGTTGTTGAGGTACTGGATGACCGAGTGACGCGCGTGGTCTCCGCCGAACTGGTCGTCAAGCTGGGCGAACATGTCCGCCGTGATCTTGATGGCTGCCACGTCACCGAGACTGACCCGGGCGCCTTCGGTACGCGGCCGGGGGATGCCCGGTTCGGGCGCGACCAACCACCGAAGGGACGCCTCATTCCACGCGGGCTCGGACGGCTCCGCCGTGAGCAACGGGTCGTACTGGTTGAGATCGGCACGCCACAGTTGACCAACCGTCCGAATGGCATCATCCGGGCTGGCGGGATACGCGACATCGAGTAGAGCGGTGTCTTTGAGTTCCCCGTGACTCAAACCGAGTTCGACCGCGCTGGTGGTGAAAGCGTCACACAGAAGCGGGCCGTAGAAGTCGTCCGGGATGCTGTGGCCGTTCTCCCAACTGGCGATACGCCGCTTCACGCTGGCGTCCGATGGGAGCTGGTGGCCACGCTGGGCGGCGGCCTGACGTAGCTCCCTTACCAGCCGTGGCTGACTCCAGCCCCGGTCCGTGCGAGCCTCACGTAAGCGGACACTGGTCGGCTTCAAGGCGGCCTTTCACTCCCTGCGTGATGCCGGTGCGACAACTCGGGGTTCCGTTACTGAATGTACGTGCTGGTCATCGCTTCGTGCAGGAAGTAACCGGAGATCGTCTGCAAGGAATGGGGAGGACGGGGGATGACGTGTCGTGCGTGGACGCGTCATCCCTCGTCACCTCTCGTCATCTGCCCTGGTCAAGGGCGGGCCGTGAGTCTGGACGTACGGCGGCATCGGGGCCGCACCGTAGTCCAACTGAAGGTGAGACGACGTGCAGAGGATGACCAGGCGGGGCATGGAATGGCTGTCCGCGGCGGCGGACGACCCGGCGCAGTGCCGACAGGTTTGGGCGGATGACCCACGGATGCCTTGCTTGCTGGCGACGGGCCGCTTCTTCGACGTGGTGAGCGTGGAACAGCGCCTCGGCTTGGAGATGTTCGACCGGCTCTTGCGCAGTGGCTTGCCGTTCGGGCCCTCGGTCGTCGACCGCAAGGCGCAGCGCGTCGGGTTCTTCCTCGGCTCGCAGAGCTGCGAGACCTTCACGTACTACCTCGAACGCGAAACGTCCTCCCCGCCGCCGTACCGGTACCTCGGCCACGGTTCTGCCGTCGTAGTACCCGGCCCCATCCCGCTGTCCGGCGACCGCTACCAGTGGCTTCGCGCGCCGATGCGTCGGCCGGCGGCCAACCCGCTGCGGCCGGTCGCCCTCGCGACCGCGCTGGTGGCCTCCGCGGAACTCCTGGCGAGGATCGACCGCTTCGACGAGCAGTACCCGACTCCGTACGCGGCGGTCGCTGCGCTTCCCGAGGAGACGACCACCGATGCGGGATGAGCCGACCAGTGGGCGCGACGCTGCCACGTGGTCGCCTCTCGACAGCGACGGGTGGTACGCGGCCCGAAACGCGACCACCGCACTGCGGGACGCCCTTGTACGCGCGGGTCTGGAAAAGGACTTCCCTTATCTACGTGCGGACTTGAACGCCTTCGGACACGGCCTCGTCGAGCTGGGCCGGGTGTCCCCCGACACGGCCGAACGCCTCGCAGAACTCCTACGCCTGGCACTGGCAAGCGGCTTCGGCACGGACCGTTGCAACCTCGGGCACGCACCGACCACCGCCAATGAAGACAAGGGAAGGACCTGATGTCATGACCGACCGGCGAGGAGTGGTGGCCAAGCGCGCGGAAGACTTGTTGCCCGGCGTGCCCTACGTCCGCGGCTGGAACCGCGCACGGCGAAGCGCCGGCACTCTGGCCGATCAGCTGGTGCTGCTCGGACTGGACTCTGACTTCCATGGCCTGGTGGCCGACGTGAACGTCTTCGGTGACGGACTGGTGCAGCTCGGCACCGTTCGCTCTGAAGCAGCCGAACTGCTGGCGCAGCTGATCACGACAGGACTGGAAGCAAAGCTACGCGGCACGACGACCGAACCGTCTACGACCACCCGGCGGGAAGCGCCTGCGGCCTGAGCCGTTCCTCGCACGTCGGTTGGGCGCGCTTCGAGCGCAGTCCCGTGATCAGACGACCTGGCCCCTTGCGACATCGTGCCCCGGCACTGCCGCTAGTGGCTCTTCGCTGCCTTGACGCCCTCTGGTGCGTTCCTCGGCCTGCCGATCGGCCGGGACCGGCGCCCCAGCGCCGCAGCCCGGACGAAGCGGCAGGCCGATGGGTGACATCAGCTTGGGAAGCTGCACCCATTTGAGGGCGGCATGCACGCTGACCTCGACGAACGGTCGAGGTGCGACCGTGGTGTGCTCGCAGCGGTCGCCCGCACCCACTGGTCCGTAGTTGCGGAGAGACCGGTCATTGGCGGTGATGCCGGCTGCGGCCAAGCGCGTGACGCTCGGTGTTCGTGCTGGGCGCGGCCCCCATCCCGAGTCTGTACGGCCGCGGAGCGTGGTCGCGTTCAGTAGGTGGTCTGTGTCAAAGCCCGCTGGATGAACCTGGGTTGAGGTGGCGGGTGCAAGAATGCTCCGTATGGGTGATGAGTTGTCGTTGGCCGACATCATGGAGAACAACCCGATTGACCAAGTGGGGGAGCAACTGTTGGCTGCTGCTGCCACCCTCCTCTACCAGCAAGGCGATACTGAGGCAGCGATCATTGCCACTGACGTGCTCGCGGTCGACCTGTCGCTCTGGAACTCTGGCGAGTACGAACCTGACGAGTACAGGGTGTACTTCACGGTGGAACCGCAACTTGTTGAGCAGTTCACCGAAGCAGTGTTGGGGCGCATCATGAACGGCATCCATGCCGTCATTCCCCGGCGGTTGGCCATTCGGATCGAGTCGATCGAGGTCTGCCCCGTGGTCCCAGTCCCTAGCGCGGATTGGCGGAAGCAACTGCGTACGGCCAACGGCCCCATGCCGACGAACCAGGCCCGGAAGCTCCGTTTTGAGCCTGAGGATCAGCATCCGATCGAAGACAACCTGCACTTCACCAACGAGTGGGAGTACAAGCTCTACCGGGTACTGAAGGAACGACAAGCGTCTCTGCCAGACAACGAGACCATCGGGATCATGCCGCTGGGAGGGATGCGGGTGCTCGGGTCTACACGAGAGCCTGACTTTTTGATCACTTACAAGGGGCGGGCAGGGGTCATTGAGGTGGACGGTTTTCATCATGGGATGCCGCGCCGAGCGTCTAATGATCACAGCCGCGACAACCTATTGCTGAGCGCCGGCGTCCGGTGGGTCGGACGCCTTGATGTACGAGACGTGGGGACGAAAGCCGAGGTCGAGAAGTTCGTAGACAACTTCCTCGCGAGGCTCGTGCGGCAGTGATGATGGTGTGGCCTTAGCCTTTTGGCTGTTTAGCCACAGCGCCCCGGCAGGATTCGAACCTGCGACACCCGCTTTAGGAGAGAGGCTGGGGCGGCTTGCTACTGACCTGCGGCTTCGATACCTGATGCGGTAGCTGACAACTCGACCACACGTCTCCGCCGTTGACCGTGGCTGACCCCTGGATCTGGCACGGTTGTGGCACGAACCTCAGCCGACGACAGCCAGCCACGATGGTGTGTGCCAAGTTGGAGAGCCTCGTGGTCCGCGCGGGCCAGTCCTCGGAGCGGGCCCAGCTGATCTACCAGCACTCGACGGCGAAGCACCAGCGCAGGCTGGGCCAGGGGATCGATGCCGAGGTGCGGCAGCAGCTGAGTGAGCCAGCTGCCAAGCAGACGGGAGCCAAGTAAGCGTAAGGGCGTTTCTGACGGTCTCCGGAGCACCGTGCGCCCCTTGTGCCCCCTTGAGGGACGGCGGTGAATGAGATCAGCTTCTCCTGTATGTAATGAAAGGGGAGTTGTGGCCGCGTGACCGGCCCAACTGGAGGGGGAGCGATGGCGATCAAATTGGTGTCTGTTTCGCCCGCGCAGGACGAGCTGATCGACAAGGCCATAGCCCTGGGTGATCGCTACACGAAGACGCTGGGGCTTCTCACACCTCCTGCTTACCGGAAAGCAGCGGAAGACGGTGGCCTTCTGGCTGCGGTCGAAGCGGATGAGGTGCTCGGCTACGCGCTGTTCGGACTGCCGAAGAGGAGCGCGCGTATTCGGCTCGCACACCTGTGTGTGGCGGAGGAACAGCGCGGCCGGGGAATCGCCCGTCGGTTGGTGGAGGGCATTAAGGAGCGGTACCCACAGCGACTCGGGATCAAGGCCAAGTGCCGACGGGACTACAACCTGAGCGGGATGTGGAGGAGTCTCGGCTTCATCCCGGATGGCGAGGTGCGAGGGCGGGGCCGTGACGGCGAGATCCTGGACGGATGGTGGTTGGATCTCGGCCATCCGGACCTGTTCACGGAGATGGAGAGCGACGCGCTCTTGGTGGTCACGGTCGACCACGGAGTGTTCGCCGATTTGCGCGGCCTCGCTGACACGGCCGACGCGGAGGAGTCCCGCGCGCTGGAAGCCGGCTGGATGGCGGATCTCGTCGAGCTCGCCTACACACCCCAGCTGGTCCATGAGATCCGGGACCTCCCGGACACGGCAGAACGTCAACACCAGCGGGCGGCGCTGACCGGCCTGCGCAAGCTCTCCCCGGACTCGGCGGCCGTGGACGAGCGAAGCCGTGAACTGCTCCAAGCCGCTGCGCAGGCCATGCCCGACCTGACCGTCGACGCTGGGCTTCGCGTCCGCCTGCGGTACGTGGCCGAGACGTCGTGCGCCGGTCTGCAAGTCCTGGCGACCCGTGATCCACTGCTGTCCCGTCTGGCCGACGTGGCCTGGGAGGTCGCCCGCGTCCGAGTCGTCTCACCTTCTACCGTGACGCTGCACGTGGACGAGTTGCGGCAGGCCCAGGTGTACCGTCCGGCCGATCTGATGGGCACGGAGTTCCGGTCCGGAGAGGTGGCACCAGGTGCGGAGGATGAACTGGTCGCCTTCTTCCATCAATCGGGTGGCGACGACGGATCGGCCTTCGCCGAGCGGCTGCGGTCGCTGAGCGAGGGCGCGGTCGCCTGGCGCCGCGAGCTGCTCCGCGATGGTCAGGGCCGCCCGGTCGCCCTCTACGCATGGGCACTGGACGGACGAACCCTGGTTGTCCCCGTCCTCCGCACGGCCGGCCACCCACTGGAACAGACTCTGGCCCGGCAACTCCTCTTCCTGATCAAGCGGCTCGGCCGGGACTGCGGTGCAGAGATCATCCGCGTCAGCGATCCGCATCCCTCCGAGGCCGCCAGGTCCGCGGCCGGCGACGACGGGTTCTTCGAGCATGACGGCAGGCTCGTCGCTCTCCTCGTGAATGTGTGCGGGACGGCAGCCGAAGTGGAGGCTGTGGCTGGAGGGCTCGCCCGCGAACTGACAGTCGACACGACCGAGCTCCGCCCCGGCATGCCCGCCGAGGTGGCTGCCGTGGTGGAGCGTGCGTGGTGGCCGGCGAAGGTCATCGACTCGAAGCTGCCGTCCTTCCTGGTGCCCATCAAGCCGCGCTGGTCGAGCGAGCTGTTCAACGTGCCCGCCATGCTCATTCCGCGCAGTGACGTCCTGGGCATCAGCAGAGAGCATGTCTACTACCGCTCCTCGGGCCGCCGCGGAGAGAGCGTTCCGGCTCGCCTGCTCTGGTACGTCAGCGAGGGCAACTCCCCGGGCGAAGGCCAGATGGTGGTGGGCAGTTCGCGACTCGACGAGGTGCTCATCGACACACCCGACACCCTCTTCTCGAAATTCGAACACCTGGGCGTATATGGTCGGGCTGAGGTTCAAGAAGCTGCCGACGCCTCCGGTCGTGCCATGGCGCTGAGGTTCTCGGACACTGAGATCTTCCCGAAGCCGGTGGCGCTGCGGCGATTGACCTCCCTGGCGAAGGAGCTGGGACTACCGTTGTCGCTGATCTCCCTGTCGAAGATCAGTAACGAGCTGTTCCAGGCGGTCTACCAAGAGGGGCACCGAACGACGTGAACGATCCGGAACGCGCGATGCTGCTGTCCGTCCACCCGCGCTTCGCCACCGCGATCCTGGCCGGCAGCAAGACGGTGGAGGTTCGCCGCCAGCGCGTCGCTGCGCCGCCCGGAACCCCGGTTCTGCTGTACGCGACCGCGCCCACCATGGCCCTGGTGGGCATGGCGCGCATCGCCTCGGTCCACGTGGGCTCCCCCAAGGAAGTCTGGTCGGCGCATCGTGCTCAGACAGGGATCACTCAACGCGAGTATGACGCCTATATGGACGGTGCTATCCAGGCGAGCGGTCTGACCTTGGAGAATCCCTTGCCCTTTGACGAGCCGGTGCCCCTCAGTGCACTGCGCGCTGCGGGGACCTTCCATCCGCCGCAGAGCTATCGCTACCTGAGAAGTGCTGATTTGCGTCAGGTATCAGAGGCCGGGCCCGCCGTGGGCAGTGCGCTTCGGAAGGTGCTGCCGGACGCGGTTCACGCGTAGCGGGCCGAGGCTCCGAGTAATTGATCGTCGGATCCCGTGCGGCGCTGGTCAGCCGCCGAACACGGCTTGACCTGGTGCGCTTGTAGTGCAAGGCGGCCACGCCGCATGCCGGGTATCCGTCCCTGCATGCTGGCCATCGTGTACCGGTCCTACGACGCAGCGACGACCGTTTGGGCGTTCGTGCTGTTGCTTCTGGTTGTGCTGGTCGTAGGCCGGTACGTCCGGCTTTGTAGGTAGGTGTGACCACCGCATTAGGAGTTTGAAGGGCTCACCCGCGTACCACGGTGGTAGAGGCTCCGAAGAGGCGTTCCGGCAAGAAGTGACCTCTCGAAGCCCAAACAGGGAGGGGTGGCGCGCCCCCCGGCCCCCCCCCCCCCCCCCCCCAAATAAATACGGAAGGTGAAGGGGTGGCAAGGGGGGGCCCCATGATGACAAAATTGTAAACACGCGGGGTGGGGGCACCACCGGGGGGTGC